>CALBSZ010000001.1 GCA_937967665.1 uncultured Planctomycetaceae bacterium
ATGAAGCGTCACAAATCGCGAAGCTGGAAGAGATCCAGGCCAACCCGGACAAGGACGAACGACAATCGCAACAGCGCATGAAACATCCGTACGGCGAGATTCCCGTCGAGTTGCCGGGTCGGCTGAAGTACTATCAAGACCAGATAAATCGGCAGCGTGCCCTGTGGCGCGAGCGGACGCTCGCTGCCGTCACCGAATTCGCTACGCACGCGTGGCGACGGCCGTTGACCGAACAAGAGCGAACGCGCATCGAGCGGCTTTACAATTCGATGCAGCACCTTGCCGATACGGAACTGGAAGGTGTGTTGCGAACGATGTTGATGCGAGTCTTGGTCTCACCTCACTTCCTCTTCCGCTGCGAACGTGTTGCCACCGATGGCAAAGAAGCAGCACTCGACGCGTGGGAACTAGCGACGAGGCTGAGCCTGATGATCTGGGCTTCGCTGCCAGACGACGAGCTGCGCCGTTGCGCAGCGGACGGCAGCCTTCTTCGCGACGACGTGCTGCGCAAACAGACGCGACGAATGCTTGCCGACCCGAAAGCCCGCGGTATGGCAGAGCATTTGTTTGGCCAGTGGCTCGGCTTCGCTGATTTCGACCGCGGAAAGCGCGGCCCCGACGTTAAGGCCTTTCCTGACTTCACACCACAGGTGCGTCGATCGCTTCACGGCGAGGCGGTTGCATTTTTTGAAGACTTGATCCGCAACGATCGGGACGTGCGATTGATCATTGACGCAGACTACAGTTTCCTCGATGAGACGCTACGGGAGTACTATGGTCTCGGCTCGTTCAACCGCGTGCCGGGCACACGCGCTAGCGGGTCGGGGCCGCGCGTCACACGCGCGCAGGCCGATGGCCCTGCGGTTAAACCATACGTCCGCACGGAGATTTCTTCCGTCGGTCGCGGGGGCGTCTTGGGATTAGGCGCCATCCTCGTTCGCAACAGCCGCACGCAGCGGACCAGTCCAGTAAATCGCGGTGTCTGGGTGGTCGAAAACTTGCTTGGTCGTCACTTGCCTTCACCGCCTGCAGATGTTCCGCCGATTCCCGACAAAGTCGAAGAAGGTCTTTCACTTCGACAGCGAATGGTCAAACACCGCGAGGTCAAAGCCTGCGCGTCATGTCATGCGCGGATTGATCCCTTCGGATTTGCCTTTGAGGCGTTTGACGCTGCTGGACAACTGCGGCCGGAAGAGTTCCGAGGCAAGATCGAATATGAAACGACGCGTGACGGCATTAAACTGGACGGCATCGAGTCGCTCAGAAACTACCTCAGGCAGCGATCCGAACAAGTAAACCGCAACCTGATCCGGCGCATGCTCGGTTATGCGTTGAACCGCCCCGTCGCCGTCAGTGATACGCCGCTCATCGAGCGGACGCTGAGCGAATTACCGAAGCATGAATATCGAATGTCGAGCGTCGTGGAAAACATTGTGCTCAGTCGCCAATTCCGATCGCACCGACCGGCGACGGAGCGAGAATTTGCGACGAAGGATGAGTAGGTCGGAAGGCCGTTCCGTCCGGACAGATTAGCAATCCGTCCTACATAACATCGGAGTTATTCAAATGAAAGCGAATCAACGACACTCATACCTCAGTCGCCGCGACTTACTTCGAGGTGTCGGCGCGGCGGTCGCTTTGCCATGGTTGGAAACACTCGCCAGTGCTGAAACCGCCAAACATTCTGGGCCACCGCAGCGGTTCGCTTGTTTCTACATCGCCAATGGTGTGCAAGGTTGGGACGAAACCACACAGCAAGCCGATGGCAAAATCCAATTCGGCAACGGACTGGCTCCGCTGGAAGAAGTGGCATCCGAAATCAACATCGTCAAAGGACTCTTCCATGAAAACGCGAGCAAAGGGACGCACGGTGATCTGGGGCCGGTTGTGCTGAGCGGAGCCAAAGTGAACAAGAGCACAACCGATGTCCGTGCCGGGACCAGCCTCGACCAGGTGCTTGCTGCGCGAATCGGTGACGAGACGTTACAGCCCAGTCTAGTTTTGGGCGTTGAGCCACCGTGTCCAGGGGTCGATTCTAATTTGAGCAGCGTCTATCTGAACAACATCTCCTGGTCGTCGCCTACACGACCCACGCCGCGTGAAATCCATCCGGCGCTAGCCTTCGACAGCATGTTCGGTGCGGGACCGAATCGGCAGCGCACCAAGAGCATCCTCGACGCTGTGCTTGAGGACGCCAAGGACCTGGGCCGCGAAATCAGCACGGCCGACCATCGTCGCCTCGATGAGTACCTGTCGTCCGTTCGCGACGTTGAGCGACGCGTGGAGCGATTGGGACAACCGCGTGAATACCTCACGTGGCAGCCTTCGCTCAAGAAACCCAACATGGAGCGTCCCGCTGACCACATTCCGGAAAAGCTGGCCGATCACATGCGGCTGATGCTCGACATCATCGTGCTTTCCTTCCGCATGGATCGCACGCGTATCGCTACTTTGATGTTCAACAACGAGCGGTCGCAACAGAACTTCGGATTCCTCGACGGTGTGAATTCGTCCGCCTACCACGCGTTGTCCCACGGCTCCAAGGAAGTTCACGCTCGGGTCACCAACTTTCACAGCCAAATGGTGTCCGAATTCCTGAAAAAACTAAAGGCGGCCGACGAAGGCGGCGAGAGCATTTTGCATAATAGTCAGGTCCTCTTCTTGTCCGGCATGCATGACGGCAGCCATTACGCCAAGCGATTGCCCGTGCTGTTGGCGGGCCGTGCGGGTGGCAAACTGAAAGCCGGACGCGTGGTGAGTTTCGATGGCAAAGAGGACCGACGTCTTGGTCGGCTGCTGCTCCCGCTCGCGGCCAATATGGGGGCGCCTTTGCCGGACTTCGGCGATGCAGACGAGGCGTTCAAGGAGTTTTGTTGAGATGATCGATATGCGAACGATTGTATGCTTGCTGATAGTTGTGTCGTGTACGGCGACCGCAAGCGCCGATTTCCAACAATCCGTTCGTCCGCTGCTCGAAAAACACTGCATCGCTTGTCACGGACCAAAAAAGCAAGAGGGCGACCGACGCTTCGATCGGCTCACAGGCAATCTTTCCGCACATCCGGAAGAAGGCGACGTTTGGGCGGTGATCCTTGAGCAGTTGGAGACTGACGCGATGCCGCCGGAGAAGCAACCGCGGCCTGGGGCCAGCGAAGTCGCGACTGCCACGACGTGGATCAAAGAAAACGTTGGGCAGGCATATCGGCTAATCGCGCGCAAGATGATGCGTCCGGAAAATGGCAACCATGTGCCCCATGATCGGCTGTTCGATCCGAAGACTGCCGAACAAGCGCCGAAGATCGCGGCCAGCCCGGCACGTATATGGCGGGTGTTGCCCCAAAGCTACGAGGACCAACAGAAGTGGTGGCTCAGGGCTAAAGGAGCAGCCAAGGTCCGTGGTGACTCGGTATTGCCCGCGCCGTTCGGACTGCACCCCGAACACGAGTTGAAAAACTACTCGTTCCTTTACACGCTCGAAGCGTCTCAGACCGAAGGGCTGGCGAACAACGCTCGCTCGTTGTTGATCCGCATGATCGACGGCGATCCAAAGAACGACCGGTCATTGATACGCAAGCTCGCGCTCGCCAAGGAGCCACCTGGCGATGAAGAACTCGATAAGGTGATTGTCGATCTTTATCGGCACTGGATTGGTCGTGATCCAGAGGACGACGAGCTGGCAAGCAAACGGTCGTTTGTCGCCAAACAGATCAAGACGTTTGGCAACCGGGAGGGCCTGATCTACGGTTTGGTTCCGGTCATGGCTCATCCGGAAGTGTTCTTCCGCCGTGAGTACGGGGCACCCCAAGCTTCTGGAGAACCTTCAATCCTACCGCCGCAGGAACTTGCGGATGCCCTGAATCGAGCCTTACAGGATCGCGGTAACTCCAATCACTTCGCACGCTATGTGGCGAATGGCCGACTCGATAGTCGTGACGACGTCGTCGCCGCACTGGCGGATTATGAGAAACATCGAAAGCTTTCCCGAGCCGAAACCGTACATCGGTTTCTCGAAGAGTATTTTGTTTATCCGCATTCGCTGCATGTCTTCAAATGCCCCGACGACGTCAAACAACAGCAAAAGGAAAACGGTCTATTGTTCCGAGGCTTCGACGCGACCAAGACGTTTGGCAGAGATAAGGCCGTCGGAGAAACGCACAAAGTTATCGACAAGATTCTTGAAGAAGACCGGCGGGTGCTCACACAATTGCTGACCGTTCGCACCGACTACATGGGTAAATCCGACGCTGTGTTGGAATACGAGTTTCAATACAACAAGCGGAAGGCAGAAGGCAACATTGACCGTATGGAAAAGGAGCTTGCTCGGACGGGCGAGAAGAAACTGCCTGACGACAAGCGAGCCAAGGTCACGCAGGAGTTGGAGAAGCAGCGAAAGCGGCTCGCCGAGCTGATCGCTCAACGAAAAAGCCCGGATCCAATCGGGCCGGATCGTATGGGCGTGTTGACGCAACGATCATGGCTGGTAACCCATTCCACCAACACCGAGAACCACGCGATCCATCGTGGCAAGTGGGTTCGCGAACGGTTGCTGGGCGGACGAATTCCCGATGTCCCAATCACGGTCGATGCGGCGTTACCGGAAGACCCTACCAAGACGTTACGCCAGCGGATGCAGAAGACTCGCAATTCCGAGTGCTGGAAGTGTCATCGGCTGATGGACCCACTCGGCCTGCCGTTCGAGCAATGGGACCATTTCGGCAGTTACCGCGAAACGGAACTTGACAGACCGGTTGTCGCAAGCGGCGAGATTATCGACAGCGGCGATCCAAAGCTCGATGGACCTGTTTCCGGTCCTCAAGAGCTGGTTCAGCGTCTCGCCAACTCCGAGCGTGTGCATCAGGTTTTCGTACGTTACGCCTTCCGCTTCTGGATGGGCCGTAACGAAACGCTTGATGACTCGCGAACAATTCAAAATGCGTATAAAGCGTACAAAGAAAACGACGGTAGCATGTCATCGCTTTTGAGATCACTACTGACGTCCGATGCATTTCTGTATCGCACGGGAGCAGTGCCAAAGGAGGAACTTTCAGATGAAAATTAGTCGCCGCGAATCAATGAAGTATGCTGCCCTCGCCGCAAGTGGCGCAATGGTGGGTTCACCGTTTGCTCCGCCAGTGCTCCAGGCAGCGGCGACGACATCGGACAAAGGTGGTCCCCGACGCTTTGTCTTCTTTCTGTTCAGCAACGGACTACATCCGAATCACGTGCGGCCAAAAGAACTGCTGGAAACAGCGAAGACTGACAAAGTCATCGATGTCGATATGGCCGCGCACAAGTTGCCTGAATGGTCGGCGCCGATCGAAGCGTACAGAGACCGCATGACGATCATCCACGGCGTCAACGGCGAGCACTGCAACACGAATCACGGCTCGCCGTTCGGTTGTCTTGCCGGAGTGAAGAAAGGCAAGTCACCATCCGCCCCGACGATCGACCACGCTGTCAGCCAACTGCAACCGAAAACGCCACTTCCGATGCTGGGGATTGGACTCAGCCAGCTCGGCACGATGCAAACCAGTCCGATCAGTTACAGTTCGTCAGCGGCCGGTGAGGCAAAACCGCTGCCGCTGTTCTCCGATCCGCGCATGGCATATCAGAACATCTTCGGTTGCGTTGCCGGCGGAAAGTCCGAAGCCGGCTTCCTCGCCGAGACTGCCTGGTACGACCAGATGCTTGCCGATAGCGACCGCTTGCGGCGACGTTTGGCCGGTGAAGAGGCCGCCAAGTTCGACGTTTATATTAACGGCCTCAAGCAAGCGAAGCAGCAGCGGTTGGATCTGGTGAGAATCAAGGACAAGCTGGCGAAGGCCAAGCCAGACTACAACGATCGCTTCGAGAATCCACAGGAAAGCGGCGACTGGTGGCAAGCGGGCATCGATGTGGGAGTTGCAGCGTTGCAGGCCGGTGTGACCAATGTGCTGACAATCGACGCCGGCCTCAGCGGCCCGGATGGCATGCCGTTGGATACGCTCGGCCTTCAAGGTGCTGTCCAACAAAACGGCGAAGGCGGCAAGCCGCGCGCGATCAACTCGCACTACCTCGGTCACATGAACCAGATGGACGAGTCCGTCTGGGTGACGACTCGCCACTACAGCTTCAAGATGCTGGATCGGGTCATCAAACCGCTTGCTTCAACACCCGAACCTGGCGGTCAAGGTTCGATGCTCGACAACACGTTAGTCGTCTACACCAGCGATTCCGGCGAAGTGCAACACTCGACCGGTATACACTGGCCGTTCGTGTTGATCGGCAACCTCGGCGGACGCTTCCGCACCGGGCGTTACATCCAGTATCCGACATGGGGGACGAGCCTGAACCCCGGCTCCGGCCAGTGGGGCAAAGG
The DNA here is from genome assembly GCA_937967665.1 of uncultured Planctomycetaceae bacterium. Lineage (GTDB taxonomy): Bacteria > Planctomycetota > Planctomycetia > Pirellulales > Pirellulaceae > CALBSZ01. The sequence continues at coordinate 6,359 of CALBSZ010000001.1, forward strand.
GCGGTTCCAGAAGCGCCCGGATAACGGCCGGACGATCAACGCGCTGTGGGCCACCATGCTGCACGCGATGGGTAAACCAGTGGATCATTTCAATCTGGACGGCGGTCGCGCCGGTATCGACAAGTTAGGTCCGATGGAAGAGCTGTTGACTTAGAACGAAATCAAGGATTCACGATGACTAATCGTCATAAGCAAACAAATGACTGTCCCAGCTACGAACACGCGTTCTCCCGCCGGGCGCTTCTGCAAGGTGCAATGGCAAGCGGTGCCGCGTTCGGTGGCTTCGGTCGCTTGTTCGCAGCGGACAGCGCGGCCGTTGCCAAGAAGAATGACAAACGCGTGCTTCTCGTATTCATGAGCGGCGGGCCAAGTCAGTTCGAGACGTGGGACCCTAAACCAGGCGCGCCGACTGGCGGCCCTCATGTTTCGATTCCCACGTCGATCTCCGGCGTGCATTTCGACGAGTTCATGCCCAATCTGGCTCGCCTGGCGAAACGGATGATCACAGTTCGCAGTATGACCAGCACGATCGGAGATCACGATCAGGGGGGGTATGTTGCTCAGACTTCGTATAGCCCGAGCGCGTTGGTCGCGCCTGCGCCACACTGGATGTCGATTTGTGCGCACGAAAAGCCGGCAAAGAATCCAGCCTTACCTTCGTACGTGATGCTGGGCAAAGACAACTTCGGTTCGCTTCATGTTCCAGGGCCGGGGTATCTGGGCGCAAAATATCAGGCGCTGCAATGTCCCGGCGAGGGGGCCGGGCCGCTCGACTTGCCGAAGGCCACGGCAGAGGAGATTGCCGCCTTTGAGCGCCGTGAAGCATTGCGACAGTCATTCAGCGATTCATTTGGGCAAGGTCGAGCACAAAGCGGGCTTCAATCGCATGACGGCGCGTTCCAGCAAGTTGGGCAACTGCTCCGATCGGCCGACTTGTTTGACATATCCCAGGAACCAGAGAAAGACTTCGAACGTTACGGTGATAGCCGACTCGGACGCGACTGCATCTTGGCGCGGCGATTGATCGAGAAGGGCGTGCCGTTCGTTCGCGTACAACATCAGAGCGGACTGGCATGGGACAAACATCGTCGGGCATTTCAAAGCCAACGATGGATCACAAGTGAGTTCGACACGGCGATGGGCGCGTTGATCGACGATCTGATCGACCGCGGTCTGTGGCAGAACACGTTACTGATTCTCATGGGTGAATTCGGCCGCACGCCGACCATTTCCGGGCAGGGCCAACCCGGCCGCAATCACTGGACCAAGTGCTGGTCGTTGTCGTTTGGCGGTTGCGGTTTGCAGGAAGGCTTAGTCATCGGCTCGACCAACGACAATGGAGCCGATTTGAAGGACCGGCCCGTCACGATCCACGATCTGTTCTGCACTTTCTACAAGACGCTGGACATTAACCCGTATAAAGAACTTGAATTCGAAGACCGGCCGATACCTTTCGTCGAGGACAAGCTCGGCACTCCGATGAAAGAGGTGTTTTCTTAAACCATGTAGGACGGGCACTCTTGCCCGTCACAACAGGAGACGGGCAAGAGTGCCCATCCTACAACCATGCCTTCCAAACTCACTAAAGTCGAAAAGACATTCCTGGTTGATGACGGAAACAATCGCGGCCCGATGACCATGCTGCGCGTGCGGTTTCACCCGCGAGAAGAGAAGCTGGTTGCAGCCTGCGCCGATCGCCGTGCGGCATGGTTCGATTTGACCGCCGAAGCGGACACGGAAGTAAAAGGCCGCGGCAAGTGCGTCATGGGCGAACTTGTCTGCCCACACGAGATCGGCTGGGTTCGGAGTCTGGACTTTCATCCAAGCGGAAACCAATTGGCAACGGGTGGATCAGATCGCACGTTACGCGTTTGGGACTGGAAGGGTGGGCGTCCAGTGGAGCAACCCACGCGACAAGTTAAAGCACACGGCGGCTGGGTCGAAGCCGTGGCGTTTTCGCCCGACGGCAGGCAGATAGCCACGGCCGGCTTTGATGGTCTGGTGAAAATCTGGAACGGCGCGGACCTTAAACTGCTGCAAACGCTGACGGGCCACCAGCGATACGTAGACGATGTTGCCTACACCAGCGACGGCGCTCGATTGTTCAGCGGCGGCGAAGACGGCTGTGTGATCGTTTGGGACACAAAGACATGGAAACCGTTGCAAACGATCGACTTCGGCGGTGCGAACAATCAATCGGGACAAACGCCAAAACATAGCGGCGTGCATCGCCTGGCGATCAGCCACGATGATCGTTGGTTGGGTGTCGCTGGCGGCACGCAGTTGTCGATTTTCGATTTACAGTCCGGCGAAATCGTTGCGCGTGAAGATCGCATCAACATGCAGATCGCCTTTCATCCGCAGGCTGATGTGCTGGCCGGCGGCGAAAGCGAGGCGAAGTTCTGGAGCTTCGAGGCCGACAAGTTTGCTCCACCGGAAAAGGACAAGAACGGTAAGCCCAAAAGTCCTCAGGGCATTCCCGGCAAGTCGTTTGCCGCTGTCAAACGGGGCGAATGGTCACTCGGACTGCAGTTTTCAAACGACGGCAAACAAGTCGCGCTCGGCAAATCCAACGGGACGGTGGAGGTTTATGATGTTTCGTAGCG
>CALBSZ010000002.1 GCA_937967665.1 uncultured Planctomycetaceae bacterium
TGTTCCCCCAGGGCCAGGGCTTGGCGTGCGCATTCACGGCCCACGTCTCCCACGTCTCGGCCATGCGGGCTACTCGGTCTGGATGTTGATCGGCCAGGTTGTGCAACTCGGTACGATCGGCTTCGAGATCGTACAATTCCCACGGAGCGTGGGCGCCTTTGGCGACCAGTTTCCACTTTCCATCGCGGATGGCGCGGTTCCCTTCATGTTCCCAAAACAAGGGGTTTTCGCGTGCGAGTGGCTGGCCGCTGAAAGCGGGACGGAGACTGATCCCCTGCAGCGGCACAATCTTGTTTCCCGCGACTTCGCGCGGATACTCGGCCCCGCCAAGATCGACGCACGTGGCTGCCAGGTCGATCAAGTGGCCGGGGTCTTTTACCAGGGCGCCGTACCGCGCCGCATCGATTCCCTTCGGCCAATGTGCGATCAACGGTGTGCTGATGCCGCCTTCGTGGACCCAGTGTTTGTAAAGACGGAACGGGGTGTTCGACGCGTTGGCCCAGGGCAGGCCGTAGGCGATGTAGGTATCCGCCGGTCCCGGCATCACGCCGCGTCCCGTGCGGACCGGGCGGCCGTCTCGGGTTACCCGCGGTTGCATCCGCGTTTGCAGTTCACCTGCCTGCATCGGCTTCAACTCCACCGGCTTCGAGGGATCGGGGCGGATAGCGCCACGCGAACCGTATTCCTCCGCGCAACCGCCGTTGTCCGCCAGAAACAAGATCAGCGTGTTTTCGAATTGCCCCGTGTCTTTCAGCGATTTCACGATTTGCGTAATGCCCTGGTCCATGCAGTCGATCATGGCGGCATAGACTTCCATGCGGCGAGTTTCCCATTCCTTCAACTCGGCGCTTTCCCAATCCGGTGCGGCGGGATCGCGAGCCGTGAGCGCCCAGTCCGCGTCGACGATACCCAGTTTGATCTGCCGCGCGTGACGTTCCTCACGCAGTTGGTCCCAGCCCTGGTCGTAACGTCCCTGGTACTTGGCAATGTTGTGCGGCCGCGCGTGCATGGGCCAGTGCGGCGACGTGAAAGCGACGTACATGAAAAAGGGCTGGCCGCTGTGCTGCTGCTGATGATCGCGAACGTAGCTTGCGGCGTTCGCGGCTATCGCGTCGGTATAGAAGAAGTCCTCGTCCGGAGCGATCTGGGTATTGTCGCGGGTCAGCGAATTCGGGTCGTAAAAACTTCCCGCACCGTGGATGGTTCCGAAGAAGCGGTCGAAGCCGCGTTGCAAAGGCCAATTGAACTTCGGGCCGTCGGGCGCGATATGCCGAGTCACATGCCACTTGCCGGACATGTAGGTCCGGTAACCGGCGGAACGCATCACTTCAGCGATCGTACGGCAGTTCTGATTCAGATTGCCCGTATAGCCCACCAGACGCCGATCTTGCATCATGTGCCCCACGCCGGCTTGATGCGGGTAGAGTCCGGTGAGCAACGAAGCGCGTGTCGGACAGCAGCGGGCCGTGTTATAGAACTGTGTGAAACGCAAACCGTGCTCGGCCAGTCCGTTCAGCGTCGGCGTCTGGATCTCGCCGCCATAACAGCCAATGTCCGAGAATCCCATGTCATCGGCCATCATGATCACGATGTTGGGACGCGCATCCGGCTTGTCGGCGGCCGTAACGGAAGTACTCGGGAAAAAAGCAATCAGCACCAGCAGATAGAAGTCGCCACGACGCATTGGAATGCTCCCTCAAGACTCGGAGTGGTTCATGAGTCCCTATTGGATTCCAATTTGCGCGCGGCGTCAATCATGACGCCGTGGTTTAGGCGAGCGGCACAGGATAGCGTGTCTGCACGCCGTAGTTCCGCGACTCCGTTCGCGGAATCCCGCGCGCAGATCCATGGGGCGACGTGTAGATTCTCACCTTTCGCTCCCTTTAAGTCAGCGTAGCCAGAACTTCGTCCAAAATACTCACGGCGACATCCACTTGTTCTTTTGTAATCACCAGCGGGGGACAGAAGCGGAGCGTGTTCTCGCCGCAGCCCAGCAGTAGCAGGCCCTTGTAGAACGCGGCCTGAACGACCTTGTCCCGCTGCTGGCTGGCGGGTACCTTCGTCGCGCGATCTCGCACCAGTTCCACGCCTACCATCAGACCCAGGCCGCGAACGTTGCCGATAATGTCGTGCCTGGTCGCCAGCCGACTCAACTGCTGCTGCAGATACGAGCCGACCTGGGCGGCGTTGGCGGTGAGTTCTTCTTCGAGCAGCGCGATGGTTTCCAGCGCGGCGACGCACGAAACCGGATTGCCGCCGAACGTGCTGGCATGCGATCCGGGCGGCCAATTCATCACCTCGGCACTGGCAATGATGGCACCCAGCGGCATGCCGGATGCGATTCCCTTGGCAATACAAATAATGTCGGGCACGACGTCGAAGTGTTCAATGCCAAACATCTTTCCCGTGCGCCCCATGCCCGCCTGAACTTCGTCCACCACGTACAGGATCCCGTGCTGTTCGGCCAGCGACTTGAGTTCGCGATGGAAGTCTCGTGGCGGTACGATGTAGCCTCCTTCTCCCTGAATCGGCTCGACAATAATCGCGGCCACTTCCTCCGGTGGAACCGTCCTCTTGAACAACTGCTGCAGTTGACGAATCGAATGCTCTACTTCGATATCGCGATAGGGATTCGGGAAGTCGATATGCGTGACTTCCGGAACCAGCGGGGCGAAACCGCGGCGCTGGACGGCCTTGCTTCCCGTCAAGGACAGGGCGCCCATCGTCCGACCGTGAAAGGCTCCGGTAAAGGCGACGACACGTGGACGGCCGCTGTGATAGCGAGATAGTTTGAAGGCCGCTTCCACCGCCTCGGCGCCCGAATTCGTAAAGAACACTCGCTTCGGATCGTTTCCCGGCGCGATTTCGGCCAGTTTCCGAGCCAGTTGGCTTTGCGGCTGGTAGTAGAAATCCGTTCCCGACATGTGCAACAGTTTCGCGGCCTGCTGTTGAATCGCCGACACGACATGCGGATGACAATGGCCCGTGGCGCAGACCGCGATTCCGGCCGTGAAGTCCAGGAACCGATTGCCATCCACATCTTCAATCACAGCACCTTCGCCCCGCGCCACCGCCAGCGGGTACGGGCGTGTGTACGACGGGGACGTGTATTGCTCGTCGACCGCGATGAGCGCCTTGGCCTGGGGCCCGGGAAGGTCGGTCACGATGTTTGGAACGCGCGTATGAGATGGTCGCATGAGCACGGCAGTCCTCCTTCAATCATTGGCGACGCCAGCCACAGCTCCTGTATTGTTCAGGCGAACGAGATAGAGCGGGTGGTTTGCGGTTCGAACAAAGCCTTGGCTCCATTGCTACAGTACAATATTATTCGGGTCGAGTTGCCGATGGGCTTGGGAAGATGCCCACTCGGCAGGCGTAACCGCTACGCATTCCGGCATTTCCGTAATTGTTGTAGTGGTTGTCCGGGTCGTCAGCGAACTAGACACATTTGATTGGGAGGGTGCCATGTCGGATTCCGCCGCCATCTTGGGGCCTCATCAGAACCATATTTCCCTGACCAACGCCGGGGAGCGATTCGCGGCAAAATTGTTTGATTGCCTCTGGCAGCAGTACCGCCAACGCGTCTCGTACGTACGCGATTACGAGCAGTTGGTCATGGAAGCGGGTGCCACCTTCGTCAACGACCACATTGCGTTTCGCACGTTTGCCGCCAATCAACCGATGACCGGTATCGCCAGCCTGTCGCGCATCTTCGAAGCTTTGGGATACCGGCCGGCCGGCGTCTACGCGTTTGATACGAATCACCTGAATGCGATTCACTACCAGCATCCGAATGCCGACTTCCCGAAGATTTTCATCTCCGAACTGAAGACCTGGGAACTCAGTGAAACGTGCCAGCAGGTCATCGACCAGATCGTCTCGAGCCATCGTCCGCCGTTGGAACTGGAGTTGTTAACCTCGTTGCGTGCAATGACCGAGAACGACGCCGGCGGTGCGGAACTGCTGTCGTCGATCGTGGACTATATACAAACCCGCCCGTGGGAGATTCCCGAGCGGCAAGCGGTGGAAGCGCTGAACGCCGAAAGTCAGTATGCGGCGTGGGTAGCCGTCCATGGCTACAACGTGAATCACTTTACTTCACTGATCAATTCGCACCGCGTCGAAACGCTGGCTGACATCGAAAAGACCATGTCGGCTTTGGCGGCGGCCGGCGTGCCGATCAAAGACGAAATTGAAGGGGCACCCGGTTCCAAGTTGCGACAATCGGCCACGCAGGCGGTCGTGATCGATGTGGCGGTAAAGGATCGCGGCCAGGTGACCACGATGCCGTGGACGTACGCCTATTTCGAACTGGCGGAACGAGGCGATGTCACGGATGCCGCAGGCAATCGCGTACGTTTCGAAGGCTTTCTCGGCCCGCAGGCTTCGCAGTTGTTCGAAATGACGCGCAGGCAGCGTTAGGCTTTGTTTTAAATCTCGCGTTGTCATGGGTGCCGGGGTCGAGTGAAGCGAGCCCCCGGAATCCAAGGTTCTGTGGGGTCGCTTCG
>CALBSZ010000003.1 GCA_937967665.1 uncultured Planctomycetaceae bacterium
CAGCACCCCTCGCGTTTCTATCATCGCTCGTTTTGCCGACGCACGAACTGGCCATTGGAATTTGCCACAATCTCGTCGATTGTCTCTTGTATCGCAACATAACCCTCCTTTCCGTCATCGAGTTTACCCTGTAATCGTCCTGGCAAATCCTCGAGCCCTGAACTTGTAATGGACTCTAAGAGATCTGACAGGCGACTCGTTGCGCCAAACCCATCAATCTGTATGCCATCGACACCTGCCGATGACTGGCCCACAACTTCCGTAAGGCGAACTTCACTCGAAAACGGCTCCAACAGCCTTGCAAGACCGTCTTGCAAGGCTGTTACTTTCTGGAAGGAACCAATCTGGAACTCGTCGTATGACTGCGCAAGACCAGTTTGAAAACCGTCGACCAACCCGTGAATGTTTTCGATGGCATCGTCAATGTAGCCACGTGCTTCACTTTGCGTAGCAGAAATTAGCGACGCAACGGCATCTCCGGTCAAACTTTGAATGCGAGCATTCTGCAGATCAAAAACAGCTTCAGTATCGACCGTCTCAGAGGACACTATATCTTCGAGGATGTCCCGCGGGTCACGCGCAAAGCCGCGAACTCCCCCACCTCCAATACCGCTACGGCCACGCGTTGTTTTGCACGCATCGCCGAACAGACAATCAAATACACCGGTAAAGTAAGCTACCGGATTGGCAGTGCTCAACTCGCTTTCTGAGCCGAGCACCAAGTCAGAGGTCGAAAGAATGCTTGAAGCCTCGAAGATTCCAGGAGCATCTTCCGCAAACTGCAAATTTAGGTTGCCGACTGATGAATTAAATGAACTATTGTTTAGCACATCGTTAATTAACAGACCGTCTTGTGATTCGTATACCTCAGCGAAACCCATCGCCTCGGCGCCGAGGTCGATGTCGAAGGATATAATCTCGTTATTCAGCCGATTCGTTATCTGCGCAACGATTTCCCCGAGTTCCTCAAACAACATCAGCGAAAAGAACTGCTCGTCAATTTCGAGCGTGCCAGCTTCGGGGTCTTGCGTAGGCGGAGTAGACGGACCTCTCAATTCAAGAAGGCGACGGAGCAACATGTAGTCTAGATCCGCATAATGGTGCCTCCGGTTCGCATCAAAATGGTGTCGCACACCAGCGTCTGTTGCCAGCGAAAAGTTTATCAGCGTTTCGTCATCGTCAATTTGACCGCGCTGATCGGACAGGTCGCGTTCCCAGAGGTAGTTTACCTGTTGAAATTCTCTGAAGTCACCCTCCCATTCATCAAGAAACTCGCCGGGACGCGTGTAACTTTCTGCGAGCCAATCTAAGTTCGCCCAGCGATGTCTCTCAGATTGATGGGCCAATTCCCTTTTTGATGGCGCCAAAACACTGCGATACTCGGGATATAGTTCATCACTTAGAAAAAACCTCCAAAACGCTAGATGCATAAAAAATGCGTCATCAATATTGTCAGGTCCACCGGCATCTGTATCTTGCTTTCGCACGATATCATTTGTTACTGTGCCATAAGCCGCTAGAGTAAGAACTAGGCGTCGTGAATTCAGAAATCCAGCATATGGAATGTATGTTCTCAGGTGATCTCGTAGAGAATTACGCAGGTATTTACTGAGATGAATATCTGCGATTGCGTCACCAACACGGCCCGGTAACCGTAGAGCCGTGTCAATGCTCGTGACACTAGACACTGCGTCACCTCCGAATTGCTCTGCTTTCTCGTCAGAAAACGCGGCAGCGTTTATTCCGAAACCAATTCTCACGCTGGTTAGCGCCTTCTGCAACGCCGCGCTAAGAATGTCTTGAAGCGAGTCATAACCGAACGACTTCGCGATTGCCTCGGTGATTTCGCTGGAATCTTCGAATGGAACAGTGAGCCCCATTTCGAGGGATATTTCGACGATGAGATCTGGCAGCAACGGCTTCACGAATACCGACTGATCCTCCAGATTATCACCTAGTCTGCTTCCATTTACGAACTGAGACTCGTTGTACTTTCGCATTAGCTGCTGAGCAAGCTGACGAACTTCAGCGTTGCCGCGAGTCCAGCCAAAGTACATAGCCCCTAAAAGTGGGTGATACTGATCCGTAGTAAAGTATTCGCCATTATTCTTATTGATTGACTCTATGATGTCCTTAAACGTCTCGTCGTGTTCCGCTCGCCCAGTAAATTCAGGATCCATTTGGCGGTCAAATCGTGGCACGCGGACCGGATCGCCATCATCGTCGAACCCATTTTCCAATAGCGCATTGAGAAACCGTGCGGTATTGGCGTGATCGCGATTAATGGCCGCCACAAATGCTGCAACACTCGTGTATAACGTCGTGTCCTTGGAGCCGAGGTTACATTCCTCGGTAATTAGCTCGCCATCTTCGAGTTTTTGGTCGTTGCATCCATTAGCAAAGACATAACCGAACGGGGTAACGTAGGACTCGAATAGCTCACGTTTATAGCGTTCATACGTGACGTCGGTCTCGCTCGTTACAACGAACCCGTTGATCTCGTCTCTACCTGTTCCGCTATCTGTTATCGCGATCGTCGACCAGATGTCTCCTAATCGACGTGGGTAATAGATGGTATCGCTGGAGGTAACAACATCGTCTCCTGCGCCAGCAAACAGCCGGTCCATTCCGGAACCACCGACAACGATATCGTTGCCACCGGCGCCGAACAATTCATCTTCTCCACCGCCTCCGAACAATACGTCGTCACCACCGACAATGATGTCGTCGAAGCCTGATTTGTTTTCTGGATTGGGCTTCGCGATGTAGGTGTCGCCAAAAATATCATCGCTGCCATTCTTTCCTTCAATATGGTCATTGCCATTACCACCGACGAGGATGTCATCGCCCTCTCCACCAATAATGTGATCGTGACCGTTTCCGCCAAAAACCCAAGTTGTCGCGCTGGGAAACGCGTCGTTCGGAAGCACAATATTGTCATCGCCACCGATAGCGAATACAGCAATATCCGTGACGGACGAGAATTCGATCCCATTTGGCGCGTCGCTGTCGATAACCAGAACTTGATTGAGTAAGAGTCTATTATCCAGCGACTTCTCCAAGATGATGATGTCGTTTCCTTCGGTCCCAACTATTCTTACCCGCGATCCTCCAATCACATCAACTATTAGGTCGTCAACGAACGTCTGTCCTCCGGGCACGTCAACGATTATCGATGTTTCTTCACTGGAAAGGCTGCCTTCGCTCGTTCCGTCAGGATCACCAGTATCTGAAACGACATACGAGAAGGACGTACTCTGACCATCGCAATTGCAAGAAGCCGCCAATTCGTAGGTGAATCCCGATAACCCAGTGAAGAAATCGCCAGCATTAACGACATTCTCGTCGTGCTTAAGCGTTCCAATTACAGGAAGGGACGTAATGCGAATCACCAATTTGTTGGGCGCTGTTTCCACGTCAGAAGCATTGAATGATACCGTAGCGACTGAGTCCGCAAACACCGCTTGTGCGCTGTGTTTCGCCGTTGGGGCATCGTTGATCGGATTGATTGTGACTTCAATGTCTTCGGACGTTGTCTTTGGGCCTTCGCCGCCGGTATTGCCTAAGTCGTCAACGGTAACGGAAATTGTATCGCTTCCGTTAAGGTTTACATTGTTCAAATATGTGACTGTTGCGAGCGCAGCGTTTACGTCGGCCAGGCTGCCGAAGAATGTCATTCCGGACGTCGCGTCTTGGCCGTCTTCAAAGACCAACCCATCCGTAGTACCGAGCGTCAACTTGCCTCGTCCTGCGTGAAGCGTGACTTGGATATCGCCGTTAGCTAAGTCCGGATCGGAAACGGAAATTCCACTAACAACTAACACCTCATCTTCATCTACTGATTGGGCGCCGGGCACGGTCACGACAGGCGGCGAGTTGCCGGGCAACGCGTCCAGCGTCGTCGATGCAACGCTCGTGGCGCCAAAAGAGTCCTCGGCTTGCAATGTGATTGGATAAGTCCCTACAACGTTGAGTCCGAATGACTCCAAAACCGAAAATGGTACGGTGATCATTGGGTCAGGTGTCATGAAGTCATCAAACACAAAGTCGCCATCTAGATCCAGCTTGAAAGAAAGATCTCCCGGCTCATCAACGTCGTTGGACTTCGAGGCATCGATGATCAAGTCGTCGCCGGAGAATATCGTATAGGGGCCGCCGATATCTGCGACGGGAGGATCGTTGACGGCGTTGATGGTGATGTTGACGGATTCAAAGTCGACCTTAGCACCGCCGCCTGTGTTGCCGTTGTCATCTACATCAATCGTTAGCGCGTCCGAACCGTGGAAGTTGAGATCGGAACGGTAGCTCAGACCTAGAAGTGCGGTGTTGATCGCGTCTCGAGTTCCTTCGATTGTCAGGTTAGACGATTCGTCACTGCCAGACGTGATGGCGAGTCCGGCTGTCGTCGATAAAGTTAAGGTGCCGTGGTTCACGGCCAGCGTAAGTTCCAAGGTGCCGTCCGCTGAATCAACATCCGTGATGCTCAGGTCGGTAAATATCAACGGCACGTCTTCATCTGTCGAAATTTCGCTTGCCGCGTTGATCACGGGCGCATCGTTCACCGCGGAAATGGGCACTTCGACCGACTTGGATATCGATCGGGCTCCGCCTGGACCGGTGTTACCAAGGTCATCTGCTGTGATCGTAAGCGTATCCGTGCCATTGAAATCGAGGATGCCTTGGTAAGTAAGGTCAGTGATGGCGGCAGATACGTCGCCTGGCGAGCCTTGAAATGTCAGGTCACCTGTCCCATTGGCTCCGTCGGTAATTGTTAAGCCTGTTGTACTAGCCAGCGTTATCTGACCGTTGGGCGCCTCGAGGTCGATTTGAATTTCGCCCGCACTAAGATCAACGTCCGTGACGCTGATGCCGCTGATCACAATCGGCTGATCCTCAACAGCGTTTTGAGATCCTGGAACCACAAGTCGCGGCGGATCATTGTGGGCAAAAGTCAGCAGTAGGGACTCGCCATTGGCGAGCTCCGCCTGCGTATCGGTTGGCTGCCCGGCGAGAACCTCGCCGCCGATCCGAATCGTTGCCGTGCCCTCGGGAACCAGTGTTGCGTAAACTTCAAAGGCGCCCAGTTGCGTCAATGTCTGGTCGCCGGTTCCTCCGAATGCAGGATCGTTGGCGTAGCCTCCCTGTTTCAAGGATGCGAAGACGCCATCAACGCCCAACATGGGATTGCCCAGGCCAATTCCAGTCAGATCGGCAAACAAAATCAGGTCGTAACTAAAATAGTCCACATCGAATCCGGCCGGTCCCGTCTCAAACCTGGCTACGATCGCGGCGACGTCATCGGCAATATCGCCCGAGAAGACCGTTTGCGCATCAAGTGTGGTCAATCCAAAGGCCTCGGCCCCGCCCTGCAAGCCAACAATGTTAGGTGTGGACAGCGCTACTGGAAGAAATGGATTCGGGCTAACGGTTCCGGAAAACGCCTTGAAGTTTGCGCCGGTCAGTGAACCGTCGAAATCATCGCTCCCAAACAAAGCGGGATCAATCGTGTTGTCACCCAGTAACAGGCGCCCGTTGCCTCCGGCGTTGCCACCGATTCCGCCCGAAGTATTGACATTGGAACCTGTCGCGACTACCTGCGAGCCAAACAGTTTGATTGTTCCACCAGCACCACCGCCGCCGTCTCCGCCTGCACCGCCCGGGCTTCCGTCTCCACCAACGGCACCATCACCGCCGTCGCCGCCGGACCTACCCGTGACGGGTTCGCCCGGTTTACCGAGATAAAGCTGAGTTATTCCGCTAACGCCACCTCTTGCTCCAAGGTTTCCCTCAGCACCAGCCCCTCCGCGCGCCAACATTGTGCCGGAAGCAGTCAGTGTTCCTGAAGCCTTGATCTCGATTGCTCCACCACCAGCCCCGCCCGCGCCACCGGCGGCGCCATCACCGCCGTAACCACCGCGAGCGCCTTCGCCGCCACGTCCGCCGCTGCCGCCGCCCGTATTGTC
>CALBSZ010000004.1 GCA_937967665.1 uncultured Planctomycetaceae bacterium
CGAATGTCTGATACAACTCGCCACCTAATGAGTAAATGTTCTCAGAAAGTGCAGTTTGTCTCAAGGCAGGAAAAACTTCCAAGCTACCTGCGCCATTCAAAAAGCCCAGCTTCCTGGAACACTTTTTCCAAGTAGTCAACTTTATCTTGCTTCGTCATGTTGTTGCCCACGATGCCGTCTCTAAACTTTTCGCACAATTTGTAGTGCTTGTAGTTTTCGACAACCGTTGCTTGTTGTTCAGGTCCAAGCTGATGCCAGCTCAAGTCCTGGCTCGCGTCAACTTGATAGACGTTGCGACCGCCTAATGCTTCGGGAGTTCTGTTCGTAAAAAACTCTCTTGTCGCCTCGACCGTGCCTGGAATACTGCGATGCTGATCCTGGTAGATGTGAGTCAGCTCGTGCGCGAAGACGGCTTCATTATCGTGACTGTCAAACGGGTTGCCATCAAGATAGATGGTGTTGCCGCCGACCATGCCACGCTCTGACAAAGCAAGAGGGACGATTCGCACATGGGAAACGTCAATCTCGCCACCAAAGATTTCGTGCGCGAAATCGATCTCGCCTTGATGCAGCTTCCGGCCGAACAGCGCACCGACGACCAGGTCCGAGCCCAAGTCGAGGACGAGATCAATACTATGGGTGGGCCCATAAGTTGCCTTCGCACGGACAAACGTCCAAAGGGCTCCCGCCACGTCCGCAGGACTCGCGGCGGTGCTGAGCGAGTTGAATAGCCTGCCAAAGATCTGCTGGTTGTCATCCCAGTGGTCGATGACCGTTGAACCAAAGCTTCGCCCGAGGCTTTCAAAAACACTGGTCATCTGCTTCTGGAAATCAGCCGCGGGAGCTCGGCCTCCAATCCATTCTCTGGTCGCCGCCGATACGTCGCCGCCAACTTCTTTAGTAGCCTCCGAAATATCGCCGCCGACCTTCTTGGCAGCCTCGACACCATCGCCAGCCAGGTCTTCGACGGGTTCCCAATCCACAGGCAAACTGAAGTCCTGCAAACCGAACTGAGGCGACTGTTGGTGTGCCAATCGTAAGAACTCGCTGCGGATCGCCTGCAAATCGCCTGCTGGCAAACTTTCCATCACCGCTTGAAACTCGATAAAGACCTCAGACGTTCCGTTGATCAGATCGACACCTTCTCCTCCATCCACCGTGTCCCATCGTCCGGCCATAAGCCAATCGGTACCCGCTTCGCCGAATACCTTGTCGCTGCCATGCTCACCACGAAGAACATCGTTATCCGCCCCTCCCCGTAAGACATCATTGTGCTCGCCGCCTTCCAGCGTATCGTTACCGGCACCGCCCAGAAGCGTGTCTCGACCGTCCTGGCCTTTCAAAACGTCACTGTCGGATTCGCCTAGCAGCGTGTCATTTCCCGCGCGGCCGTACAGGAAGTCGTTACCTTCCCGGGCTTCAATTCGATTGGCCGAATCATCGCCGCGTAGGTCGTCGTCGTAGGGCGAACCAATGAGATTCTCGGTGTTCTTAATGGTGTCCACGCCCCACTTTGTTGGATTGGTTTTCGTTCGGCCATAACCGCTGCGAAGGTCGACCTTGACACCACTGGGAGCTCCGTAATAGGAGACTTCGTCCACGCCGCTGCCGCCATCGATGAGATCGTTGCCGGCGGCGCCTGCCAACTGGTCGTCGCCTGTCCCGCCGAAGAGCTCATCTCCGCCTGTCGATCCAAACAGTCGGTCATTTCCATCGCCACCGAGCAAGCGATCTGCACCACTGCCACCGTTCAGGTAGTCATTACTGCCGGCGCCATTGAGCACGTCGTTGCCGTTGCCGCCGTACATCGCATCGTTACCGCTGGAACCGTAGAGCACGTCATGGCCGCCTTCGCCGTACATTTTGTCCGAGCCCGTGCCGCCGTTCAGATCGTCGTCATGGTCGCCACCATAGAGCTTGTCGGAATCCGCACCACCACGCAGCGTATCCTTGCCGATTTTGCCCTTCAGAATGTCCTTGCCATTGCCGCCATCCAGATAGTCGTCGCCGCTGGAGCCGTACAGGAAGTCGTTCCCTAATTCGCCGAAGATCTTGTCGTGATGCCGACCGCCGTTGAGGTGGTCGTTTCCATCGCCGCCCTTGAGCGTGTCGTTACCGTCACCGCCGTACAGCTTGTCCTTACCCCACTGCCCGTAGAGCGTATCTTCCCCTGTGCCACCCAGGATGATGTCGTTGCCTTTGTGTCCGGACAGTTTGTCATGACCGCCGCGTCCGTCGATGTAGTCGTCACCCTTGTTGCCTTGCAGCGTATCGCGCCCCGAGCCACCAAGGATCGTGTCGTCGTGTCGCCCCCCGTCGATATAAGTGTATAGGCTCGTCTTGTTCTCGATGCGGTCGTTGCCGTTGTTACCGTAAATGGAAATGTGTTTGAAGTTGGCTGGCCGGAAGGACTTCGCGACACGGCCGTTAGCGTTTTCGACCGTAATCCGCACTTTGTCTTTGCGGCCCTTGTACCAATCAACCGTGATTTCGTCGGCCGCGTTAGTCCCTTGGACGCGGATCACGTCGTTAACCCGCGTGAATCCATCGCCGAAGTTCATGTCGGCCGCCATCAGTTCGCGATTTTCCATGATTTCAAACGTGGACTGGCGCGCTGTCAACGCCTTGCGGTTACGGGTGCGGCGTTTCGTCGAAAGGAACCTGAGGTGATGTTTTCTATGGGACATGTTGATCGGCCTGGGGTTAGCGGTTTCTCGAATTGGACTTGGGCTACTCTGGCAGCGAATGGAGGTCCGGTGGGAAAAGGGGACACAAGATTAAGAAATTCTCGGGATTTGTTTTCGCTGCGACCTCATGTTCACGTGGCAATCACTCGTCATTCGACTCCGATGTTGTTTTCTACCAAAAGCTTGAATAGACTGTTGCCCAGTGATTGCATTCAAAATCCTGTGAGCAAAACGTGGCGTCCGGGCGAGAAAACCAAGCAGACGATCGGTCCTTGCAACTGCTGGCCCAGGTCCAAGCCGGTGATGAGCAGGCGGCGGGCGAACTCTTCGACCGCTACGTGAACCGGCTTGTTCGACTCGCGCAGAGCAGGCTGTCGAAGAAACTGGGACGCAAGGTGGATCCGGAGGACATCGTCCACTCGGCCTACCGCAGCTTCTTCATTGCGGCCCGGGACGGCCGCTTTTCGCTGGAGCAATCAGGAGATCTGTGGCGGCTGCTGGCTGCGATCACCGTTCGCAAGATTCACGGACAAGCCAAATATCATGGTGCGCAGAAACGCGGCCTGAACGCCGAGCAAAGCATTTGCGGAATTGGCTCGGATTCTTTCGTCGCGCCCGAGGCCGTCGCCCGCGACCCTTCACCCGATGAAGCCGTCGCTGTGGTGGAAGAGGTGGAACAACTGATCAAGGATCTCGATCCGCTCCAACAACAAATGGTCGAACTCCGGTTACAAGGCCACACTCTGCACGAAATCGCCGACAAGGTTCAGCGTTCACAACGCACCGTGCGCCGCTTGATGGAGAAGGTAAAGGCCAACCTCGAGCAACGGGTCCACAATTCTGACGCCAACGAATAGCCGTTGACGCGAGAGCGATCGAGCGACATGAGTTGACTCGTCCATTGCGCACGACAGCGAGCGCGATTCGCACGCACCCGTAGCGTCTTCGGCGCTGTAGATCACCGTGTAAAGCGACGAAAAAAACGCTACACTTACGCGAAGACCGCTCCAAGTCTGCTCAGTTTCTACACCTTCCTGCCAGGTGAAGAAACGAAACGTTTGGCTGCGTGCGATTCTTGACCGCGTTATTCGGCGCTCGGAGGCGGATCGGAAATGGACGAAGGGGCAAGGATCGGTCTCTGAGGAGGCACGTCGCGCTCGTAGGGCAACTTCTTAACATAGCCGAAAAGCCAGAAGTAATACTCCTGCTTGCCATCGTGCGAAAGGCCGACAATAAGGGGCGCTTCTACTCCCAGTTCCAGAATCGTTTCTTCTGGTGCGTAACTACTCAAGCCGGGCATCGAAAAATTCGCGAGATACTGATCTGCTACATCAACCACACCGTTGTTCTGCGTGGGCCACCAGCAAGCAGCATAGCTGACGAGTAGTAGAGCAACAATTGCCAAACTTACCCATGTGCTCTTTCGTCGTTTCTTCAACATAGGGCTACTACGTGGAGGACGTTTTTCTGTTCGCACACGAACCTGTAACGGCAACGTAAGTTTACGGTTTAGGTCGTGTAGACGCTAAAAAGGCGGCAGCAAATCGGGGCAGAAACGGCTGGAGTTCCTCAAAGCTGGAGGATTCACGACGCGGGTTACTTGCTACTTGCGGGTTAACGTTTCCGTTTGCAGTTTGTCGTCGCCTTTGACGGCCCACTTACCTGTTAGTTTTAAGCCTTTCTCGCCATCATCGATTGGTCGGTCGAAACGGGGTCGGGTCTCATTTCGGTTATAGGCAATATTGAGATCCGACCCCGTTTCTCCCCCTCCCGTTTCTCCGTCTTATCAATGATGCGATCGCTGCCGTCAATGTCGGCGCGGACGCGCGGCGATTGCGGTGCGGGCTCAGGCAGATATGCTCTTCGCCACGTGCCGGCGGCGCATCTCGTTTTCGGCTTCGCAGCACGCAATCTGGCTGCGCTGCTGTGCGGTGGAGCGGGCGAGCCGAAACACAGAGGCTGGAAGATCTCGCGCATGGGTGCTATTATCAACGTAGTTGAGGTGAAGGTGGCAGTTGGCAATCTTTTTGTGCACCGCTGTACGAGTTGATTGCGTAAGATTTCCAACTTCGGTCGGCCGATTCAAATCACGAAGGAAGTTCGACTGCTGGATCAGCTCGATTATTCTGCGCTCTCAGTTTGGAAAGCGTTGCTTCCGCTTCAACCCACCGAAAGCAACTTCAAATCGTCAAATCTTTGTTTCTGTTCGACTGCCGTCATTCGCAAGACAGAGACTGGTAATGAAGAAGGATGTTTACGGGCAGATAAATGGTATCACAACAACACGGACATGGATTTCACAATGAAAAAGTACTCACCGCTGCCCCCCACTGTGACCCTGGGTCTTTGCGCAAGCTTCTTTGTCCTCATCGGCGCGGCTTCCCTTTCGGTGGCGGCAGACAGACCCAACATCCTGATCATCTTCACTGACGATCAGGGGTATGCAGACATCGGATGCTACGGCAGCCAGAAGAACAAGACTCCGAGGCTCGACCAATTGGCGAAGGAAGGGACTCGCTTTACGTCGTTCTATTCGCAGACGGTTTGCGGACCATCGCGATCGGCGCTGTTGACGGGGCGACAGCCAATCCGCAGCAAAGGCTGGGGCATGCCTGCTGCAGAGATCACGTTCGCAGAGTTAATCCGGCAGGTTGGTTATCAGACGGCTTGTATCGGCAAATGGGACGTCTCGAACAGAAAGGCGATCCTTGATCGCATGCCAAACGCGCAGGGCTTTGATTACTACTTCGGAACGCTGGGAGCGAACGACGGCGGTGGAGTTGCTTTCCATGAAAACAATGCAAGGGCCGGCTCGACGCGGGACATGGGCAGTCTGACGACGCTCTATACCGACAAAGCCATCGACTTCCTCACACAGCGCCGCGATCCGGAGAAGCCCTTCGTACTGTATGTCGCCCATACGATGATGCACACGATCATTGGTGCTTCGGAGCGTTTTCGCGGGAAGTCGGCCGGTGATCTCTACGGTGACGTTGTCGAGGAATTCGATTACGAAACCGGGCGGCTGCTCGACACGCTCGACGATCTGAAACTGCGCGACAATACCCTGGTCATCTACACCAGCGACAACGGGCCGTGGAACCAGGACAAGTACACAAAGAAGAAGAAGGGGCATCCCGAAGGATCGATATTCTGGGGCGACGCCGGACCGTTGCGTAACGGTAAGGGCTCGCCATACGAAGGCGGCCCTCGCAAACTCCAAAAACTCACAAGTACGTTGCGGCAACGAATCGCGTAACAGGGAAGGCATCGAAGGGGGCAGACGAAAGAAACAGGATTGAACGGGCGAGCGTGACCCCCACCAAGATTTTTTTTCGAGACTGGCGGTAGGCACTGCCAGAACGCGAGACAGCCCCGTTGAGCCCGGTTGCACGGTCAAGCAGGCTCAGAACCCAACAGCAACGGGAGAGCCCTACAGAGCCCGCTAGACCCCATTGAAAAAGCCCGCCAGAGCAGCGGGCTTACTGAGAGCGGGCAAGCCCGCTCAATCTTCGTCAAGCTGACTGGCGGATCGACGACCAGCCACTTTCTCACCGGGAACCTCGATAACGCCGGTCTTTCCGTCCCCGGTCTTTTTGACCGTGCAATCGCTCACCGGTATCTGAACCCCGGTAGGTCACAGCATGATAAATTCGTCCATTGCAGAACCCTCGCTATTGAACGGGTAAGCAGGGGAGCAACCTTCCCTGCTCAATTCTCAACCTCACGCCACTTTCAGCCCCAACCCCCGGTAAGCAGTCTTGCCCATCGTCTTGAACTTGCAGCCGGGGAACTTCTCGGCAAGCATGATTCCAAGCTGA
>CALBSZ010000005.1 GCA_937967665.1 uncultured Planctomycetaceae bacterium
GGTCGCGCCAGTGAAGTTTCATCGAGTCGGAAAATCCGGACAGGTAGACGTATTCACGAAACAGCAGTTCAGGGTCAAGCGACTCGGTAATCTGCAACAGACTGCACGGAGCGCAGAACACGGTCTTGAGTGGAAACCTCGGTTCCGGATCGTTCAGGTCCGTTTCGTCCAGCAAGGCGTTTGCCAGGGGAAGGTATCCAAAATCCAAGATCGTACTCAGGCCGTCACCCGACGTACTTCCACAAATGCGGCACGATTCAACTCGTTTGATCATTCAGTGAATTCCTTTCGCAAAGCTGCCTCGATCCGGTCCGCGGCGCACATGCATGTTTTGTTTCGGCTGGAATCGACAATTTTTCGGTCGTGGGCGCGAACACTTCGATGCTTTTCTGAGAGGCCGCCGCGCGAGTTCTCGTCTTTCCGCTCGCCACCTTCCCGACGCATCACCTTGACGATCATGTCCATACTCTCCACGGTGCTTCACCGGAGGACCACAGTGATTCTAATTGACGCTTGTCGCGCAGCGTGTCCATGCACTGCCAGAAGCCGCGGTGATGGTATGCCATCAACTGCCCGTCCATTACCAGCCGCTCCATGGGTGGGCCTTCCCAGGGGACGTCATCTCCGGCGATGAATTCCAGCACTTCGGGCTGCAGGACGAAGAAGCCACCGTTGATCCAACCCTCACCCAACTGAGGTTTCTCATTGAAACAGACCACGCGCCCGTCCGCCGAGATCAACTCGCCAAACCGCGCCGGCGGTCGAACGGCGGTCACCGTCGCCAGCCTGCCGTGCGACTTGTGAAATCGCAGCAATTCCGGGAGGTGGATATCCGCGACGCCGTCGCCGTACGTCAACACAAACGGCGCGTTGTCCAGATAGTCCGCAATCCGCTTCACGCGGCCGCCGGTATTGGTTTCCAAGCCGGTATCGACCAGATGCACTTTCCAGTGATCGGTACACGCCTGTTTGCGAGTGACTTGCCCTGCGGGGAGATCGACGGTAAAGCTGCAGTTCACATGGGCGTAGTCCAGGAAATATCGTTTGATCGACTCCCCTTTGTAGCCCAGAGCCACGATGAACTCATTCAACCCGTAGTGGGCGAAATGCTTCATGATGTGCCACAGGATCGGCTGCCCGCCAATGTTCACCATCGGCTTAGGACGGACTTCCGTCTCTTCGGCCAGACGTGACCCGAGTCCTCCGGCAAGTATCACGACTTTGCAGTTGGCAGTGTCCATCGGTAGCGGTTTCGGGGAGAAAATGGTTTAGTGACGGTTTGCGGCCGCTCGCCGGTCGCCCGAACGGGCGACCGGCGCGGAAGGTCAAGTCGAAGTGTCCGCTGCCGAATAACACCCGGCACGGTGGCGCGTAGCGGTGTCGGCAGGCGTGCAAGTCATGGGGGAGGGTGTGCGATATCGGCGAAAAGCATTAAGGACGACCGAGCAAGCTAACGGGAAACATTCTCACCCCGGGTCGTATTTAGATCGTTGTTCAGGATGAACGAGGAACTTTGCCGGTGATGGACGGCCAGGCGCCATCCACGACTTCGTTCCTCATAACTCTCAGCGTAACCACGATGTAAAACTTAACAATGTCCATTGTGCCGACTGGTACGGAAATGACGTGAAGTCTCGGACGGTTGAGCAAGCCAGACGCGGGATACCGATGTTAGCGATGCTGATGAACCTGCCACGCGCGACAGCTTTATCGAAGCGTCAGCCGCCCCGTATCGATTAATCAGATGACACGCCTTATGCCTTGTTCAGCAACGTGAACAGCCGTTTCGCCCTCTTATCGTTCAACCGCGCAGCGGTGACTTGCGGTAGCACGGGTTCCTCGGACTTGCGTCCGAGGCTAGTACATGTCGTCGCGTTGCGACTGGACAATGACCGCTCAGGCCAGGATGTCACGAAGCACGCGGGCATCGTCCGAGGGACCGATGAGGCGATTGTTCAGGCCTTGATAGGGAAAACTGAATTTGTAGGGATCAAGACCGAGTTGATGCAGGATGGTGGCCTGCAGGTCGTGGTGACTCACGGGGTGCTCCGCGGCGTGGTAACCGATTTCATCGGTGGCACCGTAGGCTAACCCGCCTTGAATCCCGCCGCCGGCGAGCCACATGGTGTAGCCGTGCGGATGATGATCGCGGCCGATGTAACCCGGCTTGCGATTGGCGTTGTTGCCATTGTTGTTTTGTGCCATGGGCGTCCGGCCGAATTCGGCGCCCCAGACAACCAGGGTCGAATCCAGGAGTCCTCGTTGGTCAAGGTCTTGGATGAGGCCGGCGATGGCCTGGTCGATCTGCTTCGTCTTGATGGGCAGCATTTCGTCGATCGATTCGCGTTTGCTATTGGCGTGGTGATCCCAGCCCCAATCGTACAATTGCACGAAGCGGACTCCCGCTTCGACCATGCGTCGAGCCAGCAAGCAGTTGTTGGCGAACGAGGCGTCGTTGTCCGCATGGACGTGCCGCGGGTCGCCCGCCGTATCCGCGGCGGAGACGTAACCTGGTTTCGCGCCGTACAGGTCCAGGATATGTTGCGGCTCCTTGGTAATGTCCATGACTTCCGGCACGGCGACTTGCATGCGGTAGGTGAGTTCATACTGCGAGATGCGTGTGAGCGTCTCGGCATCGCCGACCTGGGCAAATTCCTGCTGGTTGAGATCGCGGATGGTGTCCAGGATCTGACGCCGCAAAGCGCGGTCCATGCCTGGCGGGTCGGACAGGTAGAGGACCGGATCGCCGGTGGTGCGGCATTGCACGCCTTGATAGACCGTGGGCAGGAACCCCGTTCCCCACAGCGACTTCCCGGCACTCGGCGTCTTCCCGCCCGACATCAGCACCATGAAACCGGGCAGGTCCTGATTTTCGGTTCCCAAACCATAGGTCACCCACGATCCCAGCGAGGGATTTCCGAGTCGGGGATTGCCGGTGTGCACGAACAGCTGGGCCGGCGCGTGATTGAATTGATCGGTGTGCACGGAACGCACGACGCAAACTTTGTCGACCACCTGTGAGAAATGCGGCAGCAGGTCACTGATCCACTGCCCGCTTTCGCCGTGCTGTTGAAACTTGAATAGCGACGGCATCATTTTCGGAACACCCTTGATAAAGGCGAAGCGGGTTCCCTTCAGGTATTCCTGTGGCAGTGGCTGGTTATCCAGTTTCGCCAATTCCGGCTTGTAGTCAAACAAGTCGACTTGTGACGGCGCGCCGGCCATGTGCAGGAAGATCACGGATTTGGCCCTGGCCGCGTGATGCCCGGCCCGCGGTGCCAGCGGGTTGTCGCGCGGCATTGCATTTGGCGACTCAGCTGCCAGCAGCGAACGCAAGGCGATCGCGCCGATACCGATTCCGGACCCGGCAAGCAGGTGGCGCCGCGTCAGGGCGCGGGTGTGTTGCAGTAATGCGTTCATGGCTTGGTGACTCCTTCATCCAGGTTCAGCAGAACACTGGCGACCGCCGTCCAGGACGCGAGATCCACTACGGTGGCGTTTTCAAGTGGTGGAGTGTGGCATGACTTTAAGAGGGTTTCGGCCGCTTTTGGATCCGCGTCGAAATGCAATCGGGTCGATTCGTAGAATCGCACCAGCGAGGCCACTTCCGCATCTTCTGGTGGCCGCACAAGCAATTGGCGGAATCCAAAGTCGACGCGGGCAGCACTGTTGTCGCCGCCTTCGTGGATCATCCGACGGGCCAACGCGCCGGCGGCCTCCAGGTAGACGGGATCGTTCAGCAGGATCAAGGCTTGCAGCGGCGTGTTCGTGCGGATGCGGCGGATCAGGCAAACCTCGCGACTGCCCGCGTCGAAGCTGAGCATCGACGGGTAGGGACTAGTGCGACGCCAGTACGTGTACAGACCTCGGCGAAAACGATCTTCGCCGCTGGCCGTCTGCCATTGTGCGCCGTTGTAGACCGATCTCCAGATCCCGTCGGGCTGAGGCGGCATGACGGACGGTCCGTGCGTCTTGCTGGATATCAGGCCCGCCGCAACAAGAGCCTGATCGCGGATGACCTCGGCCGCCAGACGAAATCGGGGCCCGCGACTGAAATAGCGATTCCGCGGATCCAACTCGGCGCCGGCCTCGGTGATCGTGGAATCCTGGCAATACGTCGAGGACATGACGATCGACCGCAGCAATTCCTTTTGCGACCACCGATGCGTGTCCATGAACTCCACCGCCAGCCAGTCCAGCAGTTCGGGATGCGTCGGTTCGGTGCCCTGGGTGCCGAAATCTTCTTCCGTTTCCACGATCCCGATCCCAAACAGCCGCGCCCAGATGCGGTTGACAGCGACACGTGCGGTGAGTGGGTTGTTGCGTGCCACCAGCCAGCGCGCCACGCCCAGTCGGTTCATGGGCGAATCGGCGGGCAGCGCATGGAGTGACTCCGGGACGGCTGCCGTGACCAGATCCCCCTTTTCCAGGAAGTTGCCGCGCACGTGAACATGCGTCTGACGATGCTTTTCGGCGGGCAGTTCGCGCATGATGGGGGTCGTGGGGAACTGCTTCTTCAATGCCGCAAGCTGTTGTTCGAGGGGCTTTTGCCGCGCGTCGCCCGCAGCTTGTAACGCTGCCTCTAATTCCTCCAGGCGTTGTTGCTGCTCGGTCGTCGGCGTTTCCGCTCGCGGGTGGTCGTTCGCCGCGTCGTGGTCTTCCGTTTGATTGAAGAACGCCATGAACTGGTAGTACTCGCGCTGCGAAATCGGATCGTATTTGTGACTATGGCAATTGGCGCAGCGCAGCGTCAGCCCCATCCAGACCTGCGCCGTGGTTTCGATGCGATCCTTGACCGCGGCAAGCCGAAACTCCTCGTCGTCGGTGCCGCCTTCAGTATTGGTCATGGTGTTGCGGTGAAACGCCGTGGCCAGCAGTTGATCGGGCGTGGGCTGCGTCAACAAGTCGCCTGCCAACTGTTCGACGGTGAATTGGTCGTATGGCATGTCTTGATTGAAGGCATCGATGACCCAGTCGCGATATCGCCAGATGTCGCGATGTTTGTCTTTCTCGTAGCCCTGCGTGTCCGCATAGCGAGCCAGGTCCAGCCACAGCCGCGCCCAGTGTTCGCCGTACCGTGGCGAATCGAGCAGGCGTCGAACCACTTTCTCGTAAGCGTCGGAAGACGTGTCATCAACAAAGTCCGCGGCTTCTTGAGGCGTCGGCGGTAGACCGGTCAGGTCCAACGAGACGCGTCGAATGAGCTGGTAACGGTTCGCGCGACGGCTGGGGCTGAGTCCGCGCGACTGCAGGCGGGCCAGGACGAAATGATCTATCGGCGACGTCGCCCAATCCGAATCGTCCGCGTCAGGCACGTCCGGACGTACAGGCGCGACGAATGACCAATGCTGATTATACTCGGCCCCCGCCGCGATCCACGATTTCAGCACTTGCTTCTGCGACTCCGAAAGCTGATGGCCGCTGTCCGGCGGCGGCATGCGCACGTCGTCGTCGTCGGACTCAATTCGCTTTACCAACTCGCTGGCCGCGACGTCGCCGGCGACGACCGCGCGGCGGCCGTCCAGGTCCCTGGTGGCACCTGCCCGTGTGTCCAATCGCAAATCGGCTTCCCGCGCGGCCGCGTCGGGGCCGTGGCAGGCAAAGCACTGAGCCGCCAAAATGGGCCGAACGTCGCGACTGAAATCAACCGCCTCAGCTCCGTCAGCAGGGGCATTTAAGAAAAGTCCCACGCTCATGGCTAGAACCAGCATGTGCATCTGGATTTCTCCTTCGAGGATCTGATTCAGCTCGATTTTCATAATCCCTACCATCCGCATGCTTCGACGCCAGCCCCTGGTATAGCCAGACGTACGACGAAAGGCAAGCTTCCCTCCGAAACCGTGTCGAGTATAATCAAGAGTCCGGAACAGATGGGCACTTTTTTGCGCGCCCACGCCGCCATTACGCGAACAGCCCGCTTGTCCTCATGGATCCGATCTGTGGCGAGCGTCCGCGTGGCGAGCCGATCACTGTGGTTGTATCAAAGCGGTTTAGGCACATGGGCATTCGATTTATTTGCGACGCCTGCCACAAGAAGCTCAACGTCAAGTCGTTCCTTGCTGGAAAACGGGGCGTGTGCCCGAAGTGTGGTGCGAGTATCGACATTCCGGTCGAAAGCACGCGCAAGAGCAGCAGCGGCGCGGAGAATCGCGAGCCCGCGTTGGCCCGTCCCGTCGCGACGCCGTCGACCGCTTCCGCCACCGTGACACAGGCAACTCCCACACCGGCGGCCGTGTCTCCAACACCCGCCGCCGCACCGATGGCTTCGCCGGCGGCGCGGCCGGCCGCGGCGCCCGTGGCAACTCCGGTGGGAAATGCTGAGACTCCCGTTCGGGCGGCGAGTCCTGCGCCCCTGACGCCCGCTCCGCCGCCGGCCAAGGTCGATCCCATCGCTGAAGATCCAAATGCCGTGTGGTACGTCAGGCCCCCGTCGGGAGGCCAGTTCGGGCCGGCTCGCGGCCACATCATGCGGCAGTGGATGAGTGAAGGCCGGGTCACTCCCGATA
>CALBSZ010000006.1 GCA_937967665.1 uncultured Planctomycetaceae bacterium
CGCCGACGCGATCGCCATCATCAACTAAGTGAGCTAACATGGTTCTCATCTGCTGCTTCATAACACCGCCTTGTATGAATTCTGGAACTCCAACGGCGACGACATGCTCACGCCTCACGACGCCGCCCTGACGATCAACCGCCTCAATGACCAGCGTCCCTGTACAGCGGCGAACCAATCGCGTCGCGATGCGGAGCTGCTCGCGCTTGAGCACTCCGTCGCAATTGTGCCGCCGTTAGCGCTGGTCGACCAGATTTATGGCGACCTGTGCCGGATCCGGGAAGACTACCCCGTGCTCCGTTCGGTTCCTCACACGCCGGACTGGGCGCCTGGGCAGCTGATTGTGTTCCTGGACTCGCACGCCACCGGGCAATTCCAGGCTGGCATTTTCACCGAGCTGACGGATCTGAATGGGGAACTGGGTGCTACGAGTACGGACTTTCAGGCCGCCGCGACAGGCGGGCGCCTGCTGATTCATTTCGCCGAGCAGCACAACCCGCTGCGACTCGATGGACTCTACACACCCTTGCAGGGCGTTACGGGTACGTCCCCGAACCTGCTGGTGGGGACGGCGGATCACATCGATCTGGAGACCGGCGAAGTGACGGGCCCAGAGAGGTTATCGACGTACACCTTCACGAAGGGCTGGGGAGATTGCCAGGCCGGGTGCATCTCGATGCACCGTTGGGTATTTGCAGTGAACGATGTGAACGTGACGCTGGTGAGCGAGTCGGGGGATCCGCTGCCCTAGCTGGAGAGCGCCGGGTGGGTTGTGTGGTAGCACGGTTGCGTGTGCGGGAGATCGTTTACCCCGCAGGTGAGGTAGGCGTGCGGCGCCGTCATTCTGTTTAACCCAAAGCCGTTCAAAGTATGTAGGACGGGCACTCTTGCCCGTCACATCTTGTGCTGGCGTTTTCACGCTCGTACAAGATGCGGTATGAGCGACGGGCAGGAGTGCCCGTCCCACGTGAAAATTGAACGGTATTCTGTTTAACCCAAAGCCGCAGGCGGCGGCTCCCTGCGTTGCATTCCTTCTGCTGAGATCCCCGACGCCGGCGGCTGTGACTGGGCCAAACGCAGGAACGACAGCAATATCTTGCCCGGCGCCGCACTGGCGAGTGACGTCGCATCCAAGTATGCTAGGGAGTTTCCCGACCCGAGAGAGCGAGAGAGATGACGATGAGCGGCCCGGATTTTTCCAAATCGGAACTCCTTCCCGTAATTGCCCAGGACTTCGAAAATGGCGACGTCCTGATGCTGGCCTACATGAACGCCGAGGCTTACGCGGAGACGCTGGAGACGGGCCGCGTGGTCTACTACAGCCGCAGCCGGCAAAAGCTTTGGCGAAAGGGTGAAGAGAGCGGCAACGTCCAGCAGTTGAAGGAGATTTTCTATGACTGCGACGCCGACACACTGCTGGTCAAAGTCAAGCAAATCGGGGGCGCGGCGTGCCACGAAGGCTATCGCAGCTGTTTCTTCCGCCGCATTGATCCGTCGACCGGAGCGGTGGAGATCGTGGGGGAACGCGTTTTCGATCCAGAAGAAGTTTATAAGAAGGGATAGTTCGGTTGCATGTCGGATCAAACTTTGAAGTTAGGCATTCCCGCCGGCAGTTTGCAGGAGTCGACGGCGGAACTGTTCAAGAAGGCGGGCTACAACATCCGCTTTTCGTCGCGTTCCTACTACCCCACGATCGACGACGACGAAATCGACTGCCTCCTGATCCGCGCTCAGGAAATGGCACGTTACGTCGAGCAGGGTATCCTGGACGCGGGCATTACGGGCCATGATTGGGTTCTGGAGACTCAGGCCGACGTTACCGAAATCTGCGAACTGGTGTTCTCGAAGGTGAGTCGCCGGCCGGTGCGCTGGGTATTGTGCGTGCCGGAAGATTCGCCCGTCCGATCGGTCAAGGACCTGCAGGGCAAACGGATCGCGACCGAAGCGGTCGGGCTGACGAAGGCTTTCCTGGCGAAACACGGTGTGTCGGCAACCGTCGAGTTTTCCTGGGGGGCAACGGAAGTCAAACCGCCGCGCTTGGCCGACGCCATTGTGGAAGTGACGGAAACCGGCAGCTCCTTGCGGGCGAACGACCTGCGTATCGTAGACGAAGTGCTTCAAAGCACGACGCGATTCATCGCCAACAAGGCCGCTTACGAAGATCCCTGGAAGCGCGGCAAGTTGGACAACATCGCTCTGATGCTGGAATCGTGCCTCGCCGCGGAAGGCAAGGTCGGCCTGATGATGAACGTGTTGAAGGAAGACTTGGAAGCCGTGCTTGCCGTCCTCCCCGCGCTGCAGAAACCGACCGTGGCCGCCCTTTCGGACCCGCTTTGGGTCGACGTGAACACCATCGTTGAAGAGCACGTCGTCCGGACCATTGTCCCGCAACTCAAAGCCGCGGGAGCGAAAGGAATCGTCGAATATCCGATCAACAAACTGATCGATTAGGAAGGACTTCAAAGCAACGTCGGCCGCTCGATTCAGACTTCGGACAAACGTTCGGTGGCGCTGCCGAAGGCGGGGAGCGAAACGCCCATGCGGTCCATGATTCCGAGGTACAACCCGGAAACATCTCGCTGTTTGCTGCCTTCGAAATCCAGGCTGCGACCCGTCTTCAGTGTGCCGCCCAAGCCGCCTCCGACGATCAACGGCAGTTTGGGCGCGCTGTGGGCGGTCCATTGTTCGTTGGCCAGCATGATGCAGCTGTTGTCGAGCACCGTTCCGCCGGCTTCGGGCATCGAATCGAGTTTCCCGAGCAGGTACGCGTACTGTTCCACCCAGAACCGCGAGATCGCCGCGAATTCCTTTCCCTTCCAGCCATGCGAGAAACTATGGTGGTCCTTCCGCAGACCGAGGAAGGGATAGACCTGTCCCGAAAGATTGTTGGTCAACAGCAACGTGGCAATCCTTGTGCGGTCGGCCTGGAACGCCAGCGCAATCATATCGCACATCAAGCGGCTGTGCTCATCCAGCTGCGTCGGTAATCCGTCGGCGGGACGATTTGCCAACGTCTCCGGAGCGTCCGATTCTTCCTGCTGCCGCGATTGCAGTCGCTGCAGACGCGCTTCCACTGCACGGATCGAGGTGGCGTATTCGTCGATCTTGCCGCGGTCGGCGGTAGATACCTTCCGTGAGACGTCATGAAGCTGCTAGAGCACATGGTTGCGCACGCTGATGTGCGTGCGACTCCCCTTGCTGTCGAACAGGCTGTCGAAGGCCAGCGCCGGATAGATTTCCGCGGGTACCGGCGCGACCGGGGAACTCCACGAGACGTGCGACGCGTACATCATGGAATTGCCCGACTCGTGAAAGCCGCTCACGGGTCGTTCGCAGGTGAGCACCAGGCTGGGCAAGGCCGTATTGTCTCCCAAACGCTGTGCCAGAACCTGGTCCATCGTGACGGCCGCGCGGATCTCGCGACCGCGTTGCGGCCTCACGCCCGAGAGCATTGCCGCGGCGCCTTGCGCGTGACCGCCGGTGATTTGGCCGCGATGCTCCAGGCCGTTGATCACATTGATCTTCTGCTTGACCGATTCAAGCGATGCAAATGCGGGCCCCAGTTTCATGGCGGAGCCATTTCCCTTGGCCCACCACTGCGGCGGGTGAATGCCGTCGCCAAAAAAGAGAAAGGCGAATCGCTTGGGCGGCGGGTTTTCAGCGGCGCTCTTGCCGGCGGCAAGCAGGCGCGCCGATTCCAGCCAAGGCAAAGCCACCGTGGCACCCAATCCCCGCAGGACAACACGTCGCGAAATCTGATGGTAACGTCGCACAATTCACTCCTTAGTTGGCAGCGTTGTCGGGCCGCGGAACATTCATGGACACAAAGTCTCGACCCCGTTGGCGTCGAAATTGAGAACTCGTCACGACCGTTTCAAACAGGATGGAAAACCGATAATCGTGCTTTTCGAGTTGCGCCTGCATGTCGCGCAGTAAAGGTTCATCGGACAGCATCACCGATCGTCCCAAGGCATAACCCAAAAACTTTCGGCAGAGCGTGCGCACGAATTCGTCCCGCCGCTGGTCTTTAATATAATCGATCAGGTCGGGAATTCCTGCGGCAGTTTCGCCATTCGGCAAAACGGCCACGGTGTCGATAGGTCTTCCGGCCAGGTCCGTGCTGCGGGCGCGGCCGATCGGATCGAATCCTTCCATAGCCATTCCAAACGCATCGAAGTGCGTGTGACAGATCGCGCATTTCGCATGGGCTGCATGTTCCGTCATGAGCTCTCGAATGGTCTTTGTCGCCTGCTTTTCGCCGGGCGGCAGTTCCGGCACGTCGGCGGGAGGGGGAGGAAAATGCTTACCCAGCACATGGTGAACCGTCCAGAAGCCGCGCTTTCCCGGGCTGGTTCGTTCGCCCGCTGCATTCTTCGCCAGGATCACAGCCATGCCCGGCAGGCCCCCGCGACCCTGATCGCGCAACCCGGTCACGGCCTGCCACACTTCGTCGGGATTTGGAGGCACGGGCACGCCCCGTTCTTTGCGATCCCTTTCCCATTGAACCATCTTGTCGCGGTACTGCGAGGCCACCGCGGGACCGTAATGGTCGGCCAGCACGGCGTTCACGAACGTGAGGTCGGAATCCAGCAGTTCCGTAATCGGCCTGTCCTGCTGAATCAGATGTGTCGCCAGGCGCACCGGCTCCTCGGACATCGCCTGCCGCACCGGTTCCGTATACGTCTTGAAGGCCGCGGCATGAATGGGATCCTTGGAAAGAAAGTCTCGATACCGCAACCACTGCCCGAAAAACTCGGCGGCGAAGGCACTGACTTTGGGATCTTTCAACATCCGCCGTGTCTGCGTCCGAACCACGCTTTCATCCACCAGTCGATCCTGCTCCGCCGCCGTCAGTAACTCCGCATCCGGCAACGAAGACCACAAGAAGTAACTCAACCGACGCGCCAGCGCCCGACTCGACAGCAACTGGTCCTCTGCTCCCTCCGGCACTTCGGTATAGCGATAGCAGAACTCGGGCGACATCAGGATGGCGGCCGTGATCGCGCGCAGCGCCTCTTCGGCACTCTGTCCTTTGCCACGTAGGTCCTGGTACAGGGCGTGGAACGACTCCCATTCCCGGGGACTCAGCTTCCGCCCGTAGGCGCGGCGGGCAAACTCCTGCCAATCGGCCAGGGCCAACGGCTCCGCCTGCTGCAACAGAGATGCCTGCAGTGCAAGGCCCTCGCGAATCTCCTCGAAAAAGCCGTGAATCATGTCGTATTTGTTGCTGGGCTGTAGCGGCTCGAGCGTTCCCTCACGCAGCTTCACGCCCATCTTGTCGAGGTACTCGCGTTCGAACCGGGTCAGCAGTTCTTCCTGCACGAGCCGCGGATCTTCCGGCCGCAGGAAGTCAAAACGCGGATCGTGCAACACGTGTCGCTCCGATCGCTCGAACCAAACAAACCCGCGTAGCAGCGTCTCGGCGCTGCCGGTGACGAAATGAAGCTCCTGCCACAGCGCATCCAATTCCGCACGTTGCTTGTCGTCAAGTACGTTTTCGACCAGCGGTCGATCGTCGCGAAAGAACCCTTCGACCAGGTGAAAACCGGCGGCGAGCCCACGGCTGTTGTCAACGTAGTAGAATCGATTCGGGAAGGCCTGGCAGAATGGAGCGGCCGCAGCGCTGAACTCAGCCGCCAGCTTGCTGTCCGGATGCATCAGCAGGACGGTGGATGGTCCCGGTTGGTCCGTGAGTGGCCGATCGGTGGCCTGCTGCACATGTACGGCTGACTCACGAGAATGCTCGGCGTCCAATTCGCACTCGGCCAGCAAATGCTTACCGTGCACCTGCGGCAGCATGTTCGCGCTGAGCGGGATTTCGACAAACGCCGGGGATTGGATCACGAAGGAATCTGGGCTGATCTGGCCGCCTCGCGGGTGTTTGCCGAAGGCGAGTTTCTTGGCGAGTTCCGGCGCGTGACGCTCCAGCACCGACCGCAATGTGACAACTTCGTGCCTCCGAGCGTCCTCGTCATTACGAGGCAGATTGCCCGACTTGCTGAACAGCGGCGATTGGACGATCACCATGCCGTTACCGGCTTCTTCAAACGGCGAGTCGCAGCGCAGGCGCAACCGGAGCGAGTCCTTATCGGGTTCGCCGTCTTTCGGCTTCCGCACGCGATCGAACCGCAGCAGCGTCTTCGCAACGAGCTGACTCGGATCGAAACGGTCGCGTTGGGCCGCTTCTTGGGCGCGAAAATCAAGATGGGAGATAGGCCAGTTTCCGGCGTTCGAACGGATCAACTGCGGCTCGGCCCGACACAATTGTTTCCGGCAGAATTCCAGGTAGTTTGTCAATTCACCCAGTTGTGGCGGGCGTTCACCGTCGCTCGGGGGCGGAAGCCGTTTCCACAACTTTCCCAACTCCTTCACATACCCCATCGAATCGGTCGACGACTTCTCAAGCGTTTCGAAGACCAGCGTCAAATACCGGCCACTCAAGCCGCGCTGTTTCCCCCACATTTCCGCATTCGTATTACGCTCGGCGCTGCCGCGATAACGAAATCGCCAGGCCGATTCCACGTACGACTCCAGCCGCACTTCATGGTCCGCGTAGAAGTCGATAATTGACTGTTCGGTCAGTTTCTTTCGCTCGTTGTACGACGTGACGGGGTGCGGGGCGAACGTCATGCCGGTCGTTTTCAGAACGAGATGATCGGTGACACGTCCCGCGGCCGCCAGGTATTTCCTCAGAAGGCTCGGCGACATCGAAAGAGCTTCTCCCGTATTGTCAAATCCTTCGCCGCCGGCTGGGTCGGGAGGGAAATCGAAAGTGGGCCGTATGTGCACGCCGGTCAAGTCGCGTACGGAAAAATCGTATTCCGTGTTGGAGAGTCGACGCGGCAAAACAACTCCGGGGTCGCCGGCCTGTTTGGCAGCTTCCGCCAGCAACATCGCTTCCAAGGCGGCCACGACCGATTCGCGTTCGTCCAGTGTGGGCTGCCGGGAATCCTCTGGAGGCATTTTGCCATCGCGAATAAACTCAATCACGTGACTCCAGATTCGAAAGCCTGTGACCACCTGGCGGGTACTCGTGTACTGGCTGAGGTGGAGGTCCGCGGTGGCC
>CALBSZ010000007.1 GCA_937967665.1 uncultured Planctomycetaceae bacterium
GCCATGGATCAACGGGCGTACGAACCGCACACCGTCGTCGTCGTCGCTTTCCCAGCGCATGATGCCGCCGGGTTGACGCAAGACATTCAGCTGGACGCCCTGGCCCGAAAGGGCCTGCACGATCGAATCGGCGATGGCGTCCGCGTCGCTGGTGAGTTCAAACGAAATGGGGACATTGCCCTGGGTGATCTGATTATTGATATCAAATTCGAATCGCACCAGGTTCACTCCGTCAGCCAAGGTGAACGACTGGCCATCTTCGATTCCACCGGGCGTGCCGGTGGCGGTGAGATGAAGCGCGCCGGTGGCGTCCACAGCGCCGATGCCGCCGACCTGCACGTTGCCTTGCCCCAGGTTCAGCGGGCTCAGGCTGGCGTGCAAGTCTCCGTCCAACACGGCTTGACGCATCGAGGCGGCCAGTCGCGCGGCAAGTTCGAACGCGGAGTTCTCGGCCGAGAATGTGACGCCCTTCACGGTGGTCGAATCCACTACGGAATTGTCGTCGTCGAAGACGAAAGTCACCAGCTTACCGTGACCGTCGTCGACGGTGAGGGAGTCCCCGTCGCTTACCGAGCCGGATTGACCAAGGCCCGACATGGACGTGTCCAGTGCATAGTCCTCCCCATTCGGAGCGGCTGTCAACGCGATCTCCAGCTTCACCGGATCGCCTGTCGCGTCGATTGTCGACGGCAACCCAAGGGCATTTTGAATGGCCGCTTGCAATGTCGCCGCGATCGTCGCCGCGGATTGACCGGCGTTGAACCTGACTTGCTGGTTGCCCTGAGTGAAAAAGTCATTGTCATCAAACTCGAAGGTTACCCTGTTGATGCCGTCGCTGATGGTAAACGTCTCTTGATCCACCAGGTTGCCGCCGTTCACGTCGTCAATCTCGATGGCCATCAGGCTGGGTATTTGCAGTCCCAGTCCGGCGTCCCGCGCGACCAGCGTCGTGGGTGTATGTCCCGAATACTGCAGGCCGGTGACCGCGGTGTTCAGGTTGATTACGTGGCTCAGCGTCAAACCCGTCACGTGCAACGTGCCGTCGAGGTTGTCGATCAACTCGATCGCCAAACCTTCGGCGTCGACAACCGCCTTGATGTTGGCGGCAACCTGGGAGGCCAGTTCGGTACCGGTGAACGTCACGGGAATGTTGAAAAAGCCGAAATCACCGTCCGAATCGAATTCGAACGTGACGGATCGATCGCCATCATCGACGGTGAAGGTTTCCGCCTCCTGAATCTGAGCACCAACCGGCGCCGTGATGGCGTAAGCCGGTACGCCGGCGCTGCTGAGGCTGCTGTTGGTAACATCGATGGTGTGCAGCGACCCGCCACCCAACGAGACGACTCCGGCGCCAAGATGTGTGGGCAGCAAGCCGATGTTTGCCGTTTGAACCGCTGGGACCAGCGCGCCCGCGATGGTCGCCGCGCTTTGTCCTGGCATGAAGTTAATCGCCACGTTTCCGGCATTGGCCATGTTACCCGCGATGGACACATCCACGAATTCGAACGTCGTGGCCGCCTGGCCATGCGGGGTGACCGTGAAGGTCGCCTGATCCGCGACCGTCGCCGGAACCTGAATCACCACCGGCAACTGGCCGTCCTGAATGAGGTCCATATTGGCGGCAGAAATATCGAAACGATGATCCAGATCGTCGCCAAACGCGTCCGGTACGGTCTGGCCGTCGGTCTCGCCGTCAATAAACGTTCCCAGGAAGAGTCCCTGATCCGAGATGACGTGCCGCGCGCCGTCGTGCTGCGTCAGCGTGGGGAATCGAGGCGTCACAAGGTTGTCGGGAGCGTCGCCGTAGTCCAACTGCACGCCAGGCAACAGGATCGTGAAGCGGGTCTCGTTGGTGATCTGATTGGGCTTCAAGGCGTTGCCCGGCAGGTCCTGAATGGCGGGCAGGAAGAAGTTATCGACGCCATTGATGCGGACGGTACTCTGCGTGAAGTCGACCGGTTCGCCCAACGCGTTCGAGAAGTCCACGAAGAGTGTCGAACCGCCGCGCAATTCCGAAGAGACTCGAGGCAGACCGCTGCCGTTAAGCGCTTCCATGATGGCCGTGGCCAGGTCGAAGGAATCGGCCGGCACGTAGTTGACTGGAATCGCCCCGCCGGGAACGCCGTTCAACATGAGCGTGGGCGTGCCGCTGACATCGACAATATCGCCGATGGCACTCCCCACATCCACTCGCCCCGCGCCGACATACGACGGTACCAGTCCCAAACCGGCGCTGGCGATGGCGGCGACAATGGCGTTCGACAGTTCGTCTTGAGTGGTCATGTTCGTCATCAAGATCGGCTGGTTGCCGGACGTCGAACTGGGGTTTGTGTCCAGGTTGTTGAATTCGAACGTAACGCGTTTCAGCGCCGTTTCGATCTCGAATGTCTGACCGTCCAGGATCAATGCCGGATTGCCCACCACGATTTCCAGGGGCGGCCGCACGCCCGGTTGGCTGGCCACGTCGACATTGGTTGTCGCGGGAACATTCAGCAGATGCGTAAGCGTTCCGCCCAGATGCACCAGACCGCCGCCAACATGCTGTGGAGTCAAGCCGATGTTCTCGGCCGTAACGATGGCGGCGATGCGGGCTGCGAGATCTTCGCTGCTGTCGGCGATGCTGAACGGCACGCGAACGTGATCCGTATCGAGCAGGGCTGTGTTGTTATCGAACTCGAACGTCGTCACTGGATCCGTGGCGTTCACGCCCATGTGGATATCGAAGGTCTGTTCGTCCAGGATCTCGATCGGCGCCGTGCCGACCGGGATCATCCGGGATGTGTTCGACACCAGCGAATAACTGCGCGGCAAGCCCAGGTACACCTGGCCGTTGCCCAGATCGAGTGGATTCAAGCCGGGAATCGTATTGTTCACTTCCGTCGCCACCAGCGCGGCCACTTCGGCCGGCGTCGAAATGGCGCTAATGTCCAAAGGCGTGACCCCCATGGGGACGCCGCCGACGGAATCGAATTCGAAAATGTAATCTTGATTACCGTCGTTGATGACGAACTGCTGCCCTTCGGCGACACCGGTGAGCGGATCGACGCCGCTGGCGGGCGATTGCAGCGTCAAGGTTGCCCGCGTTACCGACATGCCCGTGTCACGCGGATCGACCGTCGACCCGCTGGTGGCGCCGAGGTGCACGCGACCATCGCCCAGGTATTTCGGCATGAAGGTCGGGAACGCGGTTTGAATGGCGGCGATCACGGCCGCCGCCACTTCGTCCTGCGTGACCGCGTTCGAAATATCGACCCGTGTGTGCGCGGCGAAGAAATTCGGCGGCGTGTTGCTATCGAATTCAAACGTGGTGGTCGTCGTGCCGTCGCTGATCGTAAACAGCTTGCTGTCCCCGACACTGGCACCGGCACCCGACTGCGGCACGTGTAGTTCCAGAGTCGGCGGTAACTGGATCGAATAACCCGCCTCATACTCAAAATAGGCCAGGCCACCCCGCTCGTTGGTAATCGTGAAAAAGTCTCCGTCCACGATGGTATCGGCGGACGGCGCGTCGATCACAAAGCGATCTCGGTTGTTGAGCTTGATGACGTAGACCTTGTCGTCCGCCCAGATCCCGGCCAGCGGACTCAAGCGAATTGTGTTGCTGGTTTCGTCGTACTGGAACGTATAGTCAAAACCTTCACGCAGCATCACGCCGTCCTGGAAGATCGTGACCGCGGGACCGTTCAGGACCACGTCGAGCGACCCTTCGTTGATCGTGACGGGATTGGCGGAAACGGTGGCGTCATTGACAACGACACCGGGGGACGGGTCGGCCGCGTCGAAGCAATCGAGGAGCTGGACCGGAAAACTGTTAAAGACGCCCTGCGAGACGTGTACCACGGTCGCGCCGGGATCGATATCGATGCCCCGTGGGTCGTTGTCCTGGGGAATCACCAACACGGCCGCGGGCCCGACAAAATCGCTGCGATCCAAGGAACCGCGGTCCTTAAAGACATCGGCTCCTTGACCTTGCGGCGTCGCCACGTCGGGATCGTCCACGCGCAATTGCCCGGTGGCGTCCCGTTCCGGCGCCAGAATGGGTGAATTGGCAATCCCCATCGGCGATTTCACGCGAATGAATTGGGGGCGGTCTTCCAGCGAGTCCACCGAACTGTCGATCGACCGCGCCAGCCGGGCGGGGAAGAAGTTGTAATCGGCGGCGTCTTCAAACAACGGCTCGCTGTTCCCCAGCAGGATATTGAAATCGGCGCTCAGCGCCCGCGGCAACAGCGTCTCCGCGCGACGCGGCACGATCCCGCCACCGTTACTGGTGCCTGTCTGGACGAGTGGAATCGAGACGTCCCAATTGCCGAACTGATTGTGCTGGAACAAGGTCGCCCCGACCACGCTGGTGATCGGACTGGCCGCATACGTATGGAACGTGGGGGTATTTACGTAGCGTGTCACGCGCTGCGAGTTCGGCTGGTTATAGACCGTGTAGGGAAACACGCCGTTGAGTGGCGGCGCGATGATGGAGGCCGAGCTGACGCCGGGCGACGTCACCGTGCTCACTTGATGTTGATCGGGTTGATTCCTCGTTTCC
The DNA here is from genome assembly GCA_937967665.1 of uncultured Planctomycetaceae bacterium. GTDB lineage: Bacteria > Planctomycetota > Planctomycetia > Pirellulales > Pirellulaceae > CALBSZ01. Next base: position 4,547 of record CALBSZ010000007.1, read on the forward strand.
ACCACGCCGTTGCGCGTGTTCGCGATGACGTTGTTCAGCAACGTCGCCGTGGCTTCGTGCGAGATCAAGATCCCGGTTTCGGGGAGCAGGCCATTGTCATTATTGGCGCCTTGCGAAGCGTAAACCGAAGCGGCCGTGCCACCGGTAATCGTGACCGCGCCGGTGACGACGACAAACCGTGCGCCGTCTTCGTTCCGGCTTGTCCGGAAGGTAATGTTGTCGCCGAAGAAGTCTGCCGAAACGCCATTCAGCCCCGCGCCGTTGATCAGGTTACTCAGCGACGGAGCGATCGCCTGCGTGTTCGTGTCCGGCGCGAAGGGGCCGACGTTCACGACGATGCTGGTGCCGTCGATATCGGTGATCGTGAGCGTTTGCGCTGCATTGACCATCTCGGTAGTATCGATCGTCCAGGTTCGCGGAGCCGCGACGTTGATGGAAATGTCGTAACTGCCCGACGTCGAACCGGTAACTCGGTTGCCAAAGCTTCGTGGACTGTACTGCTCGTTCCCGACGCTGCTGACGGCGGCGAAGTAGGTGCCTGACTGGGTGGCGGTAAAACTGATGCTGGCGGCATTGCCCGCGCCGCCGTTGTCGTCGGCAGCGAGTTCCATCCCCAAGTCATCAAACAATCGCAGGTACGGATCCAAGGTGGAACCAGCACTGGCCGCAGCGCCGACCGTCACGCGATCACCAATATCCAAGTGGAACTGGTAGAAGTCTACGTCCGCGGCTGGTGTCAGCGCGAGGTCGGGGTTATCACCGATATTTGCCGTCGCCGTGAAGGCCTGCGGGGTGGCCGCGCGGCCCTGCTTCGAATCAATCGCGGTAAACAACGTGTCGTTCGTACCGCTGCCATTGGCTTCGGCATTGGGATCGCCGGGGAACGACGCTGCGTTGCCGTCACCGCCGTAGATTGTGTTGTTCACGATCCTGACGAAGGGTTGCGCGGCGTGGCCGATGGGCGACACACGAACATCCTGGAATGCCAGAGCGCTGCCTTGATTCAGCAGGCGGAATTCACGGATCCCGGAGACGTAAACCGCATGGTTGGGGCTCCCCGCGTCCGGAATGCCAAACAACGAGACGGGAGGGACGACGTCTTCCTGGTAGCCGATGGAGCGAGCCAGGTCGAGATGGACGTTGGCGCCTTGTGTCGTGCCATTGTCCACCAGCGGGCTGTTCAGAATGGCGTCGTAGATGGCGCTGGCGATCTGGAATTGAGAATCGTTGAAGGTAAACGGAATCGTGACGCGTCCCGGATTCCAACCATCATTGCCAACCGCGTAGCAACTGACACCAGGACTGGTGGTTTGCTCGAATTCGAACTCCACGGTCACGCGCCCGGAAGTCAGCGAGAAGGCGTCGCCGTTGCAGATGCCGGCGCCCTCAAACGGTACCAGTTCATACGGTCGCAAATCGCCACTGGCGTGAATCCCGCCGAGTCCTTCGCCGGCGATTGTGTTGTTCGAAATGACGACGCCCGGCGCGAACCCGCCTTGCGCGCCGGTGATCGCCAAATTGTTCAATTCCTGCAGGTTTCGCGCGGGTCCCATGTGCGGCGCTCCCAACGGCGGATCGTCGTCGGCGCCGTCCAGCGTCGGCAAGGTATCCCGTTCGCCCGCCTTGGTAACGATGCCCCAATCGGCCGAGTGCAGGATGGTGTTGGAGTGGATCAGCACCTGCCCTTGATCGCGGAATGTGTTCTGGTCGCCGGAACCGTCGTGGGCAATCGCCTGGAAGGCAAAAGGAGCTGGCGGTTGCGGTGTTCCCAGGCTGCCGGCGGCGATGAACAGCGCGCTATCTCCTGAATCGGAACCGACGTCGCCAATCGCGAACTTGACCGTATGCGTCCCAGCCGTCAAGAACGTCTGCGCGGTCAAGACGCGCGTGAACCCGTCGTAGCCAACCTGCCGCAGGAAATCGCCGCCGTCGTTCAGGTCGTTGTTGTGATACAGCTGCGGATTCATGGCGTTGACGACGCGAGGATTGCCCTCGTTGATCGTTTCGCGGCTGACATCCCCGGCCGGACTGATGGCCACTTTCACGCCGTCGATAAACACGGCCACGACATCGGCGTTGGGCATGCCCACCAGCTCGTTGTACTCGTCCGAAGCGAAGACGAACTGGAAGGCAATATCGCCGTCGGCGGCCACGTCGAAGTCAAACTCCAGCGACGAGGAATCCGCGGTGGTGACGCCGAAAGCCGCGTCCAGATCGGCATCGGGCAGTCCGGAGGCCGTGGTGGAGCTGTTGTCGTCCGCATTCGAGCCGGCCGCAGTCGCCGCGCACCGTGACCGGCATCGCGGGTCTCGACAAGCTGCTCGCGACGTTCAGCCCGGCGGGGCTCGAGGCGGGCCGCTACACGCTGCTGGTCGACGTCACCGAGCCGGCGACCGGAGCGCTGAATACCAACTCGATCGACTTTACCGTCTACAATTGAGCCGAGACGACCCGCGAGGCCGGTAGCCGGCACTTCCTCCTGCTCTTGGCTCGGTCGGGAGGGAGACGCGTAGCTGAA
>CALBSZ010000008.1 GCA_937967665.1 uncultured Planctomycetaceae bacterium
TACGGCTCTGTGGGAACCCTGGGCGGGCAACCGCCCAGGGTCACCCGGACAGGTTCGGGTTGGAGTCCAGGCTTTAGCCGCCCTTCGGTCATTGTGGGAAAGAACGGCTAAAGCCTGGACTCCAACGGTCTTAGCAAGAATTCGAGCCTCAAACCTGGCGCTGTTCAGTTAGTCCGTGAACGTTGCCGAATCGGCGCTGGCGTTTCCTGTTGCCTGCTCGTGGTGCTCGGCGCAGATCTCTTTCAAGAGTTCGATATCCTGGCGCTTCTGTTCCGCCCAAGGGTCCGACGGTGGAGTGGTCGTGGGGGCCATGTTTTCCGATGTCGCATTGGAAGGTTCGATCGGCGGATGATCCACGTTTGTCTTTTCGTTCATCGTTCTTCTCCTGTTGTTGACGGGGACAGACTTCGTCTCTACACATAGAGGAAGACACCTCCGCAGGGAACAGACTAGGAATTCAGCAGCGAATTCCGTGAATGCAGAACGCGTGTCTGATCTTCTTGCGCTTTCCTGTTTAACCCCCAGCCGCAGGCGCCGACTCGTTGTGCAACTCGGCGTCTGCGGAGACTGCTGAAGAAGTCGTGGCGTAAGCTTCCAGCTTGCAAATTGCGAAATCCTTGAGGATGAGGCATCGTGGATGCCCAAGAATGGCAAGCTGGAAGCTTACCCCACTTCGGTTTGTGCCAATAATTCAGCGGACTTCTGCGGCTGGGGGTTAAACGATGCGCGCCAGCACGAAGACCTGCGTCTCCAAAGCCACACCTGCATCAGGAAATTGGTAAACTACGTACTTCGCATGAAGTTCCCAGCAACCGACATTACGACGGAACATTCCCGCAATGCCTCTTCACCAGAAGCTTTTCCCAGACGCGTCGGACCGCAAAGGTGATCGCATTCAACCCGACGATTCCAAGCCGCGATACATTCGATCCAGGCTGCGAGTGATGACGGATTACAGTCACCTGGATGCGGCGATGGATATTACTCAATATCGTCTGCCATCTGCCGGTGAAGCGGCCAGCAAGTTCGATCCTTGGGTCTATCTGGATCAGACCTGTTTGCTGTCCGGGTTTCCCAATGATATTTCCAGGCAGCGCTCACGCCGCGTGATGATTGTTGCCGACTCGGGGATCGGCAAGACGACGTTGTTGGAGTGGGTGATGGCCTGGAAGAACAATCTGGCCGACGGCGACCTCGCACTGGTCGTTCCCCTGCGGGAAGTGGGGAACGACGTCGAGCGGTTTTGGAAAGTGCAGCTGCTAGACAGTCTGCGGAAAGCCTAATGTAAAGATCAATCAAATCATGGCCTGGACATGGAAAAACTGGTGGCGGATATCGAGATCACGAGGGATCGCGGACAGCTTTGGCTCGCGTTTGATTCGGTCGACCAGGCCGGGACGGTCGATGGGCCGACGATCAAGCAGATCATCGATCAGGTGACCGAACCCGGTGGCCGCATCCTGATCACCACGCGTCCTTACATGTGGCCTTACTTAAAACGCCTGGCGCGAGAACAGGACCTGAAGTTCGACCAGCAGTGGACGTTTGTCAGGATCAATGAATTCGACGAGGACAAGCAAATGGTTTACTTGGGAAAAGTGGTTCATAACCAGCAGGTCGTCTGGCGCTACGATTTGATCAATCCGGCCGCCCACGAGATGTTGCGGATTCCCCGCATCCTGCAGGAGTTGCGTAATATCGAACCGGAAAAACTCGGCGCGCTTTCCTCGGCCAGTCATGTCCTCTACGAAGCGACCAAACGCATCGTTCATGAGGCCCACGACCAGTGGCAAAAAGGTAACCCGGGAAAGAATCCGCCGTTGGATGTGCCGCAGACACATCGCATCCTGGCGACGTTGGCGTTTCAAATGATGCGCATGGGAAATCCACCGCGGTTGGAAGAAGATACCGGCACCGACGATCCGGAACCCAACTTCGGCGGCTTGCCGGTGGCGATCGATGAACATGGTACGGGGCAACTGGAAGTCAATTACCTGCTGAAGCGAGTTCGCGAACAAACTACCGGCGACAATGACGACAAGTTCAACGAACAGGTCGAGTGGATCGCCGCTTCGGGCATCGTTTCGAACGGGGTCTTTGATTCCTTCCGCGCGACAGGAAAATTGCAGCGTGTGATTTTTCTCAACCGCAGTTTGTAGGAATGGTACTGCGCGTACTATCTCTGTAATTTCGCTCGGCAAGAGGACATCGCCTACATGGCGCGGCATCGGTTCCTGCCGCAGTACGACTATGCGGATGGCCGCGAACATTGGGCTGGCCGGGAATACTATGCCGTCTGGCAATACCTGGCCGAAATGCCCGGAGACGCGATGGAAGACCCCAAATACTGGCTGCACGCGATGCAAGTGGTGTATCGACCGGGTGTGCCTCGCGAACAGCATCAATCGTACGAAGAGTACTATTGCCAGCAAGCCCGCAGCACGGAAATGATCTACCGTGGCTGGGACCGCTTGGATTACTTGGCGCAGCGCGTCACTTTGGCCAAGGAAATCCAGAACGCCTTTCTGGGCGAGTTCGAACAGCGTTTCTTGAACGCACCGCCGTCTTCCGAGGAGTATCGCATCGCTCGCACCCTCAAGGATCATTTTATTGAGATCCCCGCCGGCTCGTTTGAAATGGGATCGGAATTGGACCGGCGGGGCCAAGGTGTGAGGCACTGGTTGATTTTCACCAGAATGGTGCGGTCGAACGATGAGACAGTAGTAGAACAGGCGTTAAAACCCGTGTTCGACAACTCCGAAAAGCGTCAACGGATCGGGTTTCAACGACTGGAATCCTTTTTGGGCTGGGTGCGAAATGAAGGTACGAGATCGTTTCGTGAATGGCTTGAATCTCCACCCGCGCGCAGTCAAGAGATTGACGGATTTTGTCTGCACCGCGACCCTTGCGTGAACGAGCTGTACCAACTGTTCGATCCTGGATTCGGTCAAAAAGAGGGCGCATGCGCTGGCTATCGTGTTTTCTCGCCTGAAGATAACTGCGCATTGGTGGGTGCGACGTGGTACGATGCGTGGGCGTGTACCAAATTCGCGTATTGGGACAACCTGTCTTGTCATTTGCCCGAGGAACACGAGTGGGAATACGCGGCGCGGGCGCCTTGGATTGTCAATATACTTTGGGGAAATCTCACGAAGTGGATGCACCAGTACCTGCACATTGGTAAACGCGAAGGAGATAGAGGTTATCGCGCATTGATTCCCGACGATAAGCG
>CALBSZ010000009.1 GCA_937967665.1 uncultured Planctomycetaceae bacterium
GTGGAAATCAGGGACCCGGCGTGCGCATCACTGGTGATCTAGCAGCAGGGAATCTCGTTCGCTGCAACTCGATCTACGACAACGAAGGGTTGGCTATCGACCTCGGCGCCGAGGGCATTACGGGAAACGATGACAAAGACGAAGATGAAGGTCCCAACCATCTGTTGAATTTCCCCGTCGGCGTGACGTACGTCACCGATGGCACCGACATGTTGATTTCCGGGGCGATCGACCCACCCAGCTCGGAACAAAATGATCCGCAAACGGTTGTCGATCTCTACGCCATGAAGTTTGACAACACGGATCCGATGTACGGCGTACCCGAGTCAGCAAGGGGCGACGGTGAACGCTATTTGGGTTCCGTGCTCGTACCCAAAACAGGCTTGTTCGGCTTGATTGTTCCCTATGCGGCCGATTACCCCTTCGTCAGCGGCGTGGCAACCAGTCTTGTCGACTCGTCGACCTCTGAATTCTCCACCGTTTGTCGAGATACCGACGGTGATGCGAACGTCGACACGGATGGCGATAGCCTTTGCGACAACTGGGAAGCCGAGGGGATCGACTACAACGGCGATGGCAACATTGACCTCCCGCTCAACGCCGCGCCGTTCAATGCGGACCCGATGCACCAAGACATCTTCGTCGAAATAGACTACATGACGCGCGGCATCCCTCCGCTATTCGGGCACACTCATTTTCCCTCGGACTCGATGCTGGATGATGTGACACGAGCCTTTCAGGACGACACGACGCCGGCCAACAGTCCGTCCATCGAGAATCCCGATGGAGTGAACGGTATCAAGTTGCACCTCATGCGGGACGAAGCGATTTCTGAAGCGCCGACGATCAAGTTCGCCAGCCGCGGTCCCGGATTCGCCGACGATTTCTACGACTTGAAGGTTGGCAGTAACCAGTCCGGTAATGAAGGTGAGCCGTGTGGAACTCGTCCGACTGATGGTCACTTCGGGCGAAAGGTCGATCGGCAAAGTGCAAACTGCGCGAACATCCTTGGTGCCCGCCGCCTGTCTTTTCGCTACAGCATTTTCGGTCACAATTACGAAGAGGAGGTCGGATCGTCGGGGATTGCAGAATTCGTCGGAAATGACTTTATGGTTACCCTGGGTGATTGGGACGATGAAGATCTGTTGCGCGATGCCGGTTTGCCCAAAGACGGATCGGTGTCCCAGGCGCGTCAAATTCTTCAGGCCAGCACGCTGATGCACGAACTCGGACATACGCTTGGCCTGGATCACGGTGGTGGCGATGAGCATAACAACAAACCCAATTACCTCAGCGTCATGAATTATTCGTTTCAATTCCCCTATTTCGCCGAGGACCGCCCGCTCGACTACTCTCGATGGGACCTCGAAGATCTCAACGAGGCGGCCCTTGACGAGACTCGTGGGATTGACAACAACGCGCCGCCCGCCGATCTGGCCGCAAGGTTCCCCGAAACCGTATTCACCTATCGAAACACCAGTGAAGGCGAATGCTGGTACCGAATCGTTTCCACCGTGGGCGACATCGATTGGAACCGCAACGGCCAGACCGATATGATGACCGTTGAAGCTGGGATCAACGACCCCAACGATGATGATTGTCTCAACGAAGACGATACCGTTCTCGCCAGTTACGATGACTGGGACCACATCGTTCACGGCTTCCGGTTCACACCGGGATTCGCGGATGGCGCCGCAATAGACTTGCCGGCGGAACCGGAATTGACCGTCGCAGAAACGCGTCGACGCGCTCAGCGCATCGATTCCGATGACGATTTGGTGGTCAACGCGCTGGACAACTGCCCCAGGGTTTCAAACGCGGATCAGCAGGACACCGATCAAGACGGACGAGGTGACGTTTGCGACGACACGCCGAACTCCACCATCGTAATCAATGAAGTTGATTACACCCAAAGCGGTGCCGATGATGCCGAATTCATCGAACTGCTGAACATTTCTCCCGGCACGGTTGCGCTGAACCTATTCGAGTTGGTACTTGTTGACGGCGGCGACGATGACGCAACCATCTACCAGACAATTCCGTTACCAGAAATCGACCTGGATTCCGGCGACTATTTTGTTGTCTGCGGCAGTGCGGTCGATGTGGCCAATTGTGATTTGGATCTGGCGAGTACGGACTTTATCCAAAACGGATCGCCTGACGCCGTCGCGTTGATGCATCAGGCGAATGTTATCGACGTCGTCAGTTATGCTGGAGATACAGCAGCGCCGTTCGTCGAGGGTTCCGGCGTTGGGCTACAGGATGATGGCAATCAGGATCGCTGGGGAATCTCGCGTTACCCCAATGGACTCGACACCGACGCTAACGACGCAGACTGGAGTCCACGATGTGTGACGCCGGGACGACACAATTCGGTGCTGACGTCATCTTGTGACCTCGCCGGCAGCGACGCTCAAGCGTTCACCATCGGCGATACGCTCTACTATTTTGCCAACCACGGAAACAGCAACGTTCCCGAACTGACGTTTGCCGACGAGACCGCCACAATCGCAGACAACCCTCAGCTGATCATCACGCCGGGCGATGGTTGTACGGGCGACGCAGTACCTGATCAGGCAGCCACTTGCGACATTGCCAGCATCACTCGAGTCAACGTGCAACTGGGCGATGAAGACGACACGTTCAACACAGGCAGTCTTGCGCTGCCCGCAGAAGTAGACGCCGGCGCGGGTGCGGACACGATTCTGCTGTCTTCCAGCGCATTTGACCTGTCGCTCCACGGCGGCCCCGACTCCGACACCCTCATCGTGTCTGTTTCCGGAATTCACCTGGACCTTTCCGATGCGGCTCAAAACGACTTTTCCAAAATCGATTCGATCGACATTGCGGGAACAGGTGCCAACGAATTGACGGTTGCCCCAAGTCACGTGGAACACATCACGGACTACCGGAGACTCACCGTTCGTCACGACGCTGACGATACGGTGCACTATGACACTGCTTGGACGATTGACGGTCCTGAGTTCACGAACGGTGATTTGTTTCACGTCATTCGTCACAACGGAATCGAACTGCGCGTGGCCAACTCAACTCCGTGGACCAATCCGCTTGACCGATTCGACACCACACATGACGATGAAGTCACACCGTTTGACGCGTTGGTCTTGATAAATACGATCAATCGCGATGGGTCCCGCGAGTTGCCGATTCCCCTTTCGCAATCCGCGGCGCCGAGGTTTTACTATGACCCTACTGGCGATCTCAAGATTGAGCCTGTCGACGCGATTAATGTCATCAACTTCATTAACGCCAATGCCCTGCAAGCCGAAGGTGAGGGGACGTTGCCGTTGAGCCGTCGCGCGGTCCGCGGCATCGTGGACGACTCTTTTCTTGCGATATACTCAGCCGTCAGCAGTTCCGAACGATTCACGAGCGTCGAAGCGCGTCGACATGCGGAGGCGAACAACAGCGGCCTGCCTGCGATACAGCAGGCGTGCCAACACGATGAGCATGGCTACCACGAATACTTCCAGGACTGGAATTTCCGCTTCGATTCGGAACGGGATTTCCGAAGCGACCTCGATGAATCTTGGCGGCTGCCAGACTTGGAAGCAACCGTCGAGGAGTTATCAAGAGACGTTTGGGATAGACTGGACTCTATTTCTTTTTCCTTGCAATCAAGCTGAATTGTGGGAAAATAGGGCGGATTCAGAAGCCTCCGTGATGACACTCTTGCGATTGGAATTACCGGGTGATCCCCGGCAGGTCTGCCTGTGGAAACCGAATTCAGATAACGGATCCCTGAACACCAACTCTTGCCAACCGACCCAAAGCGAGTCCCAACCATGAAACGCCCCAAGCGCCGTCATTCGCCACAGGCCGTTGCCAGTCGCCATTCTCCGAAGGCCACCCGTCGCCCGCTCCGGTTCGAACATATGGAGGACCGGCGGCTGCTGGCGGAAATCCCCATTCCCAACGCCGGGTTCGAGGTGCGCGGGACTTACGATCCGATACCCGAAGGTGAGCACAAGTATCCCCGTCCCGCCCAAGAAAGCTGGCGTTACTTTGAGGCTCAGGGCAACGGGGGGCCAGCTCGGATCGTTCACCCTCGTACAGACTATGTCGAGACCGCGGCCGAAGGCGATTATGTCGTGAGGGTCGTCACCGACCCTCGTCCATGGGTGCTCACGCTGGGCCCGACTGCAGGCGTGGCGCAGATCTTGGACGAGCAATTCGATCCCACCAAGTCCTACGAGCTGACCGCCCAAGTTTCCCGGTATACGAACGACGTTAACGACGCTAACCACTTATGGAATGGCTACGTCGTGCAACTCGCCGTGGGAGGCGTCAATGATACCCCCGGCGGCCAGTATTCGGGCCAGGTGATCGGCGGCACCGTCATCGCCGAGGATTGGAACACCCGTTCTGTCCCATACGGGACTTGGGTCACGTCAACCGTCTCGTACACCCCCGATCCCAATGACGCGGACCTGGCAGGACTGCCCCTGCAGATCCGGTTGCTGGCGATCCGGGACCCTAACGAGCCGGATCAATCGGGTTGCACTTCCTCTAGCTGCATAGACTTTTCTTACGCCAATTACGCCGCCTACGACGATGTCCATCTCTTTGCCGAGGATTCCACGGCGCCAGCCGTTGTCGGCCGGCATGTGTTCTATAACGATTCGTCCCCCGACGGCAATGATCCCGCTGCCAACGTCGATGACGACGCGGCCCTCGCGAACAAGACGGCTTTGCGGAGTGGGACGGCGACGTTCGACAACTATACCAGCTACGTGAAGGGCCTGAACGGCATCATGGTCGACATCGCCAATAAACCAGACGGAACGACGCTGGACCCGATCGTTGATTTCGATTTCAAGACGGGCAATGACAGCAATCCCGCTGCCTGGGCTGACGCGCCCGCTCCCACCATCGTCGACGTGCGCGATCATCCCGACAGCCCCGGTGTCTCCCGTGTGACCCTGATTTGGGACCCCGAAGACGCGATTCAAAACGCCTGGCTGCAGGTCACGGTGCAGAACACCGCGAACACCGGGCTCGCGGAACCAGACGTGTTCTACTTCGGCAATGCCATTGGCGAATCCGGCGACTCGCCCATCAATACGTACGTCAATGGTTTTGACTTCGCCGGTGCACGCGATTCGACGATCATCGAGGACCTGGACTTCAACCGCGACGGCATGGTTGACGGAGCTGATGTCGCCATTGCCCGCGATTACGCCACCAACTTCCGGACAGCGCTGCAGCGCATCAGTATGCTACCCGTCCCACCGCCCCGAGCAGCCTTCGTCCGGATGGCGAAGAGCCAGGAACCCGCTGCGTCCACAACGGACGCCGCGTTCCTCGTTCGCGCCCCGGATGCAGCCGGCGCGGCGCTCCTGGACCTGGCAGCCGAAGACGTCGCCGCATCCCGGCAGCCGCTGTCGGCCAACGCTGCTGTTGGCGAGGACCTGCTGAGCCTGCTGTCGCTCGACCTGGCGCTCCGCGACGAATTCCCCGCCTCAAACTAGGCTTTGTTTTAAGTCTCGCGTTGTTGTCATGGGTGGCCGGGGTCGAGTGAAG
>CALBSZ010000010.1 GCA_937967665.1 uncultured Planctomycetaceae bacterium
TTGTCGAGGCCGCTGACTTTTCCGGCGGGCGGCAAAAGATCGAGCGGGGACTGTCCGGCGACGAATTCGACCCCCAGCAGATCGCGCACCGTGTTGGCGTATTCGGTGCGGCTTAGTCGTCGCATAGCGGTGTTGCCGGTGGACGATCGTCCGCTTGCCGTGGAGGCTTTCAGTTCGCGGGCGATCCACTGCGCGACAAACGCAGTGTCGCCGACATCCGGCTGTGTTTCATCGGGAGGCGGCATCTCGCCCAGATTGAGCCGATCGCGGACTTCCACCCAATGCGCGGCAGCCCGACTGTTGTCGAACTTCGGAGCCAGCGTGTCGAGCCGCAATTTGCCTTCTTGAGTCTCAGGCCCGTGACACCTGACGCAATGCTGCCGAAAAAACGGCGCGACGCGCTTTTCGAAATCGCCGGCTTCGCAGATAGAAACTGCGGCGGTGACAAAGAATGCGACAACGAAACCCGAAGCACGAGCGAGGACCGCTCGCGTCGCTCGAGCTTCCAGCTTGCGGAACGACACTCGGCAAGCGGGACGCTTACCCCACGGATTCCTCGCTAACGTTTCGGGTTGAAAACAAGCACTCATTCGACTTCACACACCACGCGAAATCCCAAATAACATGCCGCATCACGGGCGATGTATCTCCCGCGCATCGCGCTGCGGCAAAGGAAGGGTGAGTTAGCCCACGATCCGCCTCGAATAACCCGCCGATCGTTCGGCTGGCCGTCGCGCTGCCGGTGGATTGGATCGGTCACCATTTCCAAACCTCGTTGACGCTTTTGCTCGACGGCCGCCTGGTAGGCCGTGTCCAGATACTCGTCCGCACACCACTCCCACACGTTGCCGTGCATATCGTACAGGCCCCACGCATTCGATTTGAAAGAAGCGACCGGAGCCGTAAAGGCGTGCCCGTCGGACGACTCGCGCGAAACGTCGACCAGCCACTGCCGCATCACGTGGCCTGGCGTGCGGCGTTCGAGTTCCACGTTGGCCACGTTGGCGTGTTTGTGAATCTGTTTGCGGAACTTGTCACCGAACGAGAACCACGTTTTTGACCCGGCGCGGCAAGCGTACTCCCACTCGGCTTCCGTCGGCAGGCGGTACGTTCGGCTCTCTTTTTCGCTCAGCCATTTGCAGAATGCGACCGCGTCGTGCCAACTAATTCCCACAACGGGATGATCGTCGGCTTGCGAAAACCCAGGCGATGTGCAACTGAACTCGCGCCGAAGGTCAAACGGATGGAACGAGTCGCTGGGCACGGAGTCCGGACGCTTTGCAATGAAACCGACCATGCCCACGCCCGACGATTCCGGCGTCGTGCGATATTTGGTCTCACTGAGAAACTGCCGGAACTGGGCGACGGTCACTTCCGTGGCGGCCATGTAAAGCGGTCGCGTCAGCCGCACTCGATGTCGAAACTCTTCGCCGAAAATGACCGGATTGAGCGCGTGATTTTTGAAATCTCTGGCCAGCAGATAATAGTCGTCCGGCGAACCCATTAGGAACTCACCGGCGGGTAGCAACCGCAGCGTCATGCCCACCGAGTTCGTTCGGCTTGTCGCAGAGTCGGTGTCCTGGGCACGCACGATCCCGCAGGCCGCGCTGATTACGACGCTGGCGGCCGCGATTCGCAGGACACACGTGGTTCGATGCATCATGCCAACACCTCGGTGAGCAAGCCGGTACTGTCTTGAAACTTGTCGCCGGTTTGCACTCCCAAACGGTCAAGCATCGTGTGCCAAACGCTTGCCAGCGGCGTTGGCTTTGCCAGCGCGACGTGGCACTGGTGCCGAACGCCCAACGCCCGTCCGCCCAAAAGCACGGTGGGCAAACGGTCGGGCGAATGGTCGAAACCCATGCCGCTGGAAAACGCGAGCAACGAGTGGTCGAGCAACCGGCTGCCGTCCACTTGCTTCGCCTCCGACATGCGCCGCAGCAGGTAGCTGAAGTACTCGATCGACTTCGCATCGAAACGCGTAAGTTCTGTCAGGTTCTTGGGGTCATTGCCGTGATGCGACAAGGCGTGGTGGCCTTTGGACACTCCCATCTCGGGATAGCGGGGATCGCCGTTTTCCACGCGGACGACGAAGGTAATCACCCGCGTGGAATCCGTTTGAAATGCCAGCGTCACCAGGTCGTACATCAGCTTCTGCCAGGCATCGTAGCGCCAATCGGCGACCGCCCCCGGCCGGTGCGAACGGCTGAAATCGCCCATGCCGTCCAGGTCGGGCTGCGGTTTCGGCTTTTGCGACCAGGCAATTTCGCGCTGCAGGGTTTGTTCAACCGTGCGGACGGACGACAGGTATTCATCCAACCGCGCCCGATCGCCACGGCCGACGCGCCGCTCCAGGTCGCGGGCCTGTTCGAGCACGGCGTCGAGCACACTGCCGCGACGGCGAAAGCGGCGGCCTTGCTGAGCCGCCGACCGTGCATCGTCGTCGCCAAACAGTTGCTCGAACACGACGTGCGGATCGTTCTCGGCAGGAATCGGCACGCCGCGTTCGTTCCACGCCAACGTGCTGAGTCCCGTCCCTCCGTATCCCGTACCACGCGCGATCGAAAGTTGCAGCGAAGCGAAGCGGGTTTGCTTGCCGATCTTTTGGGCGGCTACCTGATCGGCCGAGATGGAGTTGGTGATTTGCCCGCGTTGGAAACCCGGCGCGGCAGTGAGGAACGTGTAGTCGCCCGTATGGCCGCCGCCGTATTTCAAGTACGTTCCCGAAAACACGGTGAAGTCATCGCGAAACGGTTCCAGCGGTTTCAGGATCGGGCTGAGCGTCGCGTCGGGCCCAACGCCGCCGGGATAGAACTCGCGCATGTTCATCCCCGTGCCGAAATAGAAGATCGCCATCTTCGGCGGAATGGCGGGCTGGTCTGTACCCGCAAACGACCGCCGCGGCAGCATGGCTTCCAACAACGGCAGCACAACGGCCGCACCTGTGCCCTGCAACATCGTTCGCCGCGACACCAACTTAAAACCGCTCATTTCGTTACTTCCCTTCTCCAATGCAATTAAACAACAATAGAATACACGTCAGTCTAGCTCCTTGTATTCAATTCTTCTCGGTCCACCGCGCGTCACCCAAATCTTGTCGATCACCAGGCCGCGGTCGTGTTCCTGGGAACTGAAATTCAGTCCGACCGTGATGTTGCCCACCGTCGGCGGCTTCCTCCGGCCCGGCATGCTTCGGAACCGTTGATACGGTATCGAAGCCGTAAACCACTTGCCCGCCGGAACGTCCCACCAGAACTCACCCTCTGTCAGGTCGCTTGGGTCGAGAACGAACAATTCGGCGACAGGTGTGTCCGGTTGCGGAATGCGGTGCAACGAGAAGATTTGAACGCGGCCCGGACGCTCAAGCTTGTAGGTCACGTGCAGATGCGTGTCCACGTGATTCACAAACTGGCCGTGAGCCCAGTCGTTGTCGGGCCAAATCTCATGATAAGCTCGACCGTCGAATCGATGAACGCCCGACGTAACACCTCCCTTCGATCCCACAGGCAAACCCTCGTCCACGAACGTGCCGTGCTCGCAAGTCTCTGGTAAACCTCTCTCGAAGTCCTGGCTCCACGTATCCGGGACGGCCGGACCCCGTTTCGCGACCAGTTTCGACTTGGCGTCGGCGGTTGCCGAATGTCCTTCAGGGATCTCCACGGATTGGCCGTCCGACTGAGTAAACTTGACGCGCCCTTTTGCCACCGTCAGATCCGTTTGCTTTGTCGTGGACGCCAACACGAACTTAGTTCCCATCACGTAAACCTTCGCGTGCGGCGTTGCTACAATCATCGGCTCCGACGGCGGTTGCGGGGCGACGTTGGCTGACACCAGTCCTTCATGAACAAACACTGTTTTACCGCGATGGCTCGTACAGGTAATCGAAGCATCGCGGAGCATTACCAGCCGCGTCCCGTCCGAGTAAACCACGGCGACCGTACTTGGTCCTTGAGTCCGCACCGTCTCCCCGGAGCGGATTTGATCACCACCATCAACCTGGCGACGCTGTCCGTCATCCGTCACCACAAATACCTCGCCAGACACATGTTTCAGCCGGGCGACGGGTGTTGTCGGTCTTGGATCGGCGTTCCGAAATACTGTTGATCCGATGATTGCAACGGCAAGCAAAGCGACTACTGCGACAGACGCGAACAGCCACCGCTTTCGGCGGCCGGCGGCCTTCTGTTTCATCCGCTGCTGAACGCGCTCGACAAATTCCGTTGTGTCACCCTCAGTGGTTACACAATGCTGTATGCGATGTGCAAATGCGTCGGAGTCGTCGTGCAAGCAATCGCGTAACAACGGATCTAACCACAAATGCATTGCCATCGCATCGGCAGCTTGCTCGTCACTTACGGCGGCATCCATCAATTCCAACCGCTCCGCTACGGTCAATTCGCCCGCGGCCAGCTTATCAATCAGGTTGTCAAGATTGCGGGAGTTCATCATTTCAATCCGTCACATCTCCAGCGCCAACTCGTAGTTTGCCCGAATGCACTGCAGCAGTGCCTCTCGCGCGCGTCGCAGTGCGCTGCGTACGGCCGCCGCATTGATGCCCACTTCTTCACCGATTAATTCGGAACTCAACTCTTCGGTGTACCGCATCGCGATCATCCGTTGGGAACGCTGGGGCAATCCTTGCAAGCAAGCCCGCAAGGTCTTGACCAATTCGGGGTCGGATAGCCAGTCCGGATTCAACTCCTCCGAGCGGGCCTCGATCTGGTCCTCGACCAACTGCAGGTATCGCTGAACTTCGTTGGCTTGTTGCCGAAAGTGCTCGCGAACGACGTTGCGTGTGATCCCGCGCAAAAACGGCCCGAACGCATGCACGTTCGTGACGCGGTCGAGTCGTTCGAGAGCCCGCAAGAAGACTTCCTGCGCCAGATCGTCGACGACGGATACATCGACGACGAGCATCGCCACGAACGCCCGCAAGGGCCGATGGTGCGACCGCACCAACGCCGCGATGGCCTGATCGTCGCCGTACTTTGCCGCCTTCAAAAGTGAGTCGTCTAAAACCGTCATAAACCTTTGTCAATCAATACGTTATCAGTCGCAGAATCTGTTGCGTATTATGACTGCCACTCTACTATGACAAAACTGGCTGGAGCGTGACGGAACGTTTTCGTTTTTTCGAGTTGCAGGAATTCAGCGCCTCTCCTCTTGCTTTCATTGGGAATCGCTGGGTGATTCTTTTCAGCCGCTTGTTCGACCACACTGTACGCCCTACTGCGAAGACGCGCGGCGGCGGCGACTCGTGCAGACAGAGTTTTGCAGCGGAGGAGAACACGGCGACGATTTTTCCCGACCGAACTTTGGCAATGAATTCATCCAGCGTCTGCATTCCCCAACAATCGATGATCGAATCGGCGTACACGCGAACTTCGGCGAAGTAAAAAGACGGTTCGCTGCCGTGCGTGTTTACAAACGCATAGCACGTATCGCCAGGGATAAAAACGACAGCAATCCTTGCTTTAAGTAGTTGATTGGCAGCGATCCAGGATCGACCAGTGTTTTAGCAAGCAATTGCTCGGCATGGG
>CALBSZ010000011.1 GCA_937967665.1 uncultured Planctomycetaceae bacterium
GCCTACCATGACTCCGACCAGCAGCGTTGTCGCGATCGCCATGATAACCGGTCCCCACGTGACGATTTCATCGGTTCGCGGTTTTCCGGTATCATCCAGCGGCGCGGACGCCGTCAGGACAAGCGCGCAGACGGAGGCCGCAAAGACGATCATCGATCCGCTGGACAGGTCAATTCCCCCGACGATGATCACAATCGCGGCACCCAAGGCGAAGATACCCAGCAGCGCTGTCTGGTGCAGAATATTCTTGAGGTTCAGCGCCGGGGCATCGAGATACGCGCGGTCGAAGAGAAGTGTGAAACCGATGACGCTGAGAATGGCGACCAGCAACCCCACTTCGTTCCGGTACTTTGACGTGAAACCCATCGCTTATTCGTCCCCTCATGACTTCGCCGTTGGCTCGCGGAGCAGGAACGTGACACGGGAAAGCGGTGCCAGCCAGGCTCCGGTGCGAGTGGCATGCCTCATGCTCTCGACCCGGCCACCTCATCGGCTGCCCGTGTCCGCGGGCCACGCACTTTCATCGCATGGCTGTCCGGCAACTACGAACTGACAAGCCCCCGCTCATCCAGCCAGGTTTTGAAATCGTTGTAATAGAAGAACCGCGTTTCAGGACGAAACATCTCGGCCTTCAGCGGCGAGGATTCGTCGGGAACGACGACGCGCAATTCTGTATTGAAGATGTCGCCATCGGGTTCGCTGAACGTCTTGGTAGCAGGATCGTAAGCGGGGAATATGTTCTTGATTTCATCACCGTCTTCTTCGACCATCGCCTTGATGAGTTGCACGCTGAGATAGCCCATTTGGTAGGGGTTCTGCACGACCATCGCATCGATCAGGCCTTCCGACATGTCGGTCAAAGCCAGCGAAGCGGCATCGAAAACGACGATGGACGTCTTGTCACGCACGCCGCGCTCTTCCACCACTCGCACGATGGCATGCGCGTTGTACGCCCAGATGCCGACCAGGACGTCGACGTTTTCGTTCTTATTCAGGACTGCCTTGACATTTTCTTGCGCAATGTTTTCGTCTCCCTCGTCGGCCATGCTGTCCAGCATCGTGAATTTGTCGCCGGCGCCCTCCGCGAAACCGCTGATCCGTTCGATCGCGTTGGCCACGGTCTTCAGTCCCACAAAAGTCGCGTAATTGCCGCCTTCGGGACGAAGACCCTTGGCGGCCTTGCCCAGTTCCTGGCCGCCGATCTGGTTGTTGGTGCCCAGGTACGCAAAGCGCGAGTCCCGATATTTTTCGTGGTCCATGTCCGAGTCGACGCAAATCACCATGACCCCTTTGTCCCGCAGCGTTTTCAAGGCCTTGGCGATCGCACGGTTGCCCGCGTCGACCGGCGAAATCGCCACACCGGCGATGTCGGACTGCGTGGCGTACTGTTCGAGCTTGGCCACCTGTTTTTCCACTTTGAATTCGCTGCCCTTGTCCATGTTGTGCGTCAGCCCGGCGTCTTCGATCTTCAGGTCTTCCGCAGCTTTGTCCATGCCGGTGCGGCAGGCGTCCCAAAAAGGATCGTCGCCGTTGGTCAGGAACACGATCCGCTTCGTGGCCGCCGAATCGCCGGTGCCGCCATTGGTGGTTGAGTTGCTGCTTTTCGCGCAACCTGATGCGAGTGCTGCTAGCAATGCGGCGAACAACAGTCTCTCAAGCCAGAGGATCTTCATAACTCACATCCCTTTCACGAGATACAATCAGCGAACTGGGAAACGGCCCATTCTAATTCTCGCTCGACCGGCAAACAAGTAGTGCGCCCCGACTGCCGGCAGTACATCGGCTCCGCCCGTGTTGCCCTCTTCGTAGTCGCAGGGCTCCGCCCGTGCGTCCGGTGGTGCCATGCCGAATGCACTGCCGGCGCCGCGGGGGACACCACCGAAACCGAAGCAACCGGACGCGGGCCCTGGTGGTCTCGTTCCGAATCTGTCCTAAACTTCCGCGCCGTTCGGTACCGATGCTCAGTAATGCACCTCCGCACGCCGCGAAATCATCCCGCAAATCTCTCCCCACCCGAAAAGATTGCCATGCCCGCCACGATTCAAACGCCATCAGGCGTGTCGGCAACGGCCGCGCCGCGACTTCCGTACAAACGCATCGGTCGCTGGCAGACGACCGCGTTACTTGGCGAAGGCCGCTGGACCAAGGTTTATCGCGTGACTCCCGACGATCGGGACCCGGGACTGCCGGCAGATTACGCGCTGAAAGTCCTGCGCGACGAGTTCGCGAACGAGCACATGGCGATTGGCATGCTGCAGCGCGAAGCGTTTGTGGCAAGCCAGGTAGCCAGCCCCAACCTGCAAACCGTACTCACGCTACACACGGACGAACCGCCGTTCTACTTCGTTTCACCCTACCTGGAGGGCGCGACGCTGCGTTCGGCCCTGGACTGCTCGGTGCCGTTGAACCTGCCGCAGATCTTGTGGGTCGCTCGGCAGCTGGCCGAGGCTGTCCAATGTTTGCACTCGGCCGGCTGGATTCACGGTGACATCAAACCGGAGAACGTCATCGTTTCGCCGGCGGGGCACGCCACGTTGATCGACTTGGGGTTTGCCAAACGCATCGGGCAGGTAGACAACAAGAACGTCTTGCAGGGCACGGTCGCCTACGCCGCGCCGGAATCCTTTCATGCCCAGCTGCCGAGCGGCGCGGCCAGCGACATCTATAGCCTGGGTGTCGTCCTCTTCGAAACGCTGACAGGGCGGCTGCCGTTCTCGTCCTCCAATGCCTCGGAAGTCGCTGTGGGCCATCTGCACGAGACACCGCCAACCGTGCGTTCGTTCATCCCCGACATTCCGAATCGCGTCTGCCGACTGGTCAGACGACTGCTATCCAAAGCTCCGCTGCGACGTCCGGCGGCCGACGAATTGGTCTATCGCCTGACGGCGCTGGAGGTCGAGTACTTCGAACTGCGTTCCGCGCTCAAATAGAACGCAACCCTTGCTTGCACCGGCGCGCTCAGGCTACCATGGGATTCCCAGTGCCTGGGCAGATTGAGGAATCAGATGCGTTTTTTCATTGCCGGCATCATGCAGGGTTCACATGCCGACACGGAACTGCACGGTCAAGACTACCGTGATGAGTTGAAATCGTTGCTGCGCGAACACTTTCCGTCGGCGGATATTTACGATCCGTTCTCGGACCACCAACAGTCGGTGGCGTACGACGACTTGCAGGGCCGCGAAGTATTTCGTTATCACAACCGGCTCTGCCGCGAGGTGGATGTGATTGTGGCATTCGCGCCTCAGGCATCGATGGGAACGGCCATCGAAATGTGGGAAGGGCATCAAAACGGCACCGTGGTGCTGACGATCAGTCCGATGACCCACAATTGGGTCATCCGATTTTGTTCGCACGGGATCTTTCCCGATTTGCCCGCTTTCCAAGCCGCGCTGCAGGCCGGCGACATTCTGCGGTTGATTCAGGAACATCAGACATGAACCATTTGCTGGAACCGGGACAGCCCGCTTTGCGGGAACTGCTCAAGCAAGCCGGCCAGCCTGCCTACCGCGCGGCCCAGGTGCGCGAGTGGCTTTTTCAGCAACGCGCCGAGTCGTTCGAAGACATGTCCAATCTACCGAAGAGTCTGCGAGCGGAGTTGCAGCGGTCGCTGACGCCCTGGACGATGTCGGTAGTCCAACACAGTGCTGCCGCGGACGGTACGGAGAAATTATTGCTGCAAACGCACGACGGCGGCCGTATTGAATGCGTCTTGCTGCGCGACGGCGAACGGCGTTCCATCTGCATCAGTACGCAGGTGGGTTGCGCCATGGGCTGTGTGTTCTGTGCCAGCGGCCTCGACGGCGTCGACCGCAACCTGACCGCCGGCGAGATCATC
Source organism: uncultured Planctomycetaceae bacterium (assembly GCA_937967665.1). Classification (GTDB taxonomy): domain Bacteria; phylum Planctomycetota; class Planctomycetia; order Pirellulales; family Pirellulaceae; genus CALBSZ01. The sequence goes on from CALBSZ010000011.1 coordinate 3,839, forward strand.
GAACAAATGTTGCGTCTGCAGCGACTATTACCGAGCGAAGAACGGTTGAGCCACATCGTGGTGATGGGAATGGGAGAGCCGCTGGCGAACCTGGATCGCCTGCTGCCGGCACTGGACGAAGCCAGCGCCGCTGACGGTTTGGGAATCAGCGCGCGGCGGATTACGATTTCCACCGTCGGCCTGCCCGCCGCCATCGACCGCTTGACCGCCTTGGGCACGCGCTACCATCTGGCCGTGTCGTTACACGCGCCCAATGACGAGCTGCGCAATCGACTGGTTCCCGTAAACAGCAACATCGGCTTGTCGGCGATCCTGGCTGCTTCCGATCGCTACTTTGAGAGTTCGGGACGGCGTTTGACATTCGAATACGTACTGCTGGCGGGAATCAACGACCAGCAGTCGCACGCCCGGCAGTTGGCAGCGCTGTTGCGAGGCCGCCCCGCGCTGGTCAACGTGATTCCCTACAACCCGGTCGCCGGCTTGGCATACGAAACGCCCTCACTGGACGCGCAGCGATCCTTTCGCGACATCCTGGAAGCCGCAGGCCTGACGATTCAGTTCCGGCAGCGCAAGGGGGACAAGATCAACGCGGCCTGCGGGCAATTGAGGCGATCGTTGGCAAGCCGCGCTTAACTTACGGCCGCGCACTGCATCGTGGATGCCGCGCTCCGGATCGCCGGCGCGCTACGCCGCTTTCCTTTGGGCCGGATATTGGAATCCGGTGGCGGCGTCGTTCCAGCGCCGTAAGGCAACGGCGACAAGATGGCCCCCGAAGGCGACCGAGATCTTCAAGGCGTTTTGAAATCGGTTCACGCGTCCCACGTGCGGAACACAGTCCAGCGTGCATTCCGGATCAGGGTCGGTCAGATTCCGGGTCGGGGGCGCGATGCCGTCAGGCGGCGCCAGGGCGGTGATCGCCAGTGCCGCGCCGCCCGCGGCGTTGATCATGTGACCCAGCATCGACTTGCTTGAACTGACGCAGACGTCGTTGGCGGCCGGTCCGAGGGCGGAGCGAATCGCACGCGATTCAAAACGGTCGTTCTGATCGGTGCCCGTACCGTGAGCGTTGATGTATCCAACGTCGGCAGGTGCCAGCCCGGCATCCTCCAGCGTGATCGAGATCAGATGAGACAGAGCGTCACTCTCCGAGTCCAATCCGGTCACATGATGTGCTTCGGACAACATCTTTCCGGCGGCGATTTCGGCATAGATGCGGGCGCCTCGGCGCAACGCGTGGCCGAGTCGTTCCACGACCAGGATGGCCCCCCCTTCGCCCAGCACGAAGCCGTTGCGATTCCTGTCGAATGGGCGCGAAGCCTGGTTGGGGTCGTCGTGTTTCGCCAGCACTCGCATTTGATTGAATCCAGCGGCAACCAGCGGGTCGATCGCATCGCCGCCGCCGGCTAAGGCAATGTCGCACTGCCGGTTGCGAATCGAACGCACTGCCGCCAGGATACTGACCAGGCTGCTGGCGCACGCGGTTGAATGCGAGAGGCGTGGACCAAGGAGATTGTACTTTTGCGCAATCTCCGTGCACGAGCTGTTTGGGAACCACTGCTTCCACCATGGCGTGTCGTACAGGGACTGGCTCCTGCTCTTGCGGTGTAACCACGAGGTGTCTCCCATGTGCGCGCTCAGCGAACACCCGAAGCGCTCGGGATCCAGGTTCGTGAAGTCCAGCCGCGCGTCGGCGATCGCTTCCGCCGCCGCCCGCTCGCAAATTTCGAACACCTTCATGCGTTGGTCCGATGGCAGGTCCCGAACGACCGCTCCGATCAGCAGGTTGTCGGGAATGCCAGGCAGGCCGGTGAGTCGACTGACATCGCTGGTACCGGCTTGAATCGCCTGCCACGATTCTTCTCGACTGTTACCCACGGAGGTAATCATCCCGATGCCGGTAATGACGATGGGTTCTTCGATCACTTGGCGCATACAGGGCGAAGGTGGCTTGAGTTCAGAAACAGCGAACGCCGACGAGAATCAGGAGCAAATCCGAAAACCAGGCAGCACTAAAACACGATTGCGCGGTTGGCAATTCGAAGTCCCGGAAGAAAAAGCCGTGACTCCCAGTTTCGCACCTGCAATCGCGATGAAGCTCTGCTTAGGGAGTGACTCAATACTTGAAATCGGCTTCAAGGTCCATGGTGATTTACTCGGAATCCGTTCAAGGTGCGAATCGAACGGTCGCGAAGCAAACAGCACCGGATGGCCGGCTCGCCGGCAAAGCCCTATTCGACGGAAAACTTGTGTACCGTTGTCTGCGAATAGGTTTCGCCGGGACGCAGGACGGTCGCTGGAAAGGCAGGCTGATTGGGCGAGTCGGGATAGTGCTGCGTTTCCAGGCAGAAGGCTTCGTGCTGCTTCAGTCCACCATTCGTTGGGGCACCGTCGAGGAAGTTGCCGGTGTAGAACTGGATACCCGGCTGCGTGGTGAAGATTTCCATGACGCGACCGCTAGCAGGGTCCCGTACTTTGGCGGCGAGCGTCAGCGTGCCGTCCTGATTCCGCAGCGCGTAGCAGTGGTCATAGCCGACCGGATCGGCATCGATCTGGTGGATGCGTTCGCCAATCGGGCGCGGAGTCCGGAAATCGAGTGGCGTGCCGGCGACGTCGGCGAGTTCACCGGTCGGGATCAAGCCGTCGTCGACAGCCAGATACTTGTCGGCTTCAATTTGAACCTCGTGATCGTAGTGGTTCCCCGAGCCGATTCCGCGCAGGTTCCAGTAGTTGTGATTGGTCAGGTTGAGCACGGTTGGCTGGTCGGTGTTCGCGGTGAATTCGACCTTCAGCTCGTTCTGATTCGTCAGTGTGTACACGACCGTCACGTCCAGGTTGCCGGGATAACCTTCTTCGCCGGCCGGGCTGACACGATGAAACTTCACGCCGACGCCATCCGCCGTTTCCACGCTCGTCGCTTCCCAGACCACTTTATCGAAGCCTACGGTGCCGCCGTGCAAATGATTTTCGCCGTTATTGGTGGCCAAAGTGTATTCCTGCCCATCCAACGTAAACCTTCCGTTGGCGATTCGATTGCAATATCGTCCGACGGTCGCGCCGAAGTAGGGACTCCCTTTGATGTAGTCTTCGACGGCATCATAGCCGGCGTTGATGTTGGCGAGATTCCCGTCGCGATCCGGCGTTTCCAGGGCGACGACAATCGCGCCGTAGTTGGTCATCTTCAAGACCAGGCCGTTCGCATTCGTACAGGTGTAAAGATCAACCGCCGTGCCGTCGGGGGTCGTGCCGAAGGAAGATTTCACAATACTCATGGCAGCAGCCTCTGGCGTTGCGGTTGTTTCAGGGGAGCCGATCGCCTCGGATTCTGCGGGCGACGAGGCGGTGGTCGAAGTTGGCAGCGGTTGGGCCGGTTGGCAGCCCGCCAGGATGGAAAGGCACAGGAGTCCTGCAAAGATGCGTTGCGGCATGATGATCGCTTTCCCGTAGAGTCGTTAGGCAACTGCTGGCAGTCGAATAGCGATCATTATGGAGAACGCCGCCACGGCCGTCCAGAACCCACTGGCCGAGGCACGAAGATTCGCCGCCCCTTTGACCGCCGTGATCCAATCTGTCGCCCGCAGAGCGATTCCCTGGCCGGTAGACGGTGGGGCGGCATTCGTGTGGACTCCGTCCCTTCCGGTAGGAGAAGTGCCGCTTACAGGTCGTGCTGGATATCGATGAAGTCGTCTCGCTGGCTTCGCATGTTCCGATTTAGCAGTCCGCGCGACCGCTCATGAATCCCGCGACCGGCATCGCTGGCCGAGCGGGAGGTTCGGTTGTCGGGCAGGTCGTTGAGAAACTGGGCCTGGCTGACATCTTCGGAGAATTGCCGCTGTGCAATGGCTTCTTCCCGGACGGCTTCTTCGTACGGGACGTATTGAATTCCGTCGTTGTCGTATTCGATGTCTCGCAGGTTCGACGGCGTGCGTTCGTAGTCGACGAACGACTCCAACGCTTCTTTCGCCTTCTTATACCCCGGTTCCAGGAGAAGGCACTGGCGGAAACAGTCCTTGGCCAGATCGATCTTGTTTTGCGACGTGTAGATGAACGCCAGGTTGTAGTACGCGTCGGCGTCCGACCCGCCCATGGCAAAGACTTCGAGGGCTTCCGGATAGCGACCCAGATGGCCCAGCACCATGGCCAGGTTGTTGCTGTAGCGCGACTTGGTTGGATCGAGTGCCACGGCCTTTTGCAGCGAGCTTTCCGCCTTTTCCAATTCGCCCTGCAGGTAGAAGCAAAAGCCGATGTCGTTGAAGTACTCGGCTTCCATGGGACTCAGGCGAATGGCTTGCGAAAACATGGCTTCCGCTTCACGATGGCGGCCTTGCTTGTCCGCGACGATTCCCATTCGATGGTAGGGCATCGCCTCGTTGGGAAAGTCGCGAATTAACTGCTGATAGATTTCGCGAGCCTTGTCGTACTTCTGCGTCTTCTCGTAATTCTTGCCTTTGGTAATGGCCAGCAGCATTTCGGCCTGATGCGGCATCTTACCGCGTTCGCTCCTCTTGGCAAACAGGGACGGCGGTTCCAACTGCATGCCGGCACAACCAGTGATCGCCGCGGCCAGTAGGATCAACATTGAAGTCCGCAAAAGAAAATCGCTGCGCATCTTGTTACCTCGCGTTCATCCGTTAACACGTCTCGTCTTCGCGCCTGCCGCTGCAAGGATGGTACTTGAAGCTAAACCTGGTGCTGGCGATGGGCCGTGTCGCAAATCGCCAGCCCCTGGTACCAGCTTCCAACTTCATCTCCGAATCCTTACTCGCCGTGGCCGTACTCACCGTGAATCATGGCCGGTCCACCGCGACCGTAGCGTCGTTTCAGGCGTGGCCACACGGTGCTCCGATAGTTGATCGCAGGATCGCCTTCGATTTGCCCGTGTTTGTAGAACTGAGCATTGTTCGGTTCGGTGACGTCAAACCCGGGCAGCGGTGGTGTTTCTTCCATCTCCATCGGGTAGATCAGTTCCGGCGTCACCAGGATAATCAGTTCTGTTTCGGTGCGGCTGACATCGCGGCCGTTAAACAGGAGACGGCCGATAAAGGGTAGGTTCCACTGTTTGTGCGCGGTCATGTTGTCATCCAGCAAGCCGGCGATCGCCAGCGTCTGGCCTTCCCGCATTTCGACAGTCGTTTGGACACCCCGAGAACTGAGTCCCGGCACACCGCCGACCGACAGCCCCGAGTTGATGGAGCTGAATTCGGGCGCGATAATCATTCGGATCCGGTCCTTGTCAATGACGACCGGAAGGAAGGACAGGATCGCACCGAAGGCTCGGAAATCGGTGGTGACCGCATTCAGGCCCGCGGAGCCAACCACGGTGGGCACGGCGAATTCACCTCCAGCCACAAAAGTCGCCGGCCGTCCGCTCATTGTCACCAGTGTCGGTTCCGACAGCATGCGAATGACGCCGTGCTGTTCCAGGAAGTTGAGACCCAGCTTGAGGTCTTCCCCATCCAGCTGCGTCAGGACCGCGGGCATGTCGCCTGCGGCCGCAGCCATGAGCGAGTTCAGGAACAGTGTATGCCCGTTGTCGCCTGTCTTGAATTTCACTTCGGCAGCCAGGCTGGCATCCAGATTGCGACCGGCGCTGCGCACCAGTTCCGCAATCTTCACTCGCAAGGCGACCTGCTGGACACCAGGAACGCGTAACAAGTTGACGATTTGCAGCTTGCTCTGATTGCGCCGGCCCGTGGCGTATTCGTCCAGCACTTCGGAAGCTTCATTCGTGCCATAGGAGTAGCCATTGCGAGAATTGTAGACTCCGCGATTGCCTTCCTGGCTGATGATGCTCAGAATGCGAGTTGCCTCTTCGGAATCCCGCGCTTGTCCGCGTACGATCAGTTTATTGGCAACCACGTCAAGATAGACTTTGCTGTCTGGGAACAGTTCGCCCAGGACGTCCTCCAGCAACCGGTACTTTACCTGCTGCCGTTTCACTTCTTCGACGTCGGGAATGACTTCCACCACGTAGGTTGTCGGTAGGCGATCGCCACCTTCAAACCAGAACGTGACATGTGTCGCGCCTTGGCTCTTGCCGATGATCGACACTTCCCGCGGCGTGAATTGCACGACATCGCAGATGCCTGGATCGACAACCGCCGTCCGATAGATATCGAATTCGGTACGCAGGATCTTGCTGCGGCGCACCATGACCTTCAGCGTGCCCGATTCCTCGATCACTTCAAAGGGCGCACCGGCCACCTGGTCTTCCTGGAATTTCGCCATCCGCACCTGGACTTGCCGCGATTCCTCGCGCGGATCGAAGGGCAGGTCTTCGACAACGATCAAGGGCGAACCGGATGGTTTACCGGCATTCTCGACGGGAGAAGGTTCTCGCGGTGGAATCGTGGCCGGCTTTGTCGTCATCGGCTGGCGCTTGTACAGCGGAATGAGTTCTTCCGGGTCGAGGGTGTCTGCGGAATTCGTCGCGTCGGCTTCGCTGCCATCCTGTGTGTTCGATGCGGGCGCGTTCGACTGCGGTTCGGATTGAAATTGGGGCGCGCGATCCTTCGCCACCGGTTGCAGCGGGGACGCCGCTTCTAAGCCGCGCACCGCTTCTGTGGCAGTAGCCTGTTGCACGGCATGGCGTGAAACCGGTTCGACCGGCGCGGCCTCGACATGAGGTTTGTCGCTCAGTTGCGCTGCCGCCTTGGACGAGTCGTCTGACAGGCTGCCGTGCTTCGCATCGTCCGAGGGCGCCGCGTCGTGAGCACGCTCTGCAGGCGTGGCCTTGTCGGCAAAAAGATCATTCAGGCTGGCGGCTGCCCGCACCGGTTCCGTGGGGCTCGTCGACGTTCCTGATGCCGAGAGGCGGATCGAAGCAATCGGTTTCGACTCACCGGAAGCCTTCAAATCCGCGCGACGTTCGTCTCCCAGCTTGGCCGAGGCAGCGGATGACTGGGGTTTTCCGGCGAGCAGCGGGAAGGTTAAATCACGCAGGAGCGGATTCGACGACTCGGCTGCGGTATCGTAACCGGGTAGTTGCATTTGGGAACGACGTGAAGTCGGCTTTTCGACACTGCCCGGTTGGCGAACCCCCAGGGGCTCGCCAGCAACAGCGAACGAAGCGGCCCAGGTCAGCGCCGCGGCGATTCCCAGCGTAGGGCCGGCAAGATTCAATGTAGCCATCCACAACCGTTTCATTATTCACTCCTTAGCCGCGTGAACGACGACGGCTTCAAGTTTGCAGCGCTCGACTTCCAGAAACTGGCTGTCGCATGCAACGTGCGCACCATTCCAAAGTAGCTTGCTAGCACGTCGGGCGACGCGGGCTCGCTACGAATTGCCACTTCTGGCTGCCATTTCGTATCGGGACGTCCGGCGGCATCAATTGAGAAAATATAGGGATAATCCCGATTCTCCCAAAAACAACGATAAGTCTGAAAACATAAGATGTCTGGGAAAGGCCGCGTCCCGTTCGGCGGATTCCCGCACACGGTTCTTCCCGCGATCCCGAACGGACTTGTTCCGTCAACGCACTAGTGCTTTGTCAACGCTTAATCTTAGGGTGGCTGGGTTCGAACGACAGTGAG
>CALBSZ010000012.1 GCA_937967665.1 uncultured Planctomycetaceae bacterium
GGGGTGCTCTTTTATGTTTGCGAAACCGGAGCGACCTACGGGTTAGCTCGCCGTAACGTTTCCGGCGGCAAGCGACGGTGATCTTCTTGTAGCCGCACTATGGACCAACTGGGAACGAGGTCGTTTGCAAGACGAACTGGGTTGGTTTGGCAAGTTGGCCTTGGCCCCGCCGGGAATCGAAGGCCGCCAGCGCGACAACGTGACTGATTCGGCCGAGCAAACCGACTACCTGGGATCGTCGGCATCGCGTTGGCCCTGACGTTTATGCGGGAATGACACGACACCTTAATTCCCTCGATCGTCGCCCACCGCGTCAACAACGGCGTCATGTTGCTGGTGCCGACTTTGCTTTTGAACGTTTGAGTGGTTCTTCGCTGTGCTGCGAAATTCCGTGTTGTCAACTACCAGGTGGTGGATTGGACGGCGTTTGACGCGTCTCGATGTATCCTTCCCACGCTTGGATTGCCTGTTGGCCGTAATGCACGTTTCGCAGCTGTTCGTGAAGTTGCTGAAGCATCTCTTTGTCGTGCTTCAATTCGTCATGCACCGTCTGCAGGCGGCTACGCCTGATCTCCGAATGAATCGTTCGAATTCGCTCTTGTACCAAGTCATTCAGCACGGCCAATTGTTCATCAGTAAGATCGATTTGCATGTTGCACCTTCTTCTTTCTGGCTCTTCCGTTTTCGGGTGAAAAAGCAGTGAAGTCGCAAGGTACCCGGAAGCGTCAGCGAGGAATGACGCTCGTTAGCAAGGTTTCCTCGCTGACGCGCCGGGTTGCCTCGCACCCAGAAACCGAAGAGCCTTCTTTCTTGTCGGACGATATCGCATTAACGAAAGACACAATCACTTCGTTGAACTGCCCACACATACCCTGATCGCTGCCGAAGACGACGGCTGCGGTCTTGTCCTGCGACCGATCGGAATCCAGCCGCCGCGGCTCACCGCTCAGTACAATCTGAAAACAGCGATTGGCTCATTTCGCTCAGCGACGCATTCTTGCCACCGACGACGGGGACACCATCGTTTGTCAAGTTGTCCAGCCAGCGAACGTACCCATTGGTCTCTGCCATGTTCGTTTCTCTCATGCCTCGTAGGCGGTCGAATTCGTCATTTCTTTGAATAGCCGCTCGGAATCGTCACGGCGACACAAGTCGGTTCCGTCGGTCATCACGGCGGCCGCGCCGGCGGCGACACCGTAGCGGACGGATTCGGCAAGGGGCTTGCCGTTGGATAGGGCGAACACGATTCCCGCCACCATGCTGTCGCCTGCTCCAACTTTGCTGCGAATCTTGACCGTCGGGGATCGAATCTGCTGGTGTTCGTCGGCGGTTGTTAGAACCGCCCCGCCGGAACCTAACGATGTCACAACTGCCTGGACCTTGCCTTCCTCGATCAACGAGCGCGCGACGCCACGAATCTGCGAGTCATCCTCGATCGTACGGCCGGCCAACTGCTCCAATTCGTGTATGTTGGGCTTGATCAGAAACAGCGGCGACTGGAGGCCAAGCCGTAGCGGCCGGCCGCTGGTGTCGAGGATCACGCGGCAAGACGTTGGCATTGCTGTTGCGATTTGCGCGTAAAGGTTCTCGTCGACATCTGGTGGAAGACTGCCGCTCAGCACCAGGTATTCCGGTGGCGGATCGTCGGCCCGCAAGATATCCAATACCGACTGAACTTCCTCGTCGGTCAGCGATGCGCCCGGCAGCCCGAAGCGAAATTGCTGCTGGCTCGACTGCTGGAAAACGATCAAGTTTTCCCGCGTCATCGCCCGAATTTCGATCGGGTAATGTTCGATGCCCTCGTCGTCGAGCAACTGCCGGAGCAAGTGGCCGATCGCGCCTCCGCAGGGCCAGTGGGCCGCGACTTTGCCACCCAATTCAGCGATGGCTCGCGCCACGTTGATCCCGCCGCCGCCCGGATGATAAGTCGGCTGGCCGCAGCGCAGCTTGCGCTCGGCGACGACCTGTTCGACCGAGCAGCTCTTGTCGACTGCCGGATTGAGTGTCACGGTCACAATCTGTGGCATGTGATTCCCCTTGAATGAACAAGCTTCAGCACTCGAACAAACGCTTGCCGCGCCCGAACTGCTCGGCGATGACGGCGGCCGCAGCGTTCCAACCCATGGGGTTGGTTCCTCCCGGCGCGTGCTTTTTCCCGTGCAGATACTCCGGAAAGCTCCACTGCCGGCCGTCCTTCTCCATGCGATTCGCGGCGTGTATGCCCTCGCAGTATCGCTGAGCCAGTTCCCGCTTGCCACGCTTCGCCAAACTCGCGGCGTAGAACCCAGTGACCAGCGGCCATAGGCCGCCGTTGTGGTATTCGTGTGGAGCGTTCTTGAACGTGTGCGAGAACGTCATCTGTAGGTCGTCCCAGTCCTCATCCTTCGGGGTGATGACGGGATCGAAGGCGGGCAGCAGCATGACGTCGTCGTGAACGATCGTTTCGGCGATGTAGTTGTCGACCGATTCGCACTGTGAGTCGTCGGCGACGCCCAGCAGCATCACCAGCGCGTTGGCCATGGCGTCGAAGCGATAGCCGTAGCCGACCGGCGAGAAGAACGGCATCCAATACGATCCGCGGCGGTGCGGAGCGGCCTTGCGGCCCTTGTCGTAGAGCACTTCGTGGTACACGTCATCCGGCGTCTGGTCTCCATCGATGAACCAATAGTTCGCGCGGATCAGGTGCTTCAACCGCGCCACGCGATCGTCCAGGTCGTGGTGCGCGGTCTGATGCAAGTGGCGATGCATCGCGCAGAATTCCTTCTGCGATTGCAGATAGAGGAGTTGGTCATACAGGACGTATCCGCTTTGTAGGTACTCGTCGGCCCAATCGCCCGTCGCTGGGACGTACAAGAGCCCCCGTGTGTTGAATTCCCAGGTTCCCAACAGGAAGCGAACTTTCTCTAGCGGCTCGATCATGCGATCAAGAAACGCATCGTCGCCTGTGTGCCGCCAATATTCACCGCAGCCGATGACAAACCAGAGGTCCGCATCAACGCGTCCGGCGGTCCCACCATAGCTGACGCGCTCCGTCCTCGGATCGACATTGCTGGGGATTTCGCCGTGCGGGCCCTGGTAGCGGGCGAGCGTTTCCAAGCTGCGTCGGCACCCCTCGATCAAGTCGTTTTCTTCGCTCAGCAATGCCGCCAGGCCAATGATGGCGCTGTCACGACCCCAGATGCGGCGATAATTATCTTGCTCGGTGGGCGTGGCTAGAAAGCCGTGTTTCGTAGAACATTCATGCATCAAGTCCAGCGCGCGACGGTAGCCTTCCTCCGAACGATTCGTCTGCTGCTGGTTTTGCGCGTTTTTGTTGCTCATGGTTCGTCCATCAGTTTCCCGATCCAATGCTGTAAGCCGTCCCGAACGCCTTCAGCCCGTGCGTGGGGCGACAGATACACGCGGTGTAAGTTTGCATATTGCTTCAGTTCGCCGTGCGCGTTCGACACGACGCTCCCGTAGAAATCGTGTTCGAACAGCTTGACGTCGTTGCCGGAGTTTCCGGCGACAATGACGTGGTCTCGTTCGAAGCCCAACTCGCGAGCGATGAAGGCGGCGGCCGTGCCCTTGTTGACGCCTTCAGGGAAGCTACGGATTTCGCTTCCCACGCCACCAATCACGGCGAGAGGTTCAGGGAGAGGCGTCGTCCGAACGTCTTCTTCAACCGATTCAAAAAAGCGGCCCGATGCGTATCCCTGCAGGTCGTGCGTGCCGTCGTGCAAGTGGACTTCCAACGACAATTCTGCAAAGTCGATGCCAACACACTTGCAAGTATTTTCCTCGGGAAGGAGCGCCCCTAGCGCGGACCGCCTAGCCGATCACGCCAGGGAATTCCGCCAAAGTCTGAACGGCTTCGGCTACGTTTCCTTCTTCAGTTTGGGTCCCCGACACTATGTCGTATGTGACGGACAGTCACCTGGATTGCGAATAGCACCCAACAGTGTTTTTCGTTTGGCGGCATTGTTGTCGAAGCCGTCTAAACCGTCTCATTCCATGTGTATTGAAGCCTTTCCATCGTCAGTACAATGCCACGGAAACAGACCGGCATGTCGTTTGCGAAAGTGGCGGCCGGTGGAAGACGAGATACGCACGGGGCGTATCGCCATCGTGCAACACGCGTAGAGGAGGAGTTAAGCCATGAAAGTCTGTTTCCGACCTGCATTGCTAACGAGATTGATCAGGGTCTGCGCTGGAACACGCACGTGGACAACTACCTGATCAACGTCAGGGTCAACGATGGCAAGGTTGCACTATCAGGCACCGTTGAACTGGCTTGCGGCTACAGTGGTGGCGGTCGTGATCCTTCCCATCGTTTATGGGGATGATTTGAAGCAGGCATTTCCGACATAGTGAGGCCGTGATGCACTATTTGTATGGATCAAACAAAGGTGTCGATCGTCGTCTTGTCGCGACATTCGGCTCCGAACAGCAATTGTTGGCGTACGTAAACTGGGCGACATTGAAAGACCTTGGCGAACGTCGCGGCAAATTCGAGCAAGGCAGCGCGCTGGCGAGCTACGTCGCTTGGGAGCATTCCGCTGAACCGCTAACGGACGAGGACGCAACAGCAGTCGTACACAACCCGACACCGAGCATGCTGTGAACTTAACTTAGTGTTAGAGATGAACTCTCGATCAGCGACCATCTCACGTGGCAATCAGCAACGTGAACTCGTCCGCGAGGATTTGCGATAACCGGTCCATGAAGCGGGCGGCGTCGGCACCGTTGATGACTCGGTGATCGTAGGTCAGCGACAAGGGCAACATCAGTCGCTCAGCCGGTTGGCCGTCGACCAATCGCACTTCGGGGCGTGCTCGGCCCATTCCTAAAATTGCGACTTCCGGGTAGTTGACGATCGGCGTGAACTCGCCGCCGCCGATGCCGCCTTGGTTGGAAACCGTGAACGTCCCGCCTTCGAAGTCTTCCTTGCCCAGCTGGCGACGGCGAGCCTTGTCGGCGACGTCTCCCAGTTCAGACGCAATTTGTTCAATGCTCTTTCGATCGGCATCGCGGATCACGGGAACGAGCAAGCCGTGAGCGGTGTCGACGGCCACTCCAATGTGATAGTAATTCTTAATGATCAGTTCATTGCTTTCCTGGTCCAGGCTAGTGTTGAATTTGGGAAACTCCTTGAGCAATCCGGCGATGGACTTCACGGCGATCGAGGTCAGTGTGATCTTCGGAGCGGTGTCGCCAGCTTGTTCGAGATGCTGCCGGCGGGCGGACTCCAATTGGGTGATATCCGCCAACCCGTGTTGGGTCACCTGGGGGATCGTGCGCCATGAAGCGGACAGTCGGCGCGCGGCTGTTTGAGCGATCTTGTTGAGCGCCTCGCGGTCCACGGGCCCGAACCGAGTGAAGTCGGGAAGCGGTTCGGCGGTCAGCGCGGCGGCTTTGCCGCTCTCGACATAGGCCCGCACAACGTCCTCCGTGCGGATGCGGTCGCCATCGGGCGGTTGGAAGTCGTTGAGATCGACGTCCAGTTTGCGAGCCAGGCGGCGCGTGGCGGGACCAGCGGGGGGCGGCCTGTGCTTTCCGTCTCCCTCGCGGCGATTAACGGCCGCGGCCGACTCGCCCTTGGCCGACTCGCCCTCGGCGCGTTCCTCTTCCTTCTCCGTTTCTTCTTGGAATTTGTCCTCGGTGGCGGTGTCGTCACGCTGTCGCTCGGATTGAGCGGCGGCTTCGGTTCCGACTTCTTCCTCACGCTGTTGATCCGATGCTTCCTTTATCTCGGCTTCTTCATCCGGTTTCGGCGGTGCGTCGTCGGCTTTCTCAGCGGAGCGTTGCTCTGCTTCATCCTTGTCGGACTGCTCGCGATCTTTCGGCTCGACGTCCCCCTGTTCAGGTTGATCGCCGTCGGATTCCTCTTCTGTCGCCGCTGTGACTTCATCGATTGTCAGCAGAGTCTGGCCGACTTTGATCGTGTCGCCCTTGGAAACGTGAATCTCGGTTACCTTGCCGGCGTGTGGGCAGGGCAAGTCGGCCACGGCCTTCTCGGTCTCCAATTCCATGACGTTCTGATCGGCCTCGATCTCGTCGCCCTTGGAGACATCGATCCGCGATACATCGGCGCTTTCGACGCCTTCGCCCAAGTCTGGAAGTTTGAATTCGGTTGCCATTGGTGAAGCTCCGTTCGTAGCTACGCTCGCCAGAGCGTGGAAGACCGCCGTCTGGCGACGGCAGCTACATCAATCTCACGCAGTCACAGGGTCTCGTTTCTCTGGATCGATGCCTAATTCGGTTTGCGCTTTTTCCAGCTGCTTCTTGTCGAATTGCTCATCGGCCGCCAGTGCCGTCAGTGTTGCCAACGCGATGTGTGCGGCGTTGACTTCGAAATACCCGCGCAGCGCGGCTTTGGTGTCACTACGGCCAAAACCTTCCGTGCCGAGCGTGACATAACGGCCGGAGATCCACGGTGCAATCTGATCAGGGACCAGGGACACGTAATCGGTCGTCGCCACGAACGGCCCCTGGCGGTCGTCCAGTATCTCTTCCAGATAACTAAGCTGCGGCTGGTCGTCTGGGTTGAGCCTGTTGCGCCGCTGGGCCGCACGGGCATCGCGTCGCAACTGGCAGTAGCTGGTGACGCTCCACACGTCGCTCGCAACGTCGAACTTGTCGGCCAACAACTGTTGCGCCGCCAACACCTCCTGTAAGATCGTCCCGCTGCCGAACAATTGAGCCCGCGGCGCACCATCGTCGCCGGCATCAAAGCTGCTCACCTCATACATCCCCCGCAGAATCCCGTCCTCTACGCCATCGGGCATGGCGGGCATTTCGCAGCTCTGGTTGTAAAGCGTCAAGTAATAGAGCAGCGTCTCGCCGTCCTGATACATCCGGCGCAGTCCGTCCTGCACGATCACGGCGACCTCGTAGGCATACGCAGGATCATACGCTTGCAACTTCGGAACCGTCGTGGCGACAAGTTGGCTGTGACCGTCCTGATGCTGTAAGCCTTCGCCGTTGAGCGTCGTGCGGCCTGCAGTACAGCCCAATAGAAATCCTTTTGCGCGGGCGTCGGCGGCGGCCCAGATTAAATCGCCCACGCGCTGGAAACCAAACATGGAATAGAACAGGTAAAACGGAATCATCGGCGTCGCCAGGCTGCTGTACGCCGTCCCCGCTGCAATGAAGGACGACATCGCGCCTGCTTCCGTAATCCCTTCTTCCAGCAACTGGCCGTCGGCGGACTCCTTGTAGTGAATCAGCTTTTCCGCATCGACCGGATCGTAACGCTGGCCGTGCGGCGAGTAGATTCCGCAGCGGCCGAACAGAGTCTCCAGACCGAACGTGCGGGCTTCGTCCGGAATGATGGGGACGATCCGCTGGCCGATGGCGCCGTTCTTGAGCAGCGCGCTGAGCATCCGATCGAAGCTCATCGTCGTCGACGCCGTCCGCTCGCCACTTCCCTTCAGGAGCGTCTAGAAGTCTTCCAGCGGCGGGACTTCCACCGACGGTGCATTGTCGACGCGTGCGGGCGACGAGCCACCGAGCACCGCGCGGCGATCGTGCAGATATTTCATCTCGTCACTGTCTTCTTCCGGCCGGAAGAATGGTGCGTCGGCAACTTCGTCGTCGTCCAAGGGGACGTCGAATCGCGAGCGGAATGACAACAGTTCCTCTTCATTCAACTCCTTCTGCTTGTGCGTAATGTTTCGGCCTTCGCCCGCTTCGCCCAGCCCGTAACCCTTGATGGTCTTGGCGAGGATGACCGTGGGGCCATCTTCGTATTCGACCGCGGCGCGATAGGCGGCGTAGACCTTGTGCGGATCGTGTCCGCCGCGGTTGAGCCGCTGGAGTTGTTTGTCCGACAAGTCTTCGACCAGCGCCTGCAGTTCGGGCGACTTGCCGAAAAAGTCTTCGCGAATGAACTCGCCCGATGCGACGGTGTATTTCTGAAACTGCCCATCGACCGTATCATTCATCCGCTGCACGAGTTGCCCGTCGTCATCGGCTGCCAGCAGCGGGTCCCAATCGCTGCCCCAGATCACCTTGATCACGTTCCAGCCGGCGCCACGGAACAAGCTCTCCAACTCTTGAATGATCTTGCCGTTGCCGCGCACTGGACCGTCGAGCCGCTGCAAGTTGCAATTCACAACCAGCGTCAGGTTGTCCAGCTTTTCGCGGGCGGCCAGAGTCAGCGCCCCCACCGATTCCGGCTCGTCCATTTCACCGTCGCCCACAATCGCCCAAACGCGAGACGGCGACGTATCGACGATTCCGCGATTCTCCAGGTATTTCAGAAACCGCGCCTGATAGACGGCCATGATCGGCGCCAAGCCCATCGACACGGTGGGAAACTGCCAGAAGCCGGGCATCAGCCAGGGGTGCGGATAAGAGGACAAGCCGGTTCCACGCGGCGTTTCGCGGCGGAAGTTTTCCAGTTGCTCCTTGCTCAGTCGCCCTTCCAAAAACGCCCGCGCATAGACACCTGGCGAGGCGTGCCCTTGGAAATAAACAAAGTCGCCCGAATGATCGTCCGTGCGGGCATGGAAGAAATGATTGAAGCCGACCTCGAACAGGGTGGCCGCTGAAGCGTACGTCGAGATGTGCCCGCCTATTCCCTGATGTTCGCGGTTGGCCCGCACAACCATCGCCATCGCATTCCAGCGAATCAGGCTGCGGATCCGCCGCTCGATGGCGCCGTCGCCGGGATAATCGGGCTGGTCGTCGGCAGTAATCGTGTTGATGTACGGCGTGTTCAGCGCCGCCGTTCGACAAATCCCCAGTCGGCTCGCGCGGCCCTGCAATGCTTCCAGCAGTTGCCGCACCTGCTCATCACCGTGCCGCAGCGCGACATCGTCGAGGCATTCGAACCACTCAGCCAGTTCGTCCGTATCCATGCCGGTGATCTGTTCGCCGGCGTTTTCTGACAGCGTGCCAGCTACCTGATTCATGCGTTGTTTCCTTTCTATGCTCTGGTCACCGGCGTCCACGCTGGCGGGTCGCTGGCGGGAAACGACTCCTTGGACGCTTCCTCAACCACATCGAACGACTTCATCCAGACGGTCTTGATGTTCGTGAACTCGCGGATGCCACAGCTGGAAAGTTCGCGGCCGAAACCAGACTTTTTGACGCCGCCAAAGGGAACGCGCGGGTCGGATTTGACGATTTCATTCACAAACACACAGCCGCAATCAAGTTCGCCGGCCAACTGCTCCCCGAGCGCCGCGTCGGCGGTCCAGACGCTGGCAGCCAATCCAAAGCGTGACCGGTTGGCGAGTTCGAGCGCGTGTTCAACATCGCGAGCGCGGATCACGGCGGCCACAGGTCCGAACGTCTCTTCCTCAAACGCGGCCATTCCGGGCTCAACGCCGGCCAGCACGGTGGGCGGATAAAGGAACCCCTTCCCAGTCGGCAGTTCGCCTCCACATAGCAATTCCGCACTCGCTTCGATGGAACGCTGGACTTGATTGTGCAACTCGTCCCGCAAGTCGCCGCGGGCCAGCGGGCCGATGTCCGTTTCACGGTCGCTGGGATCACCCACTTTGAGCTTATTCATCTCCGCGACCAGAGCAGTGGTAAACCCGTCGGCGATCGAGTCTTCGACGATGAACCGTTTGGCCGCGATGCAGCTTTGACCGGAGTTGATCGTTCTGGCACGAGCCGCTTGCTCGGCCGCGTGTTGGACATCGGCGTCGGCTAGAACAAGGAACGGGTCCGAGCCGCCCAGTTCCAGGACGCACTTCTTGAGGTGCTTGCCGGCCTCCGCGGCGACCGCTTTGCCGGCGCGCTCGCTGCCGGTTAGTGTCACGGCCCTCACCGCTGCATTGCCAATCAGTTTCTCCGTCGCGTCCTTGCCAATTCTCAGCGAGGTAAAGACGCCGTCGGGAAGTCCCGCGCGGCGAAATACGTCCTCAATGGCCGTTGCGCATTGCGGCACGTTGGATGCATGCTTCAGCAAGCCGACGTTCCCGGCCGCGAGCGCCGGCGCGGCGAAGCGGAAGACTTGCCAGAAAGGAAAATTCCACGGCATAATCGCCAGCACCGGGCCGAGCGGGTCGAAGCGAACGTAGCTGCGAGCGTCGTCGATGTCGGCAGGCTGATGAGCGAGAAAACGAGCGGCGTTTTCCGCATAGTACTCGCACACCCAAGCGCATTTGTCAATTTCTGCTTCTGCCTGACCGATCGGCTTGCCCATCTCTTGGGTGATCAGTACCGCGTACTCGTCGCGCCGCCGTCGCAACTGGTCGGCGGCCGCGGACATCGCTTGTGCCCGCTCGGACAGCGACACACCGCGCCACTGCGAAAACGTTTGTTCTGCCTGGCCGAGCTTGGCTTGGACTTCAGCGTCAGATTGTTCGTCATGCTCGGCGACTTCGCCAGTAGCCGGATTGATCGATTGGATGGTCACACTCGTGCTCCACTGCTTAGATTCAATAGCCAAAACTTGGTTCGAAGTCAGCCGTTGGGCGCTAGTCCGGTTGCCCACGGTTTCGATAACGGTTCCCACAGCGCAAACTGGACGCTATCGCGCACACGGCTGATTACTCGGCGACTTGTCAGTTCCAACCGGCTGACTTAGGCGGTCGACTCAATCGGGAAACCTGCCTCTTTCCAGGCTTCCACTCCGCCACGGAGCGCCTTGGCGTTTTCGAAACCCTTCTCCTGATACTCTTTCGCCCGACCGGACGAACTTTCGTCGTTCGGTCACGCGCAATAGAAGATCGCTTCGCGCTGTTTGGACAGCTCGCCCTCTTTCGACCGCAGCTCGTCCAGCGGAATCGCCCCTTGCAAGTGGTTGGATTCAAACTTGTCCTGGCTGTCGTAGGCACAAACCAGCAGCGCGTCGGATACCTCGACGTCGTGCCGCGCTTGCTTTACGTCAATCTTTGGGGCAGACATGCTTTCTCCTTTCACATGCTTACATGCTCCTGAGGGATTGAATTGGAATACGGAATCCCAGGTGCAAACTGTGTACCAGCGCCCGTCGCCCGTGCATCTCCGCGAATTGGGAGAGCGTCGTCGACCGTGAGAGCTTCTGTCTGCCAGGTGCGACAGTTTGTCGTGTGATCGGCGCGGAGAAGTTGACTGCCCCACCAGAACGGTCCGCCCGGTGGCTCTCTAGCTTGGCATTGACGTTGCTGTCATACGAGTCATTCCAAAAGAGGCCGGCTTTCGGCGATCGCGCTGCTTCCTATCGATGATGACAGAGGAATCATGCAAATCTGCCAACTTGAATTTGAGTCGAATTTTCACATCGTCGCAGGTAACGACCGCTCGCAGGCGGCCGTGATGGCGTTGCCCAAAGGAGATTCAACCGGCGGGCCTGTCAACCGTCATCCCGGCAGCGACCAGTGGCTGTACGTCGTGTCCGGCGATGGAGAGGCGAGTGTTGAGCGGCAGAGG
>CALBSZ010000013.1 GCA_937967665.1 uncultured Planctomycetaceae bacterium
GGCAAAACGAAGTCCTCGACCAACTGGACGAACTCAATAATCGCATCGAGCTGCTGCTGCAAGATTTTACCTCCAAGAAGGCCGCCGACAGCCCGGCGGGCAGCGACGAAGCTGTGGTCCTGTCCCTGCCACCGACCGCTCAGGACGAGTCCTTGCGACCGGCGGCATAGCCAGGCAGCGCCGCCCTGTATCGAATCTGCTGAGAAATAAACTCCTGCACCCGTTCTGTTTGACCCGCAGACGCCGGCTCGGTACACGCGGTCAATGCTGGGGGCTCGCGGCGCTCGACCCCAGCCACCCTCCATCGCCTCTTTCAGCAGCGTCCCTACTGCTACAGCGCAGGGTTGACGGTAGCGAAACGGGGACTGGCTCCATCGTTGTGTTTGGCTCGTCCCGGAAAACGCGGTGGATCGATGGTGCCTGTCCCCCTTTCGCGGCACAATATTACTCGTGGCTTGCGAAAAAAGGGGGCTTGCGAAAAAAAGCAGCTTGCGAAAAAGGGGACAGGCACGGCGACGCGGCCTCATTGTCGAGCTGTTCACCGTTTGGATCGCCGAGCCAGTCCCCTTTTGTCGCGACCGTGCGCTGTTGTACTACCCTTGGTACCGCAAATCCATCCTGCGCTGTCGCGAACGTCTACCAGCTGACGGCGAACGCTATTTCCGCTTCGGAGAAAGATACTCAATACGGCGTTTTACGTCGCCATGGCTGCGCGCTGCGGAAGTCAGGTGGCGCGCAGAAAACTCGAAGTCGTATTGCCGCGGGCCGTCCTGAAGCAGCACCAGCGAGTTCAAGATCAGGTTCGTTTCCACACCGCTGGTGGACTTCGACAACGCGTCGAGGATCGTGGGGCGCGGATCGCCGGCAGCTGTCAGTCCCAGAAACTCAGCAGCGCGTACGCGCACCAGCAGGTTGTCGTCGCGTGCAGCGATCGTCCGCGCTGTTTCGGCAAACCGTTCCACAGCGGCGGGCCCATGACAACCGCAGGCAATCAGCCCCCAATAGCGGCGCCATGGGTTCTCCGACTCCAGGGCCGCGGCAATTCCGGTCGCGGCCTTTTCGAACGAAACGAGACTCAGGTCGGCGATATCGACAAGCGCGGCAATCTCCGTTTGATTCTGTTGGCCAAAACGTACGGGATTTTCAAACGCCGCAGCGACAAGCTCACTTTCCGGATAGAAGCTCAAGTCGGGCATTCCCTTGACTTGCTGCTGCATTCGTTCCCGCAGCTCTTTCACCACGTCGGCGTACTGGTCGTCGCCGGCCAGGTTCCGGGTTTCGTGGGGATCCCGTTCGAGGTCATACAGGGCTTCCGCGGCACGAGGTTCGAAGAACTGGGCCTGAATGGAATTCAGCTTGCCGTCGTGATAGAGACGACGCCATTCCGCATAGGCCAGCATCCTATAACGGTAGTTGTTCTGTAATCCGTCGAAGTTGAAGGGTTGATAGTTGCGCACGTACTCGTATTTGCCCTTCCGCAAGGTGCGCACCAGGTCGTACTTTTCGTCGAAACGGTCGGCGTACCCGAACGCCTCATCGCGCGAGTCGACCTCCGCCGCCGTAATGCCGGCTCCCAGGAACGGGCGTCCATCCACCTGTTTCGGAACGGGCAACCCGGCCAGGTGCAGCAGCGTCGGACCGAAATCGATAAAGCTAACAAACCCGCGAACCCGCGATCCTCGTTCCGCATCGACCAGGTGCTTGAAATTCTCGGGAACGCGAACAACCAGTGGGATATGCAAGCCGCTTTCGTACGCGTAGCCTTTGCCCCGAGGCAACACGCCTCCATGATCACCGAAGTAGAACACGAACGTATCTTCCAGTAGCCCGTCGGCTTCGAGTTGATCGACGACTTCGCCGACCTGGCGGTCAATCACCTGCATGCGATCGTGATACCTTGCGTAGGTGTAGCGGAACGTCGGGGTGTCGGGATGATACGGCGCGACGAACACTGTCGCCGGATCGGTATGGGTCTTATCCCTCTGCATGACGCTGGCCGGAAAATGCAGCGAGCTTTCGTGCGAGGCCCCGAAACTCTGCATGTGAAAAAATGGCTGACCCTCGCGACGCGCCCGCCAGTTGGCCTTTTTCGACGAAGCATCCCAGACCCCAGGCCCTTCGATTGCGTTGTAATCCTTTTTCGAGTTGTTGGTCGTGTAGTAGCCCGCTTCACGCAGGTAGGCGGGAATCATGCGCAGGCCATCCGGCATCGGCACCATCACGCTGCGGCGATGAAACTGCGTTCCGATTCGCGGCGCATAGCAGCCGGTGATCAGCGTCGTGCGAGCGACGCTGCAGACGGGAGCGTTCGAAAAAGCATGGTCGAACGCCAGGCCCTGGCTTGCCAGTTGTTCGATCCGCGGCGTCTCTGCTCCGTGTTCGTCAAACAGTTTGAGATAGTGCTTGGAATTGTCCTCGGAGACCAACCACACAAAGTTAGGCCGCTCCGCCGCAAACAGTACCGTGGCGGTCAAAGTCAGGAAGAACGTGGTGGACAGCAACAGTTTCTGCGGCATCGGGGAAGCTCCAACAGGGGCGGTGTGCGAGTTGCTTCAGAATATACCACACTGCGATCCCCGCGTGAAATCGGTGGGAATCAACGCTCTCGATCCAAACGCGACTCGGCCAGTGTCAGCAGCAATTCGTCGAAATCGTCCGTGTTCGCGTCTTCGCGCGCGGTAGGATGCGATCGCAACGATCGAGACTCGGCCGTGATAAGAGGACCACCCGCAGCGCGAACGGCACGCCGCTCGGGAAAGTCCCGCATGATCGACCGTGCTTCTATCTTCGTGCCGCTCGTGGCCGAGGACGGCGACCACACGATCGCCGCCGGTGGCGGCGGCAGCAGGACGGGAGTAATCAACTTCACCGCGGTAGTGAAATTCGTATGGCCGTCCCGAGCGGCCGCGAAGTCCGCACCGTCGACGAGTTGATTGCGATCGAAGTCGTAGGGGCTGTTGATGTCGGCCGTTCCCGCGTGGCTGCGGACGCCGTTGAGATCAAAGGCGTTGACCAGCGTGTGACTTGACGAATCGCCCGTGTCACCCACAACACTGCCGAAGTAGAACACGTCCGGCGCGGTCAGCCCGGTATTGGCCGTGGCTCTGACCGTGACTTGCACCCATTCGTTTTCGATTTGGTGATCCGCGAAGAAAACACGGATTCGTTTTGAACCAAGTAATCCCGCGCCGTCACTGACAGCGACACTGCTAGCGGAAATCAACGACCACCCCGCGAGATCGTTGCTGTTGCCGGTGCGGAATTCAAAGTCGCCCAGCGTGGGATCTTGCGGAAAATTGGCCGCATCCACCACGATGGCGTTGATCCCCAGATGGTAACTGCTGTAGTTGGCGAAAGTGGCCGAAGCTCCCGGACGCAAGGCAAATTTGTTGGTTGCGATCGCGGCGTCGTCAGCGAATGAAGAATTCCCATATAGCACGCGGCGATCGACCACGGTCGGTCCCGTTGGATGGAACGGCACCGTTCCCGGTGTCGGGTCGTCCGGTTGCCAACTGGCCGGATCGTTACCGAACGTATCGGGCGCAAGTCGCACGAGCGCCTTGCCGGTCCCGTCCGGCGCGGTCGGCCAGGGCGGATCGTCGTCGTAGTCCGCTTCGTCTTCCAGCAGTTCAGGATAGAAATTGGGCTCCGTATCCGGAGGCATATCGGGACGACTCAAGATGAGATCTTCGCCGCCATTGTTCAACTTCCCGGAGTAACCGCCGAACAGCCTGACCGAATTGTCGATCCCGTAATGATTGCGAAAGTCCGCCAGCCGCGAAGCATTGAGCGGATCGTCAGGGTTGAACGAGATGACCACAATGGCTTCCATTGGAGCCAGCAGTGTGCCATCGGCAAATTCGAAACCCACAGCGTCCAACAGCTTCCAGCGGTTGAGTGATTCGGTCTGCGTGCCGCCGTTGTAGATTTCGACGAATTCCAAATCGTCCGGGTCGATTCCGCCGGGGCCATCCGGATTGGGTGGGTTGTACATGATTTCGCTGATCACGACCGGACCGACGCGCGGCGGGGCGTTGTGAGCCGACTCGGTAATCGCCACCAAAGGGTAGAGTTCACCGACGCCGTTTGGCCAGCGCCCAAAGGATTCCGCGTTCCGAGCAGCCCCAAATTCCACATGGTCCACGAAGCGCGTGAACTCTCCGTTCGCGTCGGTCTGTAGCAGGTAGACGTCGTCGCCATGGGCGCTGCTGAACGAGAAGTCATTCGGGTCCACGCCCATGGACAAGTTGAAATCGTCTTCGTCAAAAGTCACATAACCGCCTCCCGCCAGCGGGTCGTCGTTCGGAATCTCGAACTTGCGGTAGTCTCCGCTACTGTCGCTGAGATACCAGCCCGAGATATCAATGGGTGTCGACGTGGTGTTGTAGAGTTCGACGAAGTCAACCAGCGGGGGGTCCGTATGCGTGAGAACTTCGTTGATAACGATATCCGTATACGTCACGCCGTCGAACCCGGGAGAGCCATGATACTCCTGACTGGGACGCCAGTTGTTGTCGTTGTCGTAGTCACCCGCCACGTCTCGCACTTCGAGCGAACTTCCTTTGCCATCGGCGCGGCCCGGCCAGGCGCCGGAAACGTCGTACTGGAAGTCGTGGATGACCGCGCCGAGGGCGTCGAGCAGAACAATGCGTTCGCCGCCATTCGAAAGCGATCCGGAATAGACCCCGGCGACATTCAAGCCCGTCCCATAGCGTGCCTCGAACCCTCCCGGATCTTTTACGACCAAGGTGAACGCGCCCGGATTCAGGATCATGTTGGGGAATGTGAAACTGATGCCGTTGGTAAACTGAGTGCCCACAAGGTTGACGGGATTCGAACCGATGTTTTTGATTTCCACGAATTCGAAATCATTGTCGTCCAGCGATGGATCGATGGCCAGTTCGTCCGCGTCGGGATTGCGTGGATGATAGTTGACTTCGGTAATCCGAATGGACGGCGGCGATTCCAGCGTGAAAGCCGATGTGCTCAGCCCACTCCACATTTCCTGGTCCACGATCCCCGCGCCGGACTGATCCCAGGCCGACGGATTCGCACTGGGCGTGTCGACATTGTGCGTCGGGTCATACGATATCGCTTTGACAAGGGTCGTCGTGGTGACGCTGAAGGGGCCCGTGTACAACTGGGCCTGGGGCGAAATGCCGCCGCCGCTTTCACGCGGGTCGCTGCCGTCGGTGGTGTAGTAAATGCTTACGCCGGCGGGGCCGCTGAGCGTCACGGTGTGCGGCGGCATAATGACGCCTCCCTGCGAAATCGTCGGCGGTGCCACGAACAAGCTATCCAACCACGCCGTCCGGGCGGCAAGCCACGCTTTCATATGGGCGATTTCGCCTTTCCACGTTCCGTTCAGCTCGCCGCTGGGATAGTTACTGCCGTTGCGCGGGTCCTGATCCCAGCGGGCCGTATCCCGGGTCATGGATGCCGGTTCGACCGGGTTGTTGGTCGTGACATCGGGCCCCAGACCTTCTATCAAGTTATCAAGCGACGCAAACAAGTTCGCATCGCTGAATTTGCCTTGCCGCAGTTCCACCCACCGGTCAATGTAGGCCTGCCGGAACTCCAAGTCGACAAAGAAACGCTTCCACAGGTTGGGCACGCCCTCGATGTCCATATACCAGGTGGCGGGATTGTCGTCGCGGCCGTCCGCGGATTCAGCGGCACGATCGAAATCCCAGATCGGCCCAGGTGTGAGCAGGCCATCGCGGTCCTTATACCAGTAGCCGCTGAGCCGCAACGCATCGACATTCAGCATCAGTTCGTTGAGCAGATGATGGTCAATCGCAGCAGCGACATCCACCCAAGCCGAATAGGGCTGTCCTGTCGTGGGATGCGTGAACGTCGAGCTGCTGAGAGCGGCCCAGAATTCATTGATGTACTGCGTTATATAGGCCTGCTGCAGCGGATTTTGTTCAATCTCAATTTCCTTCGGGTCGACGTAACGCCACGTCTGACCGCCCGCGTTGAAGCCGGTATCTCCTGGGTCAGCGCGATCGATCTTCAGCACATACCCGCCGCTGATTTCGGGCTCGGTCGAATACTGCGGAGACAGCTTTTGCACGTCGACGCGACCAGCGTCCCGTTTGATCTTTTCGATCAACACGTACACGCCGAAATAGTCGCCGTACGTCAACTCGCCGCCATCCTGGTTGTTGAAGACTTCGATAAAACGCGTATCCATCGCGTCCACGCCCAGTTGCTGACTGAGTTCGAAGATGAATGCGTTGTGCGTGAACGTGCGATCGAAGACATACGGTCCGTGCAACACCCAGTCCGATTCGGCTTCCATGCCGAGCAACGCCTTCGCGTCATCGTCGTCGCTGTAGTCCTCGCGCAATTCCAAAGCGTACGGCCGTTTGCTGAATCCCGAGCTACTCGAGCCGCGGACCTTCAACCCGGCTCGGCTCTGTAACGTCGGGTCATCCGCAAAACTGGCCGGCCCCGCGGACGTCGGTTCGTACAGTTCGAACGCGATGTTTTTGAAGTCGCTCGCGTCAATACCCTGCCCAAAGGTATCCAAGACGATAAACGGGATGTCTGACTGGAACGCCTGCCCCGAACCCAGGTAGTTCTGCAGGTCCGCACCCAACCGCAAATACGACTCCGTCACAATCTCACTCGGCACGTAATCCGTGCGGAACGCGCGGGCTCGGATCTGCGTCGTTCCCGTAATGCTGATCGGACCGGTGTAGAGAATGGAGTTCTCGGTCGGCTCGGACAGGTCATTGGTGTACCGAATCGCAGCACTGGGATCGGGTGACGTGAGCGTCAGGTTGAAATCAGAGGTGAACGTACCGCCGTCGACGGAAAAAGTTGGGGGATACAGCGCGCCGATGGAACCGGTCGCATTCGCGGCGTCGGGAGTCGGGTTGGCCATGTAAGACAGATTGGTACTCAAGACTTCCACGACTTCCAGTTCCGCAAGGGCCAGCAGCCCGGTGGCGTCGTCCTGCACATTGATGGCGTGGATGGCCAAAACATTATTGGCGCCCGTCTGCAAGAGATTCAAATCGGAAGAAAGGTTAAACTCATGGTAGGTCAATGGCAGGCTGTCGTTACTCGCCGCGGCGGCTGTGGAGGTGAGGGCCTGAGTTCCGGAGAAATCA
>CALBSZ010000014.1 GCA_937967665.1 uncultured Planctomycetaceae bacterium
ATCACGCCCCAGTACTTGCCGTATCCCACCGCATCCAGGCCGTTCGAACCTGCAAACGATTCAGCCAGCAGGGAGTTGACCTGGACGGCCAGCAACGGGCCCACACCGTAGAAGACGAAGTTGAACACCGATTGAGCGGAATTCTTGACGTCCGGTGGAGCGGTGCGGTCGACGTAGATGATGCAGGTCGAAAAGAAGAATGCGTAGCAAAGCCCGTGAAATGCCTGCCCGATGACCTGACACCAGACAGGCAGCGTGGTTGCCGCGTGAATGCTGAACCGCGCGACGAAGCCGAGGATCCCCAACATCAGCATTGAGCGAAAACCGAACTTCGCCAGCAGGCCGCCCAAGACGAGATACATCATCAGTTCCACCGCCTGTCCCAGCGACATGGCGGGCATCGTGTACGCGTCGTCCAGTCCGACCACCTTGAGAAACGACGACATCTGGACGAAGTAGTTGACGTGCGTGATGCTCAGCAGAAGCGTGACGGCGAGCAGCACGCAATACGACGGACGCTTCAGCATCGCGAACGCGTCGAATGCCGCGAATCGCTTTCGTGCAGATTTTACCGGGGGCGTCTCCGGGAGCAGAAAGAAGGCCAGGATGCCGTAGCCGATCGCGAGCAAGCCCGACCAGCGGTCGGACGTCAGCATCTTCGCCGCAATCAGGTCAACGTCATCCCCGGCGAAAAAAGGCGGCAGCCACTGAAACCGGACGTTGGTCTTCAATGCCACGAGCGGAAAAAACCACGCCACCGCAATCCACCCGACAGTCGTCCACAGTCGAACTCGTGGAAACTGGCGCGTCGGATCTGCCAGGTGCCGCATCGCGAGCGCATTACAGATCGCGGCCGCCGGCATGAACAACAGTGCGAACAAAATCGACAGCCACAGCCAGGCGGCGAAGCTCGTTTGCCTCACCGTGACCAGCTTGACGATACCGCCGCACACCATCAACACCCCGAGAAATCGCTGGGCGGAAAAATGGCGGTCCGCGAACTGTGTCACGAAAGGGGAGCAGATGGCTCCAATCGAAGCCGCCAGCCCGATGATCCAGCCCACCTGTGAGTCGCTGAAGCCCAGCCCGCCTTCCGTAATGGGATCCGCCTTGAGAAACCGGCCGGCGATCGGCAGCCATAATCCGTAAACCGCGAACTGGAGAAACATCATGCCGCACAACAGCGGATAGCGCCACGAGATCCGGCCGGCCTCCGATTCACCAGGCGATGAATTCATGGACTGCTCCGGAGAAGCCGATCTTGATGCTCGGCAGAACCAATGACCGAATCTCTCGTCAACTCCGCCGGTCAGGCGAACAACCGGCAACTGTCCTCCGATACTGTCCTTACAACGACGGTCCGTCCGGCAAGTCAGCCATTCGAATAGTCGTTCCTCCCTCGTCAATCGACTGCATGGCCGCACGCGTCATTCGGGTTGCCTCCATGCCGTGCCAGCCGGTGACGGGAGAAGTCCCGCCCCGTGCAAACGCGACAAGCTCCTTGATCAGTTGGCGGTCCGCTCCAAAGTGCGATGAGTCGAACGCCTCGGCCCGGCATGTCACCACTTCGTGTCGTCGGTCACCATAGTCCGTGACGAGATCGATTTCGCCCTTCAGCCGAGTCAGGATCATCCGTCCCCGCGTCCCGACAAGTTCCAAAGTCTCCTCGTCTTCCGATTGCGGACCGTACACCGTGTAGGAGATCGTCGCCACGATTCCATCGTCGGATTGGTAGTGAATGGAAGCGTGGTCAAAGATATCGGCGCCCGCCTTGTAGACGCAGTTGTCCTTTCGTTTCAGTGGATCGACTTCGTTACGGAATGTCGCGTCCACTGCGCCGCGCGTCTGGTCCGGGGTGTCCGGTCGAATTTCGGTCGCGCGGTAGGGACAGTCCCAGTCGCAGACTGCGCAGAATTCAGGAGCATCCCGGCGAGTCTGAAAGACGTTTCGACCTCCAAACGCGTTGACCTGCAGGCATCGTCCTTCCGTGAACCAGTTGAACACATCCGTATAGTGCGACCCCTTGTCGTTGAGGGCGCCGCCGCTGATGGCCCGCGTCCGGTGCCAGGTCTGAAAATAGAACGAGTACGGCAACAC
>CALBSZ010000015.1 GCA_937967665.1 uncultured Planctomycetaceae bacterium
GTCAGGTCCGGCGATACGTTGCCGGGTATGTTCCCGCCGCAGCCACTGAGAGCAAGCAACACGCAGCCGGCCATGACAAAGCCGGCTGCGCGCATCGATTGTCGAATCGGTTTCATGATCATCCTTGTGGCACTTACTGCAGCACGGCCGCAGGTACTTTGATCTCGCCGAGATTGTTCTCGTCGCCGTCTTCAATTTCGAATTCGACACGGCCGCGGGACCATTCTTCTTTCTTGCCGTCGCGGGTGACGCTATCGATATTTCCGGCCTGGTGCCAGAAATGGAACGTGTGCTTTCCAGCAGGCAGGTTCTTAATAACAAACTCACCCTTTTCGTCCGTGACGGCCATGTAAGGATTGTCCTTGATGACCAGTCGTCCCTGCATCCAGGGATGAATGTTGCACGAGACGGTAGCCGGAAACGACTCGGCAGACTTAAATTTCATCTTCAACTGAGCACCCCAGGGAATCATCGGGTTCACACCAGGGTTTTTAAACGTTTGCACGTTCGTGTTATGGGCTACTTGATCGGGGTTGCCGACGACTAAAGTCTGCGTCGTCCGCAGCAGGCAGATGCGCGGATCGAAGCGGCAATTCTTGTTGTCCAAGCGCACTTCCGCATCGGCCGTTTCGTCATAACTTTCGTGAATCGGGGGCGCCGCATCACCACGACCCAGGTAGAGCGATACGACCACATCACGCACTCCACCGTCCTCGCCCACGACGAGGTCTTCGCTCAGTAAATTGAACGGGCCGCAAAAAGCCTCATCCTTATTGACCACCAACTTAGTGCGGGCCGGCGCCTTGCCGTCAAAAACAATCTTACCGCGAAGATCCCCCCAACCCTCGGCAGAGGCCTGCGAGTTCAACGCAACAACCAGACTAAGGAAAAGAAAACTGTTTAAACGTGCCATCTTGTTACTCCTATTCCGACCAGACTGACTCTCCATGAAGCTGGCCTAGCGATTTTGAATGCCCGGCGTTTC
The DNA here is from genome assembly GCA_937967665.1 of uncultured Planctomycetaceae bacterium. GTDB lineage: Bacteria > Planctomycetota > Planctomycetia > Pirellulales > Pirellulaceae > CALBSZ01. The sequence goes on from CALBSZ010000015.1 coordinate 986, forward strand.
CCTGGGCATTGCATGGGTGGGACGCCCCGAACCGGCCACGCTGCCGTACAGCGACGCGGGTCGAGTTGGTAAAGGCGGGGTTTACGATGAGTTGATTATGGAACATGCACCTGTCTTATTATATTCATATGATACCGATCTGGAGAACCGCACCAAGGACGGTCAATTCGTCGCAGGTTCCAATTCCGCTGGTGCCGCAGCGGCCTGCGGGACCGTGGCCGCGTCCGCTTCTTCCGGCTTGGGATACAGTTCGTTCACGACGGCCGTTACGGAACTTTGCTGCTTAGAATACAAATCGAAGTTCATCAATACATCGGTCACGGCGTCCAACTGTTCGCTACTCGTGCCGTGATACAGTTTCTGGTCGAGCGGTTTGTCGTAGGCGATATTCACGGGCATCGCCGTGTACGGCAGGAACTGCTTCGGATTCGCGATCCAGTTTCGCAAGTACTCCGGTCGCAGCCGCTGATAGACCATGCCCAGATTCGGACCCATGGCGCGATCGGTTTGATCGGGTACGAAATCCCCCACCATGTGACACTTGGTACAATACTCTTTGTTGATCACGATGTTCTTGAAGGCGTGCTCGAGACGAACGCCACTTTCCGCGTCGGGTTCATTTTCCAGTTTCGCGCGATATTCCGCGTCACGTTCCGCCAAATGGTCGGCCGACCGACGCAGGCTATGTTCATAGGGGAAGTTGGCGCTGTCGATCGCGGCAAAATACCCGACCAGCTTGGTGGCTTCGTCCGCCGTCATGTTGAAGCGGGGCATTCGCAAGACCACCGCGGGACGGATGGGATAGGGCTCCAAGAGGAAATTATGGAGCCAATCCGGTTGGACTTTTTGGCCTTCGCCCAGTAGCGGTGGCGGCAGCCAGCTCAAAGCTTCGCTGCCCTTCGCTTGCGGGTTGAGCTCCTTTTCGTAGCGTGTGACGTGGGGCAGCAAGTATTTGGTCAGGTAGCCGCCGCGCGTTCCGTACTTGTTCTTAAGTTGCTCGGGGAAGACGAGGACCGGGGCGCGGCCGACTTCATAGACCTCCCCATCCAAGGCAGTAGGTTCGTAGAGCGTGAACGGGAACGAAAGCTCCGACAATTCGTACTCTTCGCCGTTGTCGAGCGGGACTTCGTCAATATCGGTAACCAGCGGAAGCCCATCATCCGCGATCGTCGGCAAGCCGACGATGCTTCCGGTCCGCTTGCCACGACGGTCTTCCACCATGGTCTTCGCCAGCTCGTCGGTCGCGATCGGCGTTGCTTCGAACGGATAGGGCGTGGTCGCAACCAGCTGTGGGCCGAATTCACCCGGCTTGTACTCCAGGTCCCAGCGTTCTGCTTCCAGGATGTGGCAGCCGCCGCAGTTGTACTTTTCGAGTACGACTTTCCCGTCGATGATGGCTCGCATCCTCTCATTGGGATGATAAACGTACTTGTCGGCAGGCGGTTCGGCCACGAGACCGAGCAAGAAGGTAATGACTGCTTCCCGTTCACCCACGTCGAACGGGAACTGAGGCATCCGCAGGCGTTCGTTATAGCGCTTGTTAGCGGTCTTGTGGTAATCGTAGCTGCGTGGTTCGCGCAGTTTCTGGTAAGCAAATCCGGCGCGATGCCCCATCTCGATCTGGTGCATGTAGTAGTCCGGAATGGGATCATCCGATTCTGCGTGCCCGCCGCCAGCGGCATCCCCATGTCCGGCCGCATGCGCCCCGCCGCCATGTTGAGGTTCCAAGTAATGCGTCACGTGTTCGAAGGCCAGCTTCGACGGATCCTTGCGTCCCCAGTCGGCCATCGTCGTACCGATCGGCTTCGCATCTTCAAATCCAGGAATGTCGTGACAGCCGTAGCAGCCGTACTTGGCAATCGTCTTCTTGCCAACGTACAGCAACTTCTTTTCCTTCGAATGCGGGCTGCCTTCGCTAACGACCAGCTCCCGCTCGGCGCCTTTAAGGCTGTTTGCCAGGTTCTGCGGAATGCCTTCGGCCAGGTAGCGTTCCGCGGTAACTTCGTAGAAGGCGTCTTTGAGGTAGTCCAAGGCGAGTTCGTCGAGCGTTTCATCGGAAAGCGAGAGCGGATCGACGACCGTACCGTCCGCGGGTTGCCAATCGGTCCGCGAGGCGGCGAGCAGGTAGAGGACGATATCTTCCGCAGGATCGGTGACTTCGCCGGTTAATTTGCCGGCGGCGTCCTTTTCGGCGATCTCGTCCAGAAACAGATCGGGCATGACCGTTCGCACATGGTACTTCGTCGGCTCCTTGACCCAGCTATAGAGCCATTTCGGCCCGTCAGGGTTTCGATCGGGCGAGAACTTCGTGCCGACGCCGGAGAGGTCCGGGCCCTGGACGATATGGGTGGGCGAATTCATGGCCTTGGCGTCGGGAAACGCGTCGTGCGTATGACAGGCCAGGCAGCCGCGCGTCTGAAAGCGGCGCCGACCGCGTTCGAATTGCTCGGCGTGGTTCGCTTCGAACTCGGCCAGCTGCGGCGCCGTGACGTTCGTGACGGCCTCGGGTGCCGGCAGGTAGTCAAACGGCTGGCTGTAGTGTTTCAAATACGCCACCGTGCTGGCGATTTCTATGGGTTCGTATTTCGGTGCCTGCTCCTCACCCTGATTGTGTTTGTGCAACCCGAAGAACTGCGGCATCCGCGTGCCGGGACGGAAGTGCTTCGGTTCGCGGATCCAGTCGTACAGGAACGCGCTATCCAGCTTCTTCCCGACGTACCGCAATGCCGGTCCAGACTTGCGCAGCTTGCCTGGCGATTCGACATCCTTGAACAACGGGGTCACCACGGCATGCGTGTACGTGCCGAGAACCGGAGTTTCGGACGCCTGGTCACTCGCCAGCGATTCGTACAACAGATGGCGGACATCGTTCAATTCAGGATGCTCCACCAAGGCCGCGGCCCATTCTGCCTGCTGGGAAGTCAAGTTCTCTCCCTCCAACGCCTGCAGTTGCTGCGCGGCCGCGAAGTAATTGGGCTCCAGCCGCAAGTCGGGACCAATGGACCTGCCCGCATCGTAACCATTGATTTCATGGCAACCGTAGCAGCCATACTTTCTCACCAGGTCATAACCGCGGACGACTTTTGGTGCGGGGGCATCGGGATAACGATCCGAGGCCTGCAATTCCACGACATCGTGATGGCACTTCAGGCAAGCCGATTCCGCAAAACGCTTGGGATACATTGGGTAGATCCAATGATGGTTGTCGAACCAGCCGTACTCCCTGGTCCATTCTCCGCGGTCCTTTTCGGTGTTGGGTGTATGCGAGGCCCATTCAAAGTCCGTCGCACTCCCCTGCCCTTCGTGGCAAATCGTACAGGCGAAGGTCGCCATCTTGTGGGGACTCAACGAACCCACATAAAGATCCAGCCGCGGATGGCTGGTGTAGGGATTGGGCAAGCCGCGGCGGACGGAAATCGATACCGCGACATCTCCACCTCGTTTGGCAATGTCGAGTAAACGGACAGCCGCACGCTGCGGTTCGTACATCGGATCGCCATCGATCGCCGTGATCACATCACCCAGCAAGAGGCCGGGAACGACCGTCTGTTCCTTGTCCTTCGAAGGGAGCAACAGCGATTCGCGAATTTCGAGCCCGCTGACCTTCGTTGTTTCTTCTCCGGCGACCGTGGCCGTGGCGGCCAACGATTCCGGCTCCACGTAGCTGACCGTCACATCGTTGCGATCCAGCAGCCCCTCGTCGGCCAGGCGCAGTCAATACAGCAGCTCAAGCAATTCCACCGCGCTGCGAGGCTCTCCCACAATGTCGGTCGCCGCTTCTTCATATTGCGACTTGGACGGCGCCACCAGGACAAAATCGACGGCCTTGTTGTGGATGTACGCAGGATCGACGGCCGATCCAGGCATCGTCTTCTGCATCCCCTGATGGCAAGTCGTGCAGCGGTCAAAGCGGCGCACGAAGGCCGAGCTGTAATTGATTTCTAAATCATCGCTCCACAAATTGTCGATCTTGCGCGGAGAGTTGAAGGCGTCCAGGATGGGCAATTCCAACCACTTCTTGCCCAGGAACGGAAAGGAATCCGTGAAGTACGTGCTGCGCAAGTCGACGTTGGTCTTCTTCAGAGACGCGAGTGTAGCTTGATGCGAGTCAAAGGCCTTCAGCGCGTCGTCTTCCGTGGCAGTCAGGGACTTCACAAGGTCCTGCAACTTCTTGCGGTGGCTGCTGGCTGCCTGGTACGACAAGGTCAGATCGGCGAACTTCTGCTTCAACTCGTCGACAACCCGTTGTTGCGCTTCCTGCTCGGCCTGCGGCGCCAGGTCCATCAGCCCGAGTTTCGCGATGGCGGCGTCGCGATCAGCGGCAGTAAACTTGCGAACTCCCAATTCGGAATCCTCGCGAAAACGCGCCGCGCGGACGATGTTTCCCAAGCGAGCCAGAATCTGTTGGCGTTTTTCAGCGGCTTTGTTTTCCGCATCGATCGCGTCCTTCTCGGCGTCGCTAAGACCTTCCCGCGCTGCCACCACGGCCTCTTGAGCCGCCGTAACGGCCTGCTCCGCCGCGGCCACCGTTTCGGCCGTGACGCCCTCCGTCTTCTTGGCCAGATCGCGTTGCTGCTTTTTCAACGCCTTCACGCTGTCGGCGACGGCCTTGCGGGCGGCTTCCAGATTCTTCTCGGCTTCCTCCACGACGACGCGCTTTTCCGCGGCGGTTTCCGCCAGCGCGTCCAGTTCGGTCACGAGATCGTCAATGGCCGTGAACGAGTAATCTGGATCGACCGAATGGACCTCCGCCTTGAAACGCTGCAGCGTTTCGGGGTCGAAAGCTTGACTGCGGGCGGCGGAAAGCTCCCTCGCCAGCCGCTCGTGTTCCTTTTGCGCGTCTTCGGTGGCGTACTGCAGGCCGCGCCGATTGTTGACTTCGATTTCAACAGCGGCAAATTTCAGTTGGTACGGCTTCCAGGAACGATCGTGGTCGGCGACGAACATCCAGATCGTTGAGATCAGCAACAGCACTCCGCTGACTGCGAAGATGATGTGCATCAACCGTTGATTGCGCCATGTTTGTTCCGTTGCTGGCATCTTGCTCTACTCACTCGCTTGCGCGTCGTGTCACGACTGGCCACGGTCCCGAGCCTGCTCCAAGCACCGGTTCCAACGGCCCGCGTTTGACGTTGGTTCTTAAAAATTCAAAAAGTATTCAGGAATCGCAATAAAGTACTTCATATTCACGGTCCAGCGCGCGACCATCTTGATCGGCAACAACATCATCATCAACAACAGGTTGGACAGCACCATGTACCGGAGGAAGCCCATGCGGACAAACAAGTCTCGAAAGAAGCGGCTGTACAACACCAGTGCCGGAGGCAGCGCGCCAAGGTACAGCAGCAGCAAGACGATGCCCGGGGATTCACGCAGCAGGATGTAACCGAGTTGCACTGCCGTCGACGCGTCACTAGGCGCTTTCGGCCGAGCCTGCCCTAACGCCGATATCCAGAAGTATTCGGACAGGTCCACGTTATTCAGGGCGACTACCTTATGGGGATCCCACGCCTCGTAAGGGCCGAAGAAGTTCCAGTTGGGACCGCGTAAGAAAGTCCCCATGACGATCAACGTCACCCACAGCACCAGGAATCCAAACTGGAATGTGACGTAGGCGAACTTTCGATCCGCGATCGTGTAGTAGCCATTGCCCTTCTTGTTGAAGTCGAGAAACGGGATCGCCATCAGTCCAAAGACGACCATACTGGGCAGCACCACACCCGCCATCCAGGGATCGTAATAGACCAGCATTTCCTGCAGCCCCAGGAAGTACCAGGGAGCCTTGGACGGGTTCGGTGTCTTGACCGCGCTGGCCGGTTCTTCCAAAGGCGCTTTCAGAACAATCGCCCAGACGATCAGCAGTGCTGTGAGCGCGACCATGCAGATCAATTCGGTGTAGACCAGATCGGGCCAGACCAGAACCTTTTCTTTATCCAACGCTTCCAGCGGTTCCTCGCCGTTGGCGATCCGGCGGTCGTTGATGACGGCCTTGTAGGCGCCCAGCCAGGTAAAGTAACCCAACAGGAAAACCATGCCCACAATCGGCACGTTGTCCGGCTTCCCTACGATCGAATAAAAATCCTGGTCGGTCATGGACAGGCCCATCAGGAACAGAGCGATATTCAATCCGGACCAGGCCACGAAAGGACGCACGAAGAAGTCGCGCGCCACAAACATCAACGACAGGACCGCCAAACTGCCCACCGTGTAAACCACCGGACTCATCAACCAGTCGGCAAAGTCCATCAGCACGAGAGGCATGCCCCACGGCGTGCCTCCGAACGCGAACGCGGAAGCGATCGTCAAGATCATGGCGATCGCCAGCCAGAACAACGCCGTAGTGACGGGCAATCCGCCGACTCGAAACAGTTCCTTCGAACGGCCCGTGCGCCACAGGTAAAATGCGGCGACGGCGTTCATCACGGCCACAAACAAGAAGTAGCCGCCGAGAAAACCGGAAACCTTCCCGAGAAACAGGTCCTGATCTATGTGGTGCATATGTTTCTAGTAGCGGGCACACTCCGTGCGCCCTCAACCCCTGTTACGGCACACAAAGTGCGCCTGCATTCGTGACTACATTGGCGCACTGATACCGCCGTCCTTGCGGACGCGCCAGAAGTGGATCGCCAGCAACAGCGCCACGCCCAGCGGAATCGCGATACAGTGCAACACATAAAAGCGATTTAACGTTTCCTCGCCGACGAAGCGCGCGCCGAGCAACCCGAAGCGCGCATCGGAGGCATTGGTAATCATGTCAATCCCATCGACGCTCAACAACTGCGCCCCCGGACCTTCGTAACCCAGGAACGGAGTGGCACGGGCCATGTTCGAACCGACCGTGATCGCCCAGATCGCCAGCTGATCCCACGGCAAGAGGTAGCCGGTAAAGGACATCAGCAGCGTGAGCAACAACAGAATCACTCCGACCACCCAATTGAATTCCCGCGGCGGTTTGTAACTGCCGGTCAAGAATACGCGATACATGTGCAGCCAGACCGTGATCACCATCGCGTGGGCGCCCCAACGATGAATCTCGCGCAGCAACCCCAGCGACGTGACGTCGCGCAAGGCCAGGATGTCGTTGTACGCCCACTCCAGCGTCGGCCGATAATAGAACATCAGCAGGACGCCCGTGATCGTTTCCACCAGGAACAAGAAGAAGGTAACGCCCCCCATGCACCACGTGTAGCTGAGAGCGATTCCCTGCTTCTTAATCGAAACGGGATGGAGATGCAGGAAAAAGTTTGTCAACATTACCACGACGCGATTCCGTCGATCCACCGGCATCGGGTGCCGAATGACGCTCTTCCAAATCTGCGACTCGCGGATAATTTCACCAAGTGAGGCCATATCGATTATTTCTGCAAAACCTGAGTGGATGTAATTTGCTTAGACGGGAACAGACGAGGACGGGTCTGCCCACTGCCCCAGTTCTTCCTGAAATTTGCGGCTTTTGTCGACTTCCAACTGCCCGTCGTCGGCAATCCGAATCGCAAAGCGTTCGAGCGGCCGGGGCGCCGGGCCTTCGAAGTTGATGCCGTCTTTGTAAAAGCCGCTGCCGTGACAGGGGCACTTGAATTTCTGTTCCCCTTCCAGCCAGTTCGGCGTGCAGCCCAGATGCGTGCAGACCGACTGGATGGCCGTGATCTCGTCCACCCCCTCGTATTCCGTGCGCACAATCCAGACACCGAATTGAGCTTTGAACTTGGTCTGCACCTGACCTGGCGCATATTCGTCAGGAAAGCCGACTTTAAAGCGCGTCGGCGGCTCGGTCAGGATGTTCGGAAACATGAACCTCGCCAAACCCAGGACCCACAACAGGTGCGTGACCAGCAGCGACGAAAAGCCGACGGCCAGCGAACTTCCCAGGAACACGGTCCCGACGGACGAAAAGAAGCCGCGTCGATCTGTCGACGTTCTCACGGCCGGTGTCGGCGCCATGGCGTATTCCGGCTTGGCGGGCATCGGCGGGACTTCAATCTTCCCCTTGGCCGGCTTCGCCTTGTCGCCCTGCCCTTGCTTGGCAGCTTCCGCTTTGGAAATAGGCCCTGGCTTCGACGACTTGCGCGCCGCCGCCAGAATACTCGCCGTATCCTTGGGACCCGTACTCGCCGCGGGAGCCGGTTTCGCCGCTTTGGCTGCGGCGGGTTTGGCCGGCGAACTCTTCGCCGCCGGGGCCGCCTTGGGAGCGGCCTTCGGCGCGGCCTTCTTGGCGCCGTCCGCGCCCCGCGCGGCAGCCAGCATCTCCGCTACCGACATCTCGCCAGGCTTCTTCGCCGGTCCCGCCGCCGGTTTTGACGCCGCCGGCTTGTCTTCGCTTCCGCCGCCAGCAGCCTTTCCTCCGCCATCCGCGCCCCGCGCAGCGGCCAGCATCTCCGCTACCGACATCTCGCCAGGCTTCTTGCCAGACGCCAAGGCCGCTGGCTTCTGCTCCGCCGCGGGCTGCTCCGCCGCCGCCGACTTTTCGGGCGCCGCCGGTTCGGCAGCACCTTCGTCACTCGCGGACGCAGCGCCGCCGGCACCATCGCTCGCGCGGCAGGCGGCGAGAATGTCATCGACCGACATGTTGTCACGGTCAGCCATACGTATATCACTCCGCAATAACGGTGCAAAAGTTTGGGTGAACGCCAGGTCTAACCCGCGCGTCGTAGAGTAACGACGTGGTCAGGGAAAAGACACAAAGTAATACTGTTTCCCTAGTTGCGAACAACTGTGAAAGTGGGAGACTTCACGGCCCGCGTCTTGCCAAGTTTCAACGAACAACAAGCTCTTGTCAACCCAAGGGCGCATGGTCAAGATTGTCGCACGCCACGGTTTCAAAAAGAAGTTCGAGACCGCGCATTCCCAACGGTTTTGAAGTGCGGTTTAATGTCGCAGCCTGCTCCGCACGGCCGGCGGATACGGGTGACTTCCTCTGTGCTGCAAACCTCGTACAATCAAACGTGACGATCGCAGCCACCGGACCACTCGCCGGGTCCAATTACGAGACGACTGGCATACGAGTACCGCGCGGGGCGCGCGGCAGAGAGACTTGGAGCTATGTCCAGTAAAAGCACTCGGATTGGGT
>CALBSZ010000016.1 GCA_937967665.1 uncultured Planctomycetaceae bacterium
TCGCTTCACTCGACCCCGGCCACCCATGACAACAACGCGAGATTCAAAACAAAGCCTGGTGAATCCAGCTACATGGCGTTGTCGTACGAAGCCGGGTCTTGATAATGATGACACGGTCGAACCTGGTCGTTACGACTGGAAGTCCGACAATTCGAATGGTCAGCTTTCCGAATACTTTGGCGTTGCTACGCAGTCATGCCCAAACGCAAAACGATCCAGGATCACTCGGCGCGCGGGTCCGCCGCGTCGAAACTGGCGAATCAGCTGCAAAGAGCCTGCGTTGCCGCGCTGGTGGCGTTGCTGGTAATAACGCCGCTGATACCCAGTGATGCCGCGGCGACTCAGGGGACGGGCATGGTGCTGGTCGTACTCTGGTTAATCACCCTGACTGCCTGGGCTGCCGCAGGGATGCTTCGTGGAGCCATGATCCTCTATTGGTCGTGGGCGGATGTCGCGGTCGGTTGCCTCGTGGGTGCCTGTTGTTTGAGTGCCTTGCTGCCGCGAACCGGGAGTAGCCCCCGCTACACGTTGAATATGATGTGGACCTGGGTCGGGTTGGGAGTAGGTTACTGGCTCGTACGACACCTGGCTCGCGATTTTGCGACGCGCAGAATGCTGTTGTCAGTGATGACAGGTCTGGCCTGCAGCCTGGCCCTCTTTGCGGTCTTCCAGTACGCCTACAGCCTGCCCCAGACCCGGCTGGCTTACGAAAAGGATCCCGCTGCCGTCATGGACGAACTTGGCATCGACGCCCCCGAAGGTTCCCGCGAACGGACACAGTTTGAAAACCGACTGGCCGGCACCGAGCCGTTTGCCACTTTTGCCCTGACGAATTCACTGGCCGGTTTTGTGGTGGCCTGGCTGATCGTGGCGATCGGACTCGGGGTGCACTTCGGGCAGCGGCGCGGACTGCAGTCGTGGGACACTTGGACATGCCTGGGCGTCACGCTGCTGCTGGCCGTTTGCCTGTTGCTGACGAAGAGTCGTTCTGCCTGGTTGGCGGGCGCCGCGGGTCTGGTGGCGATGGCGTACGTCACACGCGGGCGAGGCGGGCCACTGCGCGTTTCGAGAATGGGTGCCGTCGTTGTCGCCGCCGGCGCCGTACTTGCTTTTTTGGTGTTTCTCGGCGGCGGCCTCGATGCGGGCGTGCTGACCGAGGCCCCCAAGTCGCTCCGCTACCGAATCGAATACTGGCAGGCATCGAGAGCCATGATTGCAGACTATTTCTGGTTGGGCTGTGGTCCGGGTAATTTTCAGCAATTCTATACGACATACAAGCTGCCCGCCGCAAGTGAAACGGTACGCGATCCTCATAACTTTATTGTCGAGATTTGGGCGACGACAGGCACGTTCGGCCTCATCGCCTTGCTGGCCGTGGTTTCGCTGGCAGGGCGGCAACTTCTGGCGACGCCGGCAACCTCCAGCGGCGAGCCCCAACGTACGATGGCGCGTGCCGGGTTGGTCGGCGGGTTGGTCGGCGCGGCCATGGCGTTTCCGATTGGCCTTCTGGAAGGATTTCCACCGGACGCCTTCCTGATGTTCGTGGGGCTCCCCGTGGGAGCGGTCGTCTCCCTGCGGTTGTACCGTCCCCATCTCGCCGGCGACGCCCCTCGGTGGCTATTCAGCCTGCCGCTCGTGCTCCGGCTGATCAACCTGCTCGCCGCGGGGGGGATCGGTTTTCCGGCCGTGGCCCAGTCGGTATGGCTGCTGCTAGCGCTGTCGCTGAATCATGCGGCGCAGGCGGATCATGCCGCCCGCGTCCCGCGTCCCGCGGCGATTGGCGCAACCCTGCTCGTCCTGGCGTTGGTCGTCGCGTGCGAAATCACCGCGTATCGTCCGATCCTCGAACGCCGCGCGGCGGAGGACGAAGCATTAGCGCTGCAGCAACGGGGGCATTCTGTTCGCGCGGAACAGGCGTTGTTGACCGCTGCCCGCGAGGACCCGTGGAGTCACGAACCATGGCAAAAACTGGCAATGGTGCGACATTATCGCTGGCTCTCCACACGGGATCCGCACGATTACAGTCAGTTTCGGCAGGCGGCAGCGGAGGCGCTCGCCCGCTGCGGGCATTCCAGTGCGTTGAACCGCCAGTTCGGCAACCTGGCGCTGACCATGTATCGCCTGGACCCGCGGCCGGAACTGCTGCAAGACGCCGTGATGTTTTACGAAGAATCCGTTAAACTTTATCCTAACAGCAACATTTTGCGTGCCCAGCTTGCCTGGGCCTATCGAGTTGCCGGCGAAACCGGTCGCAGCCTGGCCGAGGCGGACCACGCATGGGAACTCGACCACCAGAATCCGCACGTCGAGCAGGCCTTGAAAAACCAAACGATTCACGATCGAGTCGACCTGATAACCGATCCAAATCAGCGCGTGCTGATGCCTGCCGACCGCAATGCCGAACAACTGATTGAGAATCTGCGTAGTTCAGGAGACTCGCAATTGCGTCATTCCTGAGTCATGTCCCTGAGATCCGTCCCGCAGCCAAGTGTATGCCATGAAACTATCCGTCCTTGTTGTCGCCTGTGCCGTTTTCGGGATCAGCATCGGCGCGCTGGCAACCGTGGCTGAGTTTGCGACGGCCGTGAACCAGTTCGAACCGTCGAATCGGATCGCGACGCGCAGCGAACCCGAGTACGTCCCTGTGGACGGTACTGGGGCAACCGACCCGCCAGTTGGCGAAGTGAAACTGCCGAAGTTTGTGCTGGTGAACGGCAATGAATTTGACTTCGGGACGTTGGACCGCAACGCGCGCGGCAGTCACACCTTCATTGTCAGGAACGACGGGAACAAGAATCTGCAATTTAAATTGCAGAGTGTCACGTGCGGGTTGTGCATCGAGTCGGACTTTCATGAAGCCGAACTTGCTCCCGGGGAAACGGGCGAAGTGACCCTGGAATACGTGACAAGGAAGGATCTGCCCGAGTTCAACGAGGGCGCCGAACTGATCACGTCCGACCCGCAGAATACGCACATCAGTCTTCGCATTCGTGGTTTCGTTACGCAGAATGTCGTGATTGTTCCCACGACGGTCGTGTTTCAAAACATTTCGACGCATCAGTCCCATGAGCGCAGCGTCAACGTGTTCGCCTATCGGTCGAAGGATGTGCAGATCGAGGACCATACCTTTACGAATGCCGACCTGGCTGACTTTTTCGGGCTGTCCTGGTCGCCCTTGACGACGGAACAACTGGCTTTGCAGGACCGTGCGATCGGTGGTGTGGAATTGAGAATCAAGGCCAAGGCGGGACTCCCGTTCGGCACCTTCAACCAGAATCTGCGACTGTCTACGAATATCGAAAACGACGCGACGCTGGAGGTTCCAATTCACGGCCGAGTTGTCAGCGATATATCGATTATCGGTCCTGGGTACGACAGCGAACGCAATAGATTGTTGGTGGGACTGGTCAAGCAGGGGGTCGGCGCGGAACGTGCGATACTTTTGAGTACCAAAGGGCCACATCGAGAAACCACGAAGTTCACAATTGAAAAGGTGACACCGGATAACGGCCTGGATGTCAGCCTTGGCGACGCCACGACCCAGAACGACGGCGCGGTGTACGTGACACGAATCAGGATTCGCATTCGTGACGACGCACCCGAAATGAACTTCATGGGGGATCGACCCGAAGGGCTGGGACAAATTGTGATTCGGACCACGCACCCCGAGGTGCCTGAATTGATCTTGTTTGTGAAGTTCGCGGTGCAGGAATAGATAATGGACATGGAATGTACGGTCAGGCAAGTGTTGGGAATCGGCTGCGTGCTGGCGGCCATGATGGGTTGTCGCGCCGAACAGCGGAGTGCCGCGGAGCAGGCGTCGACTACCGACGGTACCGCGCAGGCAGCGGTTCAACAGCCCGCGGAGGTGGAACTGGCGACCGAACCGTCAACACCCGCCGATGTGCCGGCATCAACGGAGAATGTTGCCGCCGCTCCGGAAAACCCACCTCACGAAAACGAATCCCGGCAGGCAACTCCAGGTTCCAGCGAATTGGAAGCGGCGGCGTTGTTCGAGGGTTGGGAGAAGCCGCTGGTGGCGATTTCGATCACGGGCCGCCAGCACGGGTACATCGAACCGTGCGGCTGTACCGGGTTGCAAAATCAAAAAGGCGGACTGGCGCGACGGCAAACCTTCTTGCGGCAGTTGCGGGACGAACGCGGCTGGAGTGTAATACCCGTGGACCTCGGAGATCAAGTTCGTCGCTTCGGCAAGCAGGCCGAGATTAAATTCCAGCGCACGGCCGAGGCGTTGAAGTCGATGGGCTACAAGGCGGTGACGTTGGGGCCCGACGATCTGAGAATCTCCGCGGGCGATTTGATTGCGGTCGCGTCCAGTCTTGGCGAACAGAAGTCCCCGTTCATCAGTGCCAATGTTGCTGTCTACGATCCGTCTTTCATGGATGCGTACCGCGTCATCGAAGCGGGCGGCTTGAAGATCGGGATCACCGCGGTCATGGGCGATACGGCGCGCCAGTCGATCACCAGCGACGAAATCATTCACAAGCCGGCCCGCGAAGCGCTCGCCACCGTCCTGCCAAAGCTGGAAGACGAAAACTGTGATCTGCTCATTTTGCTGGCGCACACCACCGTTGAAGAAGCTTCGGCACTCGCAACCGAATTCAAGAAGCTTGATTTGGTATGCGTCTCGGGCGTGGCGGATGAACCGGTTTTCCGATTGGAACAGGTACCGAGCACCAAGACGCAATTGGTTCAGCCCGGCGGCAAGGGGATGTTCTGCGGTGTGGTTGGCGTTTTCGCGAACGAGCAGCAGCGTTTCCGCTACCAGCGCGTGCCGCTGGACAGCCGTTTTGAAGATTCCCCGGAGATGCTGCAACTGCTGCGCTTCTATCAGTCCATTCTCAAAAAAGAAGGACTGGCTCAGTTAGGATTGAAGCCGATACCGCATCCCACGGAACGCGAGTTCGTCGGCTCTGAAAAGTGCGGCGACTGCCATACACAGGCATTCGACGTCTGGACGGAATCGCCGCATTATCACGCCACCGAATCGCTGGTGAATCCGCCGAACAGCCGCGGGGACATTCCGCGGCACTACGATCCGGAGTGCCTCAGCTGCCATGTGACGGGGTGGAATCCGCAGCAGTTTTTCCCCTACCGTACCGGTTTCCTGTCGTTGGAAGAAACGCCCGAGATGTTTGGCAACGGTTGTGAAAACTGCCACGGTCCAGGCGCCAGCCATGTCGCTGCCGAAGAAGACGGGGCGCCCGAGGCGGAACTGAAGCTGCGACGTCAGGAAATGGTCCTGCCACTGTCGAAAGCCGAGCAGCGTTGTCTGGAGTGTCACGACATCGACAACGATCCCCACTTCCACCACGAAGGTGCGTTTGAGGAATACTGGGAACAGATCGAGCACTACGGAAAGGACTAGTACTACAGCGCAGGGTCGCGAAAAAGGGGACTGGCTCGGTGATACAAACGGTTATCAGCTGGCAAATCAGTCGCGTCCGCCGTGCCTGTCCCCTCTTTTCGCAAGCCATGGGTGATATTGGTCCGCGAAAGGGGGACTGGCACCATCGATCCACCGGGTTTTCCGGGACGAACCAAACACAACGATGGAGCCAGTCCCCTGGTTCGCTACTGCCAACGCTGCGCTGGACGGCTGGAATGAGGGGTTTCAATAGACCATGCGACCGTTCGGAGTCCTGAATGTCAACAAACCGGCGGGGCTGACGAGTCGTGACGTTGTGAACCGCGTGCAGCGTCTCGTCAAGCCGCACAGGGTGGGGCACGCCGGGACGCTTGATCCAATGGCTACAGGGGTGTTGGTGCTGTGTGTGGGTCAGGCAACGCGATTGATCGAATACGTGCAGCAGCAGAAGAAGCGTTATATCGCCACGTTTCTCTTGGGACGCAGCAGCGACACTGAGGACGTGACCGGAGAAGTCACGTTGGAAGCATCGCCGTCGAAACCGTCGGCCCGCGAACTGGAGACAACGCTTTTGGATTTCACGGGGCGCATTACGCAGGTGCCACCGGCCTTTTCCGCATTGAAAATAAAGGGCCAACGGGCCTATAAGCTGGCGCGGCAGGGAAAACAGGTGGTGCTGGAGCCGCGTTCGATCGAAATTTACGATCTGCAGCTCCTTCGCTACGCATATCCTGAATGGGCCGTCGATATCGCTTGCAGCAGCGGAACCTATGTGCGGTCATTGGGCCGTGACATTGCCGCGGCATTGGGGACCGGTGCAGTGATGAGTGCTTTGGAACGCACCGCCGTGGGGCCGTTTACCGTGTCCAACGCCATCGATATCGAGCAGCTGACGGCGGACAACGTGATCGAACGCTTGTTGCCGCCCGCGTTAGCGCTGGCGGAGCTGTGCAGCCTGACTCTATCTCATGACCAGATTTCCCAGATTGTGTTTGGCAAGTGGTTGGACGATCCGCGAGCGGGTGACATCTTCGCGGGCGAGGAACACGGCGCGGCATCCCGGCTGGCCCAAGACGTCGCGGCTTTCGACACGCGGCAGCGGCTGGTCGCCATCTTGCGTCCGCGCGGTGACCGCAAGTTGGTACCGATACGAAACTTCTTATCGCCGCAGGATGTGTAGTCGTTGCAATCGTTACGAGCGGAAGAGTACGGGACGACTTTTTCTGAATCGCCGTCGCTATCGACACAGCCCAACTTCACTCCGCGCTCTTACGGGGTAAACTTCCGTGCGGGAAGAGCCGCCTGGAAAGCAGACCTGCTGGTTGTGACTGTCACGCCGATGATCCCAGTCCTTTCCGCCAGGTAAGACTCGCGGACGCGTCTCGCAATACTGCGGCCAGCTGGACCTGATGGCCGAAGTTGGTAGTGCGGCAAACGGCAGACGTCGTCTTGCTGCCGCTGGAACGGATTGGTTCCAGACGACACGGATTGTGATTGGGCACGGACACGCCCGCGGAAACCGGCACCCGACGGAAGTTGCCGGACTGCGCTTGAGCTGCGGGTCCATGTTCGAAACACGAAATCTCAAACTTGATCTGTTTGCCCTTGGCCTACTGGCACTGGTTATCTTTCTTGGGTTCTCGTTGTTTACCTATCGGCCGGCCGATCCCGTCGAAGAACTGGTACAACCGCTGAACCAATTCTACACGCCGGACCAGCTGGTGTACCCCAGTAACGACCAGCCGCAAAACGCCTGCGGCCGCCTGGGCGCGATGTGCGCCGACCTGCTGTTCACCGGCGTTGGCGTCGGCGCATTCTACCTGGTGTTCTCACTGGCGGTCGTCGACGTGTTATTGCTGATCCGCCGCCGTATTGATGGGCCCGTGCTCCGCGGGATCGGCTGGGTCGGCTCGTTCCTGGGCGTCATTACGATTGCCTCGATGATCGTTCCCACCGCCAGTCCGGGACCCGTGATCGGATCGGGCGGTTACGTCGGCACGCTGCTCGCCGCGGTATTGACGTCGCACTTCGCTTTGGTGGGAGGCGTGCTGATTGCGATGAGTGTGACGTTGGGCGGGATGATGCTGTGCACCGATTACCTGCTCCTTCGCGTGACCGGCATGGTCTTTCGAGGCGCGGCGGTGGGCGTTACCAAGAGCGGTCAGGTGGTTCGCCGACGCCGCGCGAACCGTGACGACTTCGAAGAGTACGAAGACGAGGACGAAGAGCAGGTCGAAGAAGAGTCCAGGATTCGCATCAAGCGGCGGGCCCAAAGCGACCTCGATACACCCGCGTACGACGACGAGGAGGAAGACGTCGAAGTCGACGAAAGCGAAGAAGCCGACGAGCACGACGACGCGGAGGTTCCCGTCGTTTCGAAGAAGCCCCCCAAGCGCAAAGGCAAAAGGAAGGCGGCCGCGAAGCCGGATGCGGCGTCCGGCGAGCCGATCGTCCGTACGGACAAGGCTCACGACGAACCTCTCCGCTTCAAACGACCTCGCTCGAAACCGGCCCCCCCCGAAAAGCCCAAGAGCGAGCGGGAACTGGTAATGGAATCGCTGGACCAGGCCGCGGACAAAGACGACGTGACGGAGTACGAATTGCCGGGCATCGACTTGCTGATCGAAGCCGACGACGTTTGCTATGACGAGCAGGAGCGCGAAGTCCGTCGCAAAGCCAAAGTCCTGGAACGGACGTTCAAGAGCTTCGGTTTCAACGTGAAAGTGGTCGAAGTGGAAACCGGGCCGGTGATCGCGCAATACGAAGTGGAGCTGGAAGCCGGGCTGCGACTGTCCAAGATCACCGGTCTGGCCGACGATTTGGCGATTGCCCTGCGCGTGCCCAGCGTCCGAATCGTGGCTCCCATCCCCGGCAAGAACACGGTGGGGATTGAAGTTCCCAACTCGACACGGCAAGTCGTGCGGCTGCGGGAAGTGATGGAAGAGACGAACGGCCGCATTAACAAAATGAATATCCCGGTCTTCCTGGGCAAGGACGTGGCCGGCAACCCGCTTACCGTTGACCTCTCCACGTTGCCGCACTTGTTGATCGCGGGCCGCACGGGTACCGGAAAAAGCGTCTGCCTGAACGCCATCATCTCGTCGATCTTGATGACCAAACGCCCCGACGAGGTGCGGATGCTCATGATCGATCCGAAGATGGTTGAATTGAGCGGTTACGGCCGCCTGCCCCATCTGATGCACCCGGTCGTGACCGACATGCGCAAGGCCGAAGCGATCCTGGCCTGGGCCGTGGACAAGATGGAAGAGCGCTACGCGCTGCTGGCACGTGCCGGCGTCCGGCATATCACCAGCTACAACCAACTGGGTGAAGAGGAGCTGATCCGGCGTCTGCAGCCCGAAACGGACGACGAGCGCGCTGCCATCCCGCAGCACCTGCCGTTCATTGTGATCGTGGCTGACGAAATCGCCGACCTCATGATGACCGCCGGGAAGGAAGTCGAGCAGCACATTATTCGACTCGCTCAAAAAAGCCGCGCCGTTGGCATACACTTAATACTGGCCACGCAGAAGCCCACCGTGGACGTGATCACGGGCTTGATCAAATCGAATTTGCCGGCGCGTGTCTCGTTCCAGGTCGCCAGCCGCACCGACAGCCGCGTGGTTCTGGACGAAATGGGCGCCGACAAGCTGTTGGGCAACGGTGACATGCTGTTCCTGTGGCCCGGCACCAGCACGCTGCTCCGCGGGCAGGGCACCTACCTCAGCGACGACGAAATTCAGGCCGTGGTCGATTTCGTCAGCACGGGCGAACAGCATTTCGTTAATGAACTGGTCAACCTGAAAGTCGAAGACCCGGGCGGGGGCGAAATCGCAGGGCTCAAGAAGCGTGACGAACTGTACGAAAGCGCCGTGGATGTGATCGTCCGCGAAGGACGCGGTAGCGTGTCCTTGCTGCAACGGTCCTTGGGCGTCGGCTACGGGCGGGCCGCGCGGCTGATTGACTACATGGCCGAAGATGGCATCGTCGGAGCCTATGCGGGCTCGCAGGCGCGGGAAGTGCTGATCTCGCTGGCCGATTGGGAGAAAATGCAAGGGAACGCACCTGAGCCGGAACCGAAGACGCGTACCGCAGCCAGCCTCACGAGTCCCCCCGAACGCCGCAGCAACAAGATCATCCCCGTGCAGAACTGGGAAGAAAAGGACGTAACGCCCTTGGACGCCTTCGAGGAGGAAGATGAATACGAAGAAGAGGACGAGTACGAGGAAGAGGAACTCGAAGACGACGACGATGAGGTAGCTGCCTACGACGACGAGGAAGAAGCGGAATACGACGACGAGGAAGAAGCGGAATACGACGACGAGGAAGAAGCGGAATACGATGAAGAAGACGAGCCCGAGGACGAAGAAGAGTACGATGACGAGGACGGCGATCTTGAGGACGAAGACGAGTACGACGGGGATGAGTACGACGAGGACGAGATCGAAGAAGTCGCGGGCGAGTATACGGACGAAGACCTCTACGACGACGAAGACGAGCGGTACGAGGAAATTGCTTAATCGCGTCGAAACAGGTAACGCCCACTTCCAAAAAATGCGAGGTAGGCGAGTGCCTGCGGAGCGCGGAGTCGGCTTCGCCTGCAACCGCCGGCAGGATTAGTACTACAGCGCAGGGTTGACGGTAGCGAAAAGGGGACTGGCTCCATCGTTGT
>CALBSZ010000017.1 GCA_937967665.1 uncultured Planctomycetaceae bacterium
CCGGAGGCCGAAGTCATCCCGGTCTGGACCACCGAGTGCGAAGAACATGACGCCACTGACGATGGGTTGTGTGCCGGCGTCGGCTGCTTCGAGGGAATCTGCTGGAAGGCGTATACCGAGCAGTTGATGCCCGTGGCAATACAGAATCCGCGACTCGGAGTGCTGCTGCCGTATCGCGCATTTCAACGCGATCTGGCACTCTACGGCCAACCGGCCGGATGGATTCGCCATGCCGCGCGATCGTTTCAGACAATGCCGGCCCGTTACGAGCGCGGTCCGATCCCGAGCGACCGGTTGATCGCGGTGCTGCAAGGTTGGGACGTGACCGACGAACAGGTGGCGGCGCAAATCGAGGCCGCCGAAGCCGCCGGCACAGGCGGCTACCTGATCGCCTTTGCAAACATCGAGCAAGGCTGGGAACCGAGAATTGTGAAGTGGAAGTGATCGGCGGTGGGACTGTCGATCACGTGGCGCGGCGCATCTACGCCGAATGTCGTATGCAGACTGCATTTGGCGTAGGCGGTCGGTGCGATAGCGTAGCATCGCAAGGTGGACCGGCGTCGAACCGGCCAACGACATCGTCGAAAAGAACTGTGAGAATTGTGTTCGCGGGGTGTCTGGCGTGCTAGAATCCACGACCAAAGCGGTTCCACGCGACCTGTAACATGCATCCAGGGAGTTGCTCATGTTTTGCAAGTCGGCCGGATTGGTTGCAGCTTTGTCGTGCTGTTTTGCTGCGCGAATGCTCAATGCTGCTCCGCTCTACGCGATCAAGGATCTCACACCGGCTGGTTACACTACGTCGGTGGCCTACGACATCAATGCCGATGGTGACGCGGTCGGCATTGCGGGCTTCTTTCCGAGCGGGTCGCTCGTGGAGCATTTTTTCTACTACGACCATTCGACCGGCATCTCAACGATCTTTGGTGCTGGCATCGTCGAGCCACGTCCTTCGATCACGGGTACAGGGTTCCGACGGGCAGCGATCAACGATAGCGGACTTGTGGCGGGCACGGCCCGGTTTACCGCTGGAGTGCCCGAGGCGCGCGGCTTTATCTACAACGGCACAACGTTCACCAATCTCGGGACACTTGCCGGCGCAACGCCCAGCGGCATCCGCCCTTCGTCCGACGCCTTGGACATTAACTCCAGCGGCGTCGCCACCGGCACGGCAACGTCCGGCGCCGGCACGACACCATCTGAGTTCGACAACATTGACGTCTACACGGGCACGGCGTCACCCATATCCGACATCGACGGCGATATTACCGTCGCCACGCGCGGCGACTTTGGCCGCGCGATCAATAATGCCGGCTTGATTGCCGGCTCGAACGAGGCCGGCAAGGCGACGCTATTCAGCGGAGCAAGTGAAACGGTGCTGCTGGCCGCAACGATTTATTCAGGCGAAGCTTCGGTCGCAACCGACCTCAACGAAGCAGGACTCATCAGCGGCTCGACGATCGCCACGAATGAAGCATTCGTCTATGACACGTCCGACTCGTCGGTGACCATACTGCCGCAGATCGGCACCGGGTTGCGAATGAACGCCAACGGGATCAATGAAGACGGCGACGTCGTCGGCCAAGGCGACCGCTCCCCGAGTTTGAGCGGCGAAGCGCGTGGCTACGTCTATGTCTCCGACGACGGCACCAGCTATATACTTGAAGATCATGTCGTCGATCTCACCGTGCCGCCCATAGCAGGGCTCGGCGACTGGGAACGACTCCGAGCCGCCTGGGGCATCAACGACGACGGCTGGATCGTGGGCCAGGGCGATCGACGTTTCACCGGCGAAACGTTTCCGGTCAACCGGGCCTACTTGCTCATTCCAGTGCCTGAGCCGTCGACTATGGCGCTCTTGGCTGCCGGCATGGTGGTGTTGGCCGCGCTGGTCGGTACGCGGCGCGCGCGGACCCAACCATCCGGTTGACCATTATCTTGCCAACCACCGCGGCCAGTTGCCAGCAAAGCGGGCAATCTATTGGCGACAAACGGCATTGCGATCGAACCCGTTCATAGTCCATTCCGCGAGGAAAGCACCAAAGCACGTCCAAGGAACAACGACTTAGTCGCCCGCCGGTCGTTAGGGCGGCCACTTGCTTGACACGCGCGCAGTCAACCACTATCGTCACTTCTTGAGTTGAGTAGCACGTCGCACGATCCTCTTCGGCGAAACGCTGCGTAGCTCTTCGCAGCTCACACGGACGCGAGTCAGCGTAACCCTGCCAGGGACGGTCCGTGCTCATCTTGAATCCGTGGGGGCAACATCATGTCTTGGCGCGTGCGACGTGCGGCCAACGGTCGCGGCCATTCGAAGTTCGATCAATCGCCCCCCGCTCGCTCGGTCGCCGCACGGCCGAAGCGCACACGCCGACTCTCGCTCGAAGGACTGGAAGAGCGCACGGTGCTCGCCGGCCTGGTCAATATCGAGATCTTTCCCAACAACGCGGACGGGTTTCTTACGTTGACCGGCGACGGCTCGAACAACCAAGTCGAAATCCGCCAAACGGCCAATCCCAACGAGTTTCACGTCTCCAGCCCGGACAGTACGCTGTTCCAGATCAACGGCGCGGGCGTCACGGTGCCCGAGGCGACGATTAACGGGATCGTCAATCAGATCGCCGTCAATTTGGGTGACGGAAACGATAATTTCAGCTTCCTCGGCATCGACGATGACAATCCGTCGAACGTTCCGGCGAATCTGGAGATCATGAACCAAGACGGCAGCAATACGAATCTTGTCTCGAATGTGATCGTCAACGGCGATCTGCGCGTCACGAAGGCCGGCGGCAGCAGCGGGTACGCCGAACTACGGATCGTCAATTCGACGGTCATCGGTGACACGATTATTGACAACTTCGGCGGTGGCACGGGCGATTCGCGAACCGTCGTCGACAACAGCAGCCTGCACGCCGGTGGCGGCGATCGCCGGGCACTATGGATCAGCAACGCCGAAGGAAACAACATCACCGAGGTCCAAGGCCAGTCGCAGCTTGGCACCGGATCGTTTCTCGATCCGACCGATCCGATCGTCTCGATCAACAACAGCGGCGGTGGAAGCCGAACCAGCTTCACCGGTGCAGGTCAGGTAGCCGGGCCCGGCACCACCACGGTCTACGGAAAGCTCGAGATCAACAACGGCACCAACTTGCCCGGCTTGCTCGACATCGTGACGTTTAACAGCACAAACGTGCTGGGCCACGTGATGATCCATAACGGTCACGGCGACACCGAATCGGTCGTGACCGACACGACGTTGGGAAGCCATCTGGTGGTCGACGATCCACAGATTGGCGGGCCGGTAGAAATCCGCAACGAAAACGGCTTCGACAGCTTGCGGATCACCGACTCGACCATGCCCTGGGGACTGTTCGTCGACAATGCATATTCCTCGCCCGACACGAACTGGGGCAGTGACACGACGATCATCAACAGTTCGATTGGCGAGCATCCGTTTGGCCCGACGTTGGACAACGACGGCGACGCGTTGCAGATCATTGGTGACAACGCCAAGGATGAAGTCTTGCTCGACCAGACGCGCCTCGGCGGCACGTTGAATCTCTCGGAACTGTACAACGGAAACAACGTCGTCTCGATCCTGAACAGCTCGGCGATGGCAGCCCTGTACTTCCAAGGCGGAATCGGCGATGACACGGTCACGATCGACAACTCTCAAATCGTCGTTGCGGTCGAAATCATGCTCGACCAAGGCGAAGACACGCTGACGTTGTCCAATGTGGATCTGGTCACCCAATGGCCCGATCCATTGCTGGGCCTGATCGACATCGACGGCGGCGACGGAGTCGACACGACCAACACCGACGCGTTGCTGGCCGGTGCCCTCGGCTTCGAGGAAATACTGCCCTAGGCCGAGAGGAGCAATCTGACCTATCCCGCTACAGACGCCTGCCCGGTGCCG
>CALBSZ010000018.1 GCA_937967665.1 uncultured Planctomycetaceae bacterium
GATTGTACTCACTCTGTGCCCCGATACATTGATCACGTCGTCGATCCGTCCCATGATCCAGAAATAGCCGTCGTCGTCGCAGCGGGCATTATCGCCGGTCAGGTATTTCCCTTCGACTTTGCTCCAGTACTGTTCGCGATAGCGATTATCGTCTCCCCAGATACCGCGCAGCATTCCGGGCCAGGGATGCGCGATACAGAGCATGCCTCCGTGATTCTGTGCCACCGGCTGGCCCTCTTCGTCCAGGATCACCGGAAACACTCCCGGCAACGGCTTGGTGCAACTGCCCGGTTTCGTGGCAATGGCGCCGGGCAAAGGCGACATCATGATCCCACCCGTTTCCGTTTGCCACCAGGTGTCCACAATCGGGCAGCGCTGGCCGCCGATTTTTTCGTGATACCACATCCAGGCTTCGGGATTGATCCCTTCGCCCACCGTTCCCAGCAGGCGGAGGCTGGAGAGATCGTGCTTTTCGACGTGCTCGTCGCCCCACTTGATGAAAGCGCGGATCGCCGTCGGCGCGGTGTAGAGCGTGTTGACGCGGTATTTCTCGACGATTTCCCAAAACCGGTCTTCTTGCGGCCAGTTCGGCGCGCCTTCGTACATCAGCACCGTCGCGCCCGCGGACAGAGGACCGTACACGATGTAGCTGTGTCCCGTAATCCAGCCGCAGTCCGCCGTGCACCAGAAGACGTCTTCGTCGCGATGATCGAAAACCCATTCAAATGTCTTCTTGGCATACAGGTTGTAGCCGGCGGTGGTGTGACGGATCCCCTTGGGTTTCCCTGTGGAACCGCTGGTGTAGAGGATGAACAAAGTGTTTTCACTATCCACCGGAGTGGCCGGGCAATCGGCGGACGCCTCGGCCATCAGGTCGTGCCACCAGAAATCGCGGCCCTCCTGCATCGTCACATCCGCACCGGTGCGTCGCAGGACGACACATTTTTCCACCGTCGGCGATTTGGCCAACGCCTCGTCAACAGTCTCTTTCAGAGGCAATTGTTTCCCTCGACGCCACGCACCGTCGGAAGTGAGCTGGACTTTGGCTTTGGCGTCGTTGTTGCGATCGGCGATGGCTTCGGCCGAAAAACCGGCGAAGATCACGGAATGCACGGCGCCGATCCGAGCGCAAGCCAGCATGGCGATAGCCAGCTCCGGCGTCATCGGCATGTAGATCGAGATGACGTCTCCTTGCTGGACGCCAAGGCCTTTCAACGCGTTGGCGAATTTCGAAACTTCGTGATGCAATTGCTGGTAGGTCAGTGTCCGCACGTCGCCCGGTTCACCTTCCCAGATGATGGCGGCCTTATTGCGGCGGTTGGAACTCAAATGAGCATCAATGCAGTTGTAGCTGACATTGGTCTGGCCGCCGACAAACCACTTGGCGAACGGCGCCTGCCATTCCAGCACTTTTTCGAAGGGCTTGAACCAATGGAGCTCTTCCTGCGCCAGCTTGCCCCAGAAGGATTCCGGATCCGCTTTCGCTTCGCCGTAGATCTTCTCGTAGTCTTCGAGCGACGCAATACTGGCTCGCTCTACGAATTCCTTGCTCGGAGCGAAAAGTCTCGCTTCGTGCATGACATTGTCGATTTGGCTCGATTCGGACATGGATGAACTCCTGATTCCCGAGTGACGACTGCCGGCCAAGAGAACCGTCGCAACTCACGACTGCGACCGCGCTGCTTCGCGATAAACCTCGGATTCTAGGGCTCACCGGTGAGAGTGTCAACGAACGGGCCGGTGCACAGCGGTCGCTCGACAGCAAGACAGCGTTCACCACGGTTACGGTATTTGCACCCGAAAACCCCGCCCAAAACTCGCATATTCCGCGCATTCGAAAAAGTTGAACCGTTTTCGAAAAGGGGGCGGAGCCGGCATGCTGCCGTCCTGGTTCGGAACGCGGGGGGAATCGTTTCCGTTTGCCGCGAGTCTGGTTATAATCGAGCGGTTTGCATGCAGGTACGCATTGAGTCGACGGGCAACATGAAGTTACGAATTGGTGTGGTGGGATTGGGTGACGATTGGGAGCAGCGACATCGTCCCGCCCTGCGTGCTTTGGCGGATCGGTTCGAAGTGAAAGCGATTTGCGCGGAAGTCTCGGTGCTGGCGCAGCAAGCCGCACGCGACTTCAACGCCACCGCCGTCGACGGTTATCGGGTACTGGCGGCACGGGAGGATATTGATGCCGTCTTCATGCTATCGCCCGGGTGGTACGGCGCGCTACCGATCTTGTCCGCGTGCGAATTGGGGAAATCAGTCTACTGCGCAGCTACCTTTGATATCCAACCTGCGGACGCGGATGAAGTCCGCCGGCGCGTGGACAAAGCCGGAGTCGCTTTTATGGCCGAGTTTCCTCGGCGCCTGGCGCCGGCGACGCTCCGCTTGAAGGAGCTTATTGCCACGCGTTTGGGCGAACCCCGCTTGCTGTTCTGCCATTCGCGGCTCGATAAAAAACAGAAGCAGGCTGTTGACGAATGCTATCGCCAGCCTTCGTCCACGCGTGAAATGATGGCATTGATTGACTGGTGCAATTACGTCATTGGCCGGCGTCCCGCATCGTTGCTGGGCATCGAACATATTTCCGCCGAATGTCCGACGGAAAACGACTATCAAATGTTGAGTCTCGATTATTCGCAGCCGGGCGCGACCGGAAATGGACCGATCGCGCAGATCAGTTGCGGTAGTTACATGGTTCCCAGCTGGCATGAGGCGCGGGCCTTTCGTCCCCCCGCCGATTTGCAGGTTTGCTGCGAAAAGGGCATGGCCTTTGTCGACTTGCCGACCGGGTTGACCTGGTTTGACGAGGCGGGACGTCACCGCGAATCACTCGATAGCGAACGTCCGGTCGGCGAACAGTTGTTGACGCAATTCTATCGCGCGGTGACGAGTCTGGTGCGCAAGACCACGGATCTGGACGACGTCTACCGCGCGTTATCCATCGTCCAGTTATCAAAAACAAGCTTTCTGGAAGGGC
>CALBSZ010000019.1 GCA_937967665.1 uncultured Planctomycetaceae bacterium
CAACCGAAAAAGCTTCGGTAATCTGAAGCGATTCGGCGGCCGGCCAGCCGGCGAACGTGTTCTGTAGCAGCTGTTGCTTCCAGGTGGCGATCTGCGTCTGCAGTTGCTCTTCATTTTCCGGCAGTGGCGGGGCTTTCGCCGCGGAAACGAAAGATTCTTGGATCGTCGTGTTAATTTGCTGGACGGGAAGCTTGTCGAACACTTTCAGCTCTTCCGGTTCGAAGCAGGGGCGCGCGGCATGTTCAATCAGGGACGTATCACGCTGCAGGTGCTTGTTGAGCCAGCGAAAAGCGTGGATCCGCAGTTCTTGCGTGTCTTTGTGGGGTCCCGAAGTGATGTGGAGGCCGATCTTGTCCGCGGCGCCGTAGAGTTCATAAATGCGTCTGGATTTCTCGTACACGCGGGCCACGCCGGACAGGGGAAACAGGCGGTCGCGGTCCGTGTTGCTGATCAGCAGCGGACGGGGCGCGACCAGCGCGGCCAGCATCGGGTAATCCCATTGATAGGTGTTGAAGAAGTACATGCAATCGCAGTGCCCTTCAACACAGCCGTCGACAACGTGGTTTTGCAGATCCGTAATTCCCGCCACGGGAACCGCACACTGAATGCGTTCGTCAATAGCTGCAATAAACCAGCTGTAAGCTCCGCCGCCACTGCGTCCCGTGACGCCCATTCGTGAAGCGTCGACTTGGGGCAGCGATTGCAGGAAGTCCAGCGCGCGAATGCAGTTCCAGGCCTCGACGCCGGCCGGTGTGTACCCGCGGTTCAACCACCACCACATATTGTAGCGGTAGGTGCCGTGGTGAATCCCTTCGATTTCGCCCAACTGCAACGAGTCGATGGTGAGGCACGCGTATCCAGCTCGGGCAAACCAGCAACCATGATGATGATAGGCCACCTTGTTACCGTAACTCACACCATGCTCCTTCACGGCGCCGTGGCCGCACACGTAGAGAACGGCAGGGCAGGGAGCTTTCGTATTCTTGGGCAAGTACAAGTTGGCTGTGACATAGAGTCCCGGAAGGGACTGGAAATGTAGTCTCTGCACGGTGAACGCGTCGTGTTCGGTCGTCCCTGTCACGGTGGCTTGCAGATCCGTCTTCGCGGGTAGCGGAGACAGGCCCAGCATTTCCATGAGCTGTTCGCGATACGCCGCTTGCTGTTGCTTCCATTCCTCCAGCGATGTCACTCCTTCCAGGCAGCGACTTTGGATCTGCCGCGTCTGATCGCGAAAATATTCCTCGATCATGGTGTCGCCTCGTTGCGCGTTCGCACTGGCCTGGGCAAAGTGCAGCGAGAGTAGCAGGCAGACGACGATTCGTAAGGACGCGCGCGGACGCATGATGCTCTCCATGGTGAAAAGGGAAAACCGAACGCGCGTCATTGTGGCAGATGCCCCGCGCGGATTCCACTACTTGCTGAG
This sequence comes from uncultured Planctomycetaceae bacterium, assembly GCA_937967665.1. Taxonomy (GTDB): domain Bacteria; phylum Planctomycetota; class Planctomycetia; order Pirellulales; family Pirellulaceae; genus CALBSZ01. Next base: position 1,424 of record CALBSZ010000019.1, read on the forward strand.
TCGCCGCAGAAGTTTTACGATAGCGCGTGGAGATTCTTGATAACCACAAACGAGATGGAATTACTATGAGCGAGGCAAGCGTCCGCGGCGTCATTCACTTTATTGACGAAACCAAGACTTTTGGCCAAAGCGGTTTTCGCAAGCGCGTCGTTGTGCTGGAACAGGACAACGGCCGGTTCACCAACTACATTCCGGTGGAATTCGTCCAGGACGGCTGCGATACGGTAGATGAGTTGAAGCTGGGCGACGACGTGGAAGTATCCTACCGATTGAACGGTCGTAAATGGCAGAAGGATGCCAAGAGCGAGGTAAAGTACTTCTTGAACGCCGAGGCGACCAGCTTCAAAGTGCACGGTGGCACGCCGTCCGCGGAAAACGCTTCGGCGTCTGCATCCACGCGAGACGAATCCGAGTTCCTGGTCGACGACGACGAAGTGCCGTTCTAGCTGGTTAGAGTAAATCCACAGCCGCGCAGATGGTCGCGAACTTCGGGGTCGGCCAGAAGGGTCCGGAACGCGGTGATCGCCGCCGAAGCTTCGCCGCGCCGGACAACTAAACCGTAGCAGTCCTCGGGTACCGCTAGGAACCCGCTCTCGTTTTGTTCCGCTACGTTTCGAATCGCTACGCCCCAGTACGCGCGTCCTTTCACAACCGCCGCGGCAACCGCGTTATGGTTCTTGGACTGAATCGCGTAGCCCTCGGGCCGGCTGCCGGATAACAGCCGGTCGATCAGAATTCGCGTGCCGCTGCCTTGATTGCGATTGACCATCAGGCACTCCTCCGCGGTTTTCACACGGTCGAGCACCGTGGCCAGGTCGGCAGCGGCAAAGCGTGGGTCGTCCCGGCGGAAGACGATGCCTTGCATTCGCCGGTAACCTTCGATCAATTCCAGGTTCTCGGTCAAGAACGGAGTGTTGTAGCGTTCCGTAGCGGGATCGTACAAGTGAATGCCGGCCAGGTCACAGGCGTTCTGCTTGATCGCTTCCAAACCAGCCGTCGAACCGACAGCCAGGAACTTGGTCTGCAATCCCTGCTGCTGGAGTTTGCCGAGCAGAAAATCGAGTCCGGTGCAGTGACTGCCGACGACGGTCAAATCAGCCAGGCGAACATCCTGACTCAACAGACGAACGGTAACGCGTTGGCCGGCGTCCACGATTTCCGTATGCCGGTCGATGGTCACGAAACCATCGGCCTGGCTGAACGTCGTCACGGAGCCGGACCCCTTTCCCATGGGAAAAGCGCGGTACGAATCCGCTTCCCTCCGTTCACGGCTTTGGAAAAGCCGGACCAGGTTGTATTCCGTGCGCCCAATGACAGAATTCACTCGCGTGGCCATGGTCGCCGTGACGCTGCCGAGCTCAACGTGGGGACGCCCCGCGAGTTTGCGAATCACAGGCGCGACAAACTCATGAAACGTAAAGATCGCGGACGTTGGAAATCCGGGCAGGATCACGACCGGCTTGCCATTGGTGGCGGCCAGGCAAATCGGCTTGCCCGGTTTCAGGGCCACGCCATGTGCCACGATACCCGGATCGGTCAATTGGCTGACCGCTTTGTAGGACAAGTCCCCTTCGCCCTTACTGGTTCCTCCGGAAAGCAGGACGACATCGGCGGCGGCAATGGCTTTCGACAGGATCCGGCGCAATTGTTCAAGATCGTCGTGAACGATGCCCAATTCCAGCGGTTCGGCGCCCAGTTCGCGTACCGCGTCCGCGACCACGCGCGCGTTCGAATCGAAAATCAAACCGGGAGACATTTTCTGTCCAGGGGAAATGATTTCGTCCCCTGTTGAAATGATCGCGACGCGCGGACGGCGGAGTACCGGCACGCTGTCCAGCCCGATGGCCGCCAGCACTCCCGTTTCACGGCTGGAGAGAACGTCGCCGGCACGCAGGATCGTCTCCCCGCAGGCGACATCCGTACCGGCAAACGAGACCCCGAACCCGGGTGTCACCGCGCGGCGCACCAACAATTCCTTGCCCGTCACGTCGGCGTATTCCACCATCACAATGGCATCCCCGCCGCGGGGCAGCATACCACCCGTCGCGATCCCGGCGGCGGTCCCGGCAACGACCTCGCAGCGGGGAACGACCGCCGTCGCAATCGACTCGCCTAACAAACGCAACGCAACCGGTTCTTCTTCGTCCGCAGGGAACGTGTCCGCGGCGCGCACCGCGAAACCGTCGAAGTTTGAGCGATCAAAGGACGGGACATCGACCTGGGCGACGATATCCTCCGACAGCACGCGTCCCAGGCTGGTGGCCAGCGAAACCCGCTCGGCGTCGAGCGGCGACAGCCGCAAGGCGGCCTGAAAGCGCTTTTCCGCTTGATCGCGGTCAATCACGTCGAGGAATTGCTGTTGCCCTTTTACCATTGGTTTCCAGTCCGATGCGGGGTTTCCGTGAAGCTGACAGCTGCCGCGACCTACGGCAATGTCAGTAGCAAGGCCAGCGCGGCCCAACTGCTGGCGGCGACGGAAATGAATTGGTTTTCATCATGCGGGAAGCCGCTTTCGTAATACTCCTGGAAACCGTCGGCCCGCGTAACGACATGCCACGATCCGTCGTCCAGTTGCGAATCCACGAGATAACGCGTCGCTTGTTGGGTGGCGGACGCGGTGGCGGAAACACTTTGAGTTTCCAGCAGCACTGCCAGTACGGTTGCCGTGGCGTAGGCATCGGCCGCCATCTCCGGCTTCTGAGACCAGCCGCCGCTGGCGCGTTGGGCGTCCAGCAGGGCGGCGACTTTGCCGTCCACGGCTTCCTGGCCCGCGCCGACGTGGTGGAGCAGACGCAGCTGAAACACCTGATCTTCCGTATCACTGGCCGCAGCCGACTCGACCCATTTGGCAACCGCCTCCGTTCGCGCCGCAATGCGGTCATGCTGGTCCTGGTTTCCAAAAACGCTCACCCCGCGCAATGCCACATAAGACGTCATGAAATCGCTACCCGAGGTCGGTGGACGCTTGCTCGGCTGGGACCAGTGGTCCGACTTGCTTTGATATGTCAATAGAAACTCGACAACCGCAGAAGTCACTTCGTTAGGCGATTGACCTCCGGCATGCAAGGCCCATAGCGCGTAGCCGGCTGTGACCACCTTGCCGCCTTGCCCCTTGCCGTTCAGGTAGTTGTTCTTCCCACGCTCCAAGTGATCGTAGGTGTGCTGGACTTGGCGCGTGAAGTTTTTTTCGTCGACCACGAAGTTTCGCTTTCGCGCCTCAGCCAGAGCCAGGATCGGAAGCGCTTGATTATGACAGGTGAAGCAGGTGCGATGATCGGCCGAACCTGCGCTGGCCTTTTCGAGCAGCGGAATAGCCCTCGAGATCGCCTCGCGGACGAATGTTTCGTGTTCGGACTCCTCCGCGCCGACTATCAGCGGGGTTGCCAGAACGAGGATTGTGTTCAGACAGAAAATACGCGTCAGCATGGCTTGCCACCCACCGATTGTTGGCCAACGTTCGCCGTAAAAACAATCACACCTCGCGAGACACTGGCGTGGGGATTGGACATGGACTCTATTCTGGTCGAAGGGACGCCGCAAAATCAATGACGCCTTTCACAATGCGGAAGACGATCCTCTGTCGAGAATATATGAGAGTGTCCCGTTTAACCTCTAACCTACAACTAGCCGCAGGCGCCGGCGCCTGCGGCTAGGGGTTAAACAGCTCTCAGGCACGCAAGGCGCCGGCGGCTAGGGGTTAAACAGCTCACAGGCACGTACGGGCGCTGCCCAGCGAAGTGTGTACGTCTTCGCTGGTTCAGGCCGCCCGACGTGACGGAGTGGTGGAATCCGCGGAATCCGGCAGGGGAATGATTGCCTTCTGCGTCGCATGGGCGTCGAGCATCGCGTGGTGCTGGCGATACGAACGCAGCTCGCAGGAAGCGATCAAACGTCCGGCGAGCGCCGGAAGACTGCCGGGCAGGAACCTCAGGAAGGTCAGCAAGACACTAAACACATGCAGCAGCATCGACTTCGTCAGTCCAGCCGCCTGGATGTGCCTCCAGAACAGCCGCTGCGCGTTTCGACCACGCGTGAAGCTGTCGATACGCGTGTGCGCTTCGTCGCCGCCGACCACGACGCAGTCCGGTTCCAAGGCGGCAGCGTAGCCGACGGTTTGCAGCGAGCGGGCCAGATCGACATCCGCGAATTCGGTGCCGACCGAGGTGTCGAAACCTTGCAGCGCCAGCAGCAGGTCGCGGCGGTAGAAGCCGGCCGTCAGGGACGGGCCGTCGATCCGGGTGCGTCGCAGGCGTCGATTTTGCTTTACTGTTGGTGCTCGCTTGCGACCCGCGTGAGCGACCCGCCGCGTACCGCCAGCGCCGTAGCAGACGCCCGCCGAAACAATGCGCCGACCACCTTCCTGGACGATGAGCGGAGCGACCGCGGCGATACTGGAATCCGCAAATCTCTCCATGGCGGCGGCTGCCCAGCCTTCAGTCACTTCCGCGCCACACTGCAAGACGTGGACAATCCTGCCGTTCGCCATGTCGACCCCGCGGTTCAGTAGCTGCGCGATCTCGGCATCGGCCGGCAACTGCGAAAACGTGACTTCATCCGCAAGTCGATACGGATCGTCGTACGGACCGGGGTGAGGTACAATGATTTCGCAATTGGCGGGACGATTCTCGAGCACCGAGAGGAGAGTACGCTCAAAGGCCTCGGAACCGCCCGTTAGCGGAATGATTACAGATAGGTCAATCACGAGTTGCCATCCGTGGCGTCTTGCATCGGGTGTACATGATGGGTTGGTCTTCCCTTATTTTCGACACAACAGGCGGTTTCGGTTGACCGAATCATGCTCGCAGGCCGTTTTTGTGTTCCGCAGGCGCTCCAAAATCGGCGTTATCCGCTATTCGGCCCAGATTTGGGCGATCTGGACGACAATTTCGCAGGCTTGAGACATCTCCTCCAAGCAGGCCCATTCGAGGGGGGAATGGGGATTATGCTGCCCCGAGGAGAGATTGGGAGTCGGGAGCCCGCGTTCGGTCAGCTGGGATCCGTCGGTGCCTCCGCGAATGATGCTCAGGCGAGGCGTTCTACCCAGCCGTTCATGCGCTTGCTTGGCGAAATCGACCGCGCGCGGCTCGCGAGGTAGCCCATCGGCCATATTGCGGTAATGTTTTTGGATGTCGACGACAACCCGCGCCCCCGTCACGGAAGCCTCGGCCTCATGGGCGATCTCCCGCAGCTGGTCGGCCTGTTTCGTCAGTGCCTCGGTTTCAAAGTCACGCAGGATGATCTGCAACTGGACCTCGGCCACCCCTCCTTCAATTTGATAAGGGTGCAGGAACCCATCGCGGCCCGCGGTTCGTTCCGGCGACATTTCACGGGGCAAGCGTGAAATGAATTCTCCAGCCGCTCGAATCGCGTTGACCATGCGATCCTTGGCGATCGACGGGTGAATGTTGATGCCGTAGAAAGTAACGAGCGCACGGTCGGCGGAGAAGGTTTCGACGTCAATGTCATTCGCGCCGCCGCCGTCGAGTGTGTAAGCCGCGGCGGCGCCGAGTTTCGCGAAGTCGACATGGTCCACACCGCGGCCGATTTCTTCGTCGCAGGTGAACAGCAGGCGAATCGGCCCGTGTTTGATTTCGGGATGTTCGACGAGATACGCCGCCGACTCGACGATAATGGCGATGCCTGCCTTGTCGTCAGCGCCGAGCAACGTCGTGCCATCCGTTGTGATTAGCGTGCATCCGCGCAGCTGATCGAGCTCCAGGTTCTCCGCGACGCGAATGACTTTCGTCTGGTCGGCGGGCAGAACAATGTCTCCTCCCTGGTAGTCCGCAACGACCTGCGGATTCACACTCTTTCCCGTCGTTTCCGGCGACGTATCCAGGTGGGCATTGAGGGCGATCGTGGGGACTTCATGCGTCACGTTGCCGGGAACGGTGGCCCAGACCAGGCCGTGTTCGTCCTGGTGCACGTCGTCGAGCCCCAATGCGCTGAGTTCCTCGACCAACAGCCGCCCCAACTCCCACTGCCCGGAGGAACTCGGATAAGTCGTGGCGTCGTCATCGGCGGTCGTGTGTACTTTGACGTAGCGCAAAAAGCGTTCGAGCAGGCGTTGCTGGTTCATCGGCGGTCCCTTCTACCCCTTTCAACGGTCATCGATCCAACATAGGTTAACAGCATCTTCACTTAGCTTCTGCTCTTTGCAAAGGGGATGCGATGTCCGGCAAGTCCGTTCGATATCTGGTTTTCGACATCGAATCGGTGGCCGACGGACGCCTGGTGGCCGCCATACGCTATCCTGGTGAAGGTCTGTCTCCCGAGGAAGCCGTGGCGAACTACCGCGCGGAGCTCATGGAGAAATATGAAACCGACTTCATTCCGTATACGTTTCAGGTGCCGGTCTCGGTAGTGGTCGCAAAAGTGTCCGCCGACTTCCAGCTGATGGATTTGGTGGCCCTGGACGAACCGGACTTCCGACCGCACGTCATCACCGAAAACTTCTGGCGTGGCTGGGAGGCATACAAGCAGCCGACGTTTGTGACGTTCAACGGCCGCACCTTTGACATCCCATTGATGGAGTTGGCGGCGTTTCGCTACGGCCTCAACTTAAGCCGCTGGTTCGCGTTCAGCGGCAAGTCGTTCGAACAACCTCGCAACCGCTACAACACCGAATCGCACCTGGATTTGCAGGAAGTACTGACCAATTTCGGCGCGGTCCGATTTAACGGCGGGTTGAATCTTTCCGCGAATCTCATCGGCAAACCCGGGAAGATCGATGTCCAAGGTCACATGGTTCAGGACCTGTACAACGAAGGGCGTCTGGCTGAGATCAACGACTACTGCCGTTGCGACGTCCTGGATACGTACTTTGTGTTCTTGCGTTCGAGCATCATGCTGGGGCGACTGACTCTGGAGCGCGAACAGGAAATCATCGACGAGACGAAGCAGTTCCTGGAGTCGCGTGCGGGAAGCAGTCCGGGAATCCAACAGTACCTGACCCACTGGGGTGATTGGGAAAACCCCTGGACTTCGTAACGGATTGCCGTCGCGGCGAGTTGGAAGGTGGGAGGCTCGCAGACTGCGGGCCGATGAACCCGGCGGACGCGAGCATCCAGAGAACAATTCAGCCGCTCTCAGATCAGCCGCTCTCAGATCAAATCCACTTTTCGCTTCTTGCGTCGTTTCGCCTTGCGACACGACTCGCAGACTCCCGTTATGATCAAGCGATGCCCCTTCACTTGGAATTGGTGTTCGCTGGCGACCTGGTCACGCAAGGCAAGCAACTCGTCGCTTTGAAACTCAATCAGCTTCTCGCACTTGTTGCAGTACAGGTGATCGTGCTCGGGATAGCCGTAGTCGTGTTCATAAACGGCGCGACCGTCCAATTCAAATTTCCGCAGCAGGCCGGCGTCGACGAATTCGCTGAGTGTCCGATAGACGGTCGGACGGCTGACATAGCCGGAAGATCCTTTCGAGGGCAATTGATCGATGAGCGTGTCCGCGTCGAAGTGTTCGTGGTGGTTGAAGACATGTTCCACCAGAATCCGCCGCTGTTCCGTATTCCGCATACCGCGGCTCTGCAAGTACTCTTCAAAACGCTCCCGTGGGGTGAGCGCGGTTGGCACGGTTCCTAAGGACTGGTCGTCGGACATAAAATCAACTTATTGAGACAAGAAACGAAGAAAACGCTTGAAATTCCACAGCTGCACCTCGTCGTGGTATCAATAACGATTCTAGTACAGTCGACCACCCGTGCCAAGACTTTGACTCTGCGGCCGCGCGGCCGGGGGGGCAAAAAAGGGCACATTTTTTGTGATGCGTCCCGAGCGTTTGAGGGACGGCTGTATCATTGCTCGGGCTTTGTGACCGCGTGGATTGACGGTTGCGTAACGGCTGGCTCCACACGAGCCGAACGATCTTCAACGCTGTGAAACCCGGGTGCAGAGCCATAACTCTAAAATGGAAGACTCGGGCGGAGCCGTGACGCTACAAGCATGAGACTAGGTTCTGTTTTAAAACCGGAGAAGGGTGGCTGTGGTGGAGCGAAGCGACCCCACAGATCCTTGGATTCCGGGGGCTCGCTTCACTCGACCCCAGCCACCCATGACAACAACGCGAGATTTAAGACAAAGCCTAAACGTTGCGGGCAGTGGACTTGAAAGACCGTGACGGAAGGGGAGGGCGGCAACGCGGGATGCGTTACCGCCGATGCCGGCGCTGACGCCATGTGCTCGCTTTTCACGCAATTTCGTCCAGCAAGCGATCCAAAGCAATGTCTAACTTGTCGTCCGTTTCATAAACTCCCGATTCAATCGCCGCTCGAATGGCAGTGACGCGGTCCGCCCGTACATCGGACGCCTCGCGCGCACGGCTAACCAGATCCGCCTCTTTTGAAATGCTCAGTTCGTCGGTCGGTTGCGTCGAAGAGGCAGGAGCCGGCTTTTCAATCGGCTGGGAACGCTGAGGCCCGCTGATGGACTGTGGACCATGAATGGAATTCGTACCGTAGATTTGCATCGTTTACTTTCCCCCAAACAGGCTTACGCGGTGTGAAACTTCGGCTCTCTCGTCAGCGTCGCAATCCGTGTCGGGGGATGATGCGGTCCGTGCAAAGTCAGGCGACTCATGGCGAACGCAATCGAAAGCACCCGTGTTATCGTCGAACGCGTAGCTGGGATTCAACCGAATCCTGGGAAGAACTCCTTGTAGGGTTAACAGGCATCCCCGCTCGTTGTACCGGCTATGTCGTTTGGCGGCGAAGGATCAAGCTTTTCCAATCCTGTCGAAGGTCAAACCAACAGCCGCCGTGGGCGAGTCAGCGGGGCTTGGTGTTTCTTGCCGCCTCGTGATCCGCCGGGAATCCGGCTGGCGGACTTGACTCGTCATTGTTTACGCAAACGGAAGCACCTTAGTTCCAGGCAATCCGCGGAATTTCTTTGGGACATACCGCTGGCGCCGGATTATAGGGATGCCCGTATCATGCGGCAAGATCAGCCCGGGTACCGGCATAGACGTCGTACGCTAGCAGTTCCTGCTGAAACCGGGACGTTGGCGCGGCGGCCTGAGCCGGGAATTTTCGTCGACCAGTCGAATAATGCCACCACGGAGTGGAGTGAATGGAGCCGATCTTCAGGTAGTTGAAAGGGACGGAACGAAACCGGTCCGGCTCGGTTTGCCGTCGGATTCCCGCTCGGCACGCGCGGCACGACCACATCAAAATGGGGTATTCGCTCCGGTCTGGTAACGTCTGGGACGCCCGGACGTGTTTGGCCCTGGAACAGAAAATCGCGGCAACAGGGATCGCTTTCGTCGAGAAAAACAGCGTTCCTTCCGCCTGAATTACGGTTAACGGCATGAGGTTGGATGCCTCCTGCATTCCCAATTCTCTGTCCACAGGTTACCTTATCTCCTCAGACACTCATCACGGAACCATTTCATGCTCCAGCGGAAACCGATATTCCCCAACGTCATCGAGATCAACTTCCAAGCCGGCCATCTGCTGGGTTGCAACGTGTATTTGGTGTTCGACGCGGATGAATGGCTTTTGATTGACATCGGCTACGAGGAAACCGTTGACGAAATCATCGAACTGATTCGTCAACTTGATTTTCCTCTGTCTCAATGCAAGACCCTGATCGCCACCCACGCCGATGTGGACCACATCCAGGGGCTCGCGCGGGTAAAACAACTCGTGCGGACTACGGTCACTTCACACCCCCTGGCACAACCGCCACTCCAGTCCGGTGATCGCTTGATGACGTTCGCCGAAATTGAAGCGCACGACATTCATCTGCCCATGCCCCCGGTGGAAGTGGAGAACACGGTTGACGAAGGCGACTTCATTCAGGTTGGCGGTCTGTCGCTCGAGGTCTGGCACACTCCTGGACACACCGACAGCCAACTATCGTTCCGGATGGGGGACCTGCTGTTTTCCGCGGACAACATCTATCGCGACGGTTGCGTGGGGGCTATCGATGCCCATCACGGCAGTGACATCAACGAATTCATCGCCTCGTTGCAACGCATCCGGAATAGCGATGTGAAGTGGCTACTGCCAAGTCACGGGCCGATCTTCGCCAAAGACAATAAGCTGCTGGATCAAACCATCGCGCGCCTGGAAACCTATTTGCATATGGCCGATTTCGGCACCTGCGCCATCGACTGGCCTCTCATGGACGCGTGGGAACAGGAAATCGCCGAAGGCAAACTGCCCTCGTGAGAGCGTCGAGGGCAAAGCAGACCGGCGCGTGACAATGGAAGGTATTCCAGTTGTAGCGAAAATTCCCTCAATTCCGGTTGTGCCGATCGCCGATCTTAACAACACACGACTCAATGCGCAATTCGTATGCACGAGCAAAGGGGGGAATCGATGCTCCGGACAACTTTGGCGGCTATTCTGGTATTACTTTGCCTAACTTCCACGGTCGCCAACGCGCAGCAACCGCGCGCTTACGGCAGCACCTGGGGCGGCACCTACGGCAGTCGGGACTGGGAACGGTTCTACCACTACCCATACGTCTACTACCCCCAGAACTTCTGGGGAAATGAATACTATCGCAGTAGTGATGACCTGTATCATCGCTATCCGCCGGAAATGCGGATCCCGGTCTATAACAAGAAGTGGCATAACTACTATCCCAACCCACGCCGCTACCATTCGGGACACCATTTCATCCTGGACGTCTTCTAGGGTTCACTGGCAACTCACACCTCTTACGGCGTGTAGAAGTTGCAATTTTAGTGGAAGCAGCTATTGAAGGCTGGGACTTTGTGTGTGACAATTCCCCCCAGGAACGCGGGATTCGACAATTCCCTAGTTCTAGCCTTCCGTAGATACTGCCCCATCTGCGGAGGGCGTTTTCATGCGCTCTCGATTGCCCTAGTGCCTCGTCCAGATTTAATATTGGGGTTCGGTAAAGGGGTCAGGACTCAATTGTGCGAAGCACCCGAAGG
>CALBSZ010000020.1 GCA_937967665.1 uncultured Planctomycetaceae bacterium
GCATAGCGTTTTCCTTCCCGTGGACGAGAACCTTCAGCCGGTAGGCGACTACGTCTATGTGCCGCGGACACTGTTCGACGCCTTGCGGCGTCGAGAAACCTCGCGGGATCAGTTGGCGAAAGGGTATCTCATCAGCCAGGCGGACTACGTGTGTCGCCTGGAACGCGAAGCCGACTCACCGCGGTTCCTGGTCAACCGCCTGGAAGCGACTTTTGCGATTCATGTGCTCAAGTCCAGCCTGCGACTGCCCATTCCCATGGCCCAGGAATGGCAGATCGAAGGATTGGTCTTCGATGGGCAGAATATCGACTTGTCGCAGGGTCTGCCGGCACACATCCCTGTGGGGCAACCCGGACGCTACGAACTGCGGCTCGTCATAACGCCGCCAGCGTCAGCGGATGGGGAAGAAAGCGACACGGACCTGAAGTTGGCTATTCCACGAGTCAGTCAGTCCACCATCACGGTAACGGCTCCGACGGAACTTCGTTACGTGGAGTTGATATCGGAGGCGCCTCAAATGCTTACCCGGGCCGACGACGCGTTTCGCGCTCAACTCGGCCCGCAAGAGGAACTGCATCTAGAATGGCCGTCGGCCGGGTCGGCGGCCATGATGGCAACCAGGAACGAACTCGCGGTGGAACAATTTGTCCACGTTACTGTTCAACCTGCCGCGGTTCGTGTTGATGCCCGGTTCGTGCTTTCCAGTCCTGTGCCGGTCAGCGAGTTCCGGTTTTGGACCGATCGGCAGTTGCGGCTGCTGCCGTTTGCAAACGAACTGCCTATTGCGGATTACTCCGTCACGCAAGGCGATGTGCAAACAGTGAATGTGAGCCTGAATCCGGTGGGGCCGGAACCGGTTTCCTTCACCGCCTCGTTCGTGGTGAATCGCGATTCAGGTCTGGGACAACTCACCATCCCGCAAGTCAAGGCGATCTCGGGACGCATCAAGCGGGACTGGCTGGCCGTCTCGGCCTCGGAAACACTGGTGCTGGAACCGTTTTATGTGCGTCCATCGGCACGCGTGGCGGAGGGTGAGTTCGTCGCCGCCTGGGGAAAGCCGATCGTGACTCCGATCCCACTTGTCTATGACCGCGGACAGCAACCGATGACGGAGGAAATCGTCACCTGTTCACCGGTCATGCCAGCTACCACGTACCAGGCACTGACGAAGGTCAACATCGCGGCCGATCATTGGCGTGTACAATGGATTGCCGACTTGCAAACGAAGCATGGGCGGATCTTCCAACAGCAGATTCAAGTTCCCGCGGGAACGGTTGTGGAAGAGGTGGAAGTCGAAAAGAACGACGCCATCCAGACTGCCAGTTGGTCTCGGCGCGAGGAAACATTGACGGTCCATTTTGATCGCCCGCTTACCGACGACTATCGATTGCGGCTCCACGCCACCGGCAATGTTGCCCTGGGAAAGAAACAGACGATTCCCGTCTTCCAACTTGTCGATGCGCCGGTTCAGGAGAACCAGTTTCAGTTGTTTCGCACGTCCGGTGTCGACGTTTCGCTGATACTGCCGCCAGGCTACGTCGTCGATCCCGACGCCGATACGACCGCCTACCTGCCGTTCCTGGGCCGGCTTCAATCGGCGTTCAAGGCGCCAATGCCCCGCGCCGGCGATGACTCACGGCGCTGGCCAACCATCGTCGTCCGTGCAAATCGTCCCGAGACGAGCGCCGCGTTCGTGACGTCACTCGTTCGGCGTGAGGAATCCTGGTACGCCAACGGCGATCTGAACCTCTCGATCCGAAACGGCTACCTCGATCAGATCCGCCTGGAGATTCCTGCGGAATGGAAACCTCCTTTCGTGATCGTTCCCGAGCTTGAATTCAAGGTTCAGGAGATACCGAATTCATCCCGGCGTTATCTCGAACTACAACTGCCTCGCTCGGTACGCGACACGTATCACGTGAATATACAAGGCTCGTTGGTTGCGCCCGAAGGCGAGGGGCTGCGAGCGCCAGACATCACGCTGCCCGATATCGACAACGTGCGGCGGTATCTGGTCACGCCGACACAAGTCGAATTGCGAAAGATCGCTTGGGAAACCAGCGGCTTGACGCCCGAGCCGTTGCCGCCGGACTACGTCGGCGGCGGCATTTCCGGGCCGTTTATGAGTTACCGCGTCGACAGTCATCAATTTCATGCCCACATCCAGAACGTGGAACGCGTCTACGGGCAGCCGCGGATTGCTCTGGCCGACATCGACGTCGCGGTTAATGAAAAGGGCTATTTCGGCTCCGCCACGTTCGACCTCGAACCGGCCGATCTGCAGGCCGGCACGTTTCAACTTGCAGAGTCCTTGCGGCTGGTCCATGTGTCCGTCGAAGGCGTGCCGGTCACGCCGCTGGCTGTCGGCAAGCACTGGCAAGTCCCCCTCGGCGCAGCGCACTTGCCGCAGCGGATCCGGATTGTCTACAGCGGCGAACTCCTGAACGACCAGCTGCTGGCTCCCGAATTCATGGACACCGAAGTCAAGCAAACGCTGTGGTCCATCACGTATCAGCGAGGTGATGCGGCCCGCAGTTTTGGTGACGAGGCACGGGCCACGGAGTTACAACTCGCTCGGCTGCGAGCGGTTTCGGGATTGATTGCGGAGTCGTCCGATCTGGTTTCGGAACATGCGCCGCGCGACGTCGCCAACTGGTACCGCCCGTGGCTGTTGCGACTGAATGAGTCGCGCCAGTGGCTGCTACACCACCCGGCAAGCGACGCAATCTCGGACAGTCTGGAAGCCATGGAAGCACAACAAGAGGATGTCGCGAGGAGACTCGGAACGACGCGCATCCTGACGCAGGTCTTCGCCGCGCAGCAACCAGACACAGCACACGCTGCTCCCTATCCACAACAGTTTGCCATCGCCGCCAGGTGGTTACCCGCGCAGAATCTGGAGCTACCTGAACGTCACGAACCTCCCGCCCGCAGTGCGTTGGGTGTCGTGGTGGTATTGATCGGAGCCGTTTCGGTGTACGTCCTGTCACGGTTTTCCAGCGTGGCGGATTCGCTGATTGCCTGGCCGCAGGCCTACGGGGTTCTCGGCGGCATGCTGTGGGTCGCCCTGCTCAATCCTCCCTGGCTCGGCTGGACACTCGTCCTGCTGTCCGTTGGATCTTCCCTCCGCTCGCCCTGGCATGCTCCCGCCCCGCGCCGGTCGAACGGCTGAGTCGCACCGCGTCCGTGCGACTCGCACTAGTATTGCGCCGCAACTTGGTTTTCGGGTAGCCACGTTCGCCAGAGCGTGGATTGTCCGCCGTCTGGCGACGGCAGCTACCCGAAACTTGAGCTGCGACAGACTACTAGTCGCTCGCCCCCAGCGTGACAGGAATGTCGGCGCGGCGTCCTTCGCGAATGATGGTGAGCGTGATCTGGTCACCGGGCTGGTGGCTCTCGACCTGACTCAGAAACTCGTCCTTGGTCTTGGCGGGCTTGCCGTTAACGGCGATGATCAGATCCGCCTCGCTGCGGTCGACCCGAGTCCGCTCGTAAATCAGCGCGCCCCGCCGCCGCTGCTCGCGGATGACCTTGAATCCTTTTAGACCGGCGCGTTCCGCGGGACCGCCTGGCGACAAGGCGACGACCAGCAACCCCTGATCCGTCTCGTACGCTTGCGTGATGCCGATGGTCGGACGAATCACGCGCCCGTTTTCGATCAACTGCGGCGCGATCCGCCGAATCGTGTTGATCGGAATCGCGAAGCCAATCCCCGTATTCTCGCCGGTCTGACTGGCAATCGCCGTATTCATCCCGATCAGTTGCCCCTGGCTGTTCAGCAAGGGGCCTCCCGAATTGCCTCGATTCAAGGCCGCATCAATCTGAATGATCGACTTCATCGTCCGATCGCTGCGGATAGGAAGCGACCGATTCAGGCTCGAAATGATCCCCGTCGTCATGGTGCGGTCCAGACCAAACGGGTTGCCAATCGCAAAGACCTTCTGGCCCACCTTCAAATCGGACGACTCGCCAAAGCCTACCGGAAACAAGGAACCTGCGGGCGCGCTGATCTGCAGGATGGCCATGTCGTTGACCGGGTCAATCCCGACCAGGCCCGCATCGTAAGTCTCGCCGTCGAAAAGCGTTACACGGACTTCGCGAGCGTTTTCGATAACGTGGTAATTGGTCAGGATGTGCCCCTGACGATCGAGGACGGATCCCGAACCCGATCCTTCCACCGGTGTTTCCATGAAGAAAAACGCGTCGGCCCGCGCCGACCGCGTGGTAATGTGCACCACGCTGCGGTTCACGCGTTCGTAGACCGCAATATTCACGTGCTCTTCCGCCGTTAGGCCTTGCGGTAACGGCTGGCCTGGCTGACCCGCGTCTTCGACAATGTCAACCCGCGGCAGGAAAGGCACCCGCTCCTGTCCCAGCGCGGCCGGTTCCGGCGGCGTTTGGCTGATCGACACGACCAGCAGCGTCGTCAACGTGGACGAAATGATCGAGACCGCAATGTACCGTTTCATGACGTTCCCCTTTCAAACAGTCGGTTCCGTTTCAACTTGCCAATGGCCACCAGAGTTGAATGGTCGCCAGTGCCGTAATCCCCACGACCAGGGCCAGGGGGATGCCGACACGCAGATAATCGACCGGCCGGTAACCGCCGGGACCCATGACCATCAAGTTGGTCTGGTAACCGATTGGCGTGATAAACGATAGTGAAGCCGCCAGCGTCACGGCAATGATATAAGGCCGGGGGTTCACGTTCCCCTGCGCTGCGACTTCAATTGCCAGCGGCAGCAACATCGCCGCAACCGCATTATTCGTAATGGTCTCGGTGAATACAAATGCCAGCAGATACATGACCAGCAGTAACAGAAACGGATGGTGCCCCACCAGACCGACCAGACCTTCGGCAAAGGTACCGGCGGCCCCGCTTTCCACCAGCGCCGTGCCGAGTCCCAGTGCGGCGGCGACCGTGACGAGCGTCTGCAGGTCGATTGCATTCCGAGCCTCGCTGGCACGCAAGCAACGCGTCACCACCATGGCGACCGCGATCGCAAAGGCCGCAATGGCGGGCGAAGCGAGTCCAGGCCAGAGCCACTGCCGCCCGAACAAGGCACCGGCAACCAGCCACAACACCAGGATCGTCGCCAGCACCGCGGCCGTACGCAGCTTGTGATGCCGCCGCGGGCTGTAGCCCGAGACGCTGCTGACGAGATAAAAATCGCGATTATTCCGGTAGGCCGCGACGAAGTCTCGATTCGTCTGCAGCAGCAACGTGTCACCAGGTTCCAACGCGATATTGCCGATCTTGTTGGTCAACCGCACGCCGTTGCGGTGCACCGCAATCACGGCCGCATTATAGCGCTGACGAAAGTTGCCCTCGCGCACCGTCGTTCCAATCATTGGCGATGTCCGCGACAGGACCACTTCGGTAAGAAACCGCTGTGTCGCCGCTTGCGGAGTCAGTTCGTAGGTCAAATCCGCTGATGGCGTGAGACCCGGAATCTTCTCCAAATCGACGATCGTGCTGACCACGCCCGTAAATACCAGGCGGTCATGGGCGCGGACGATATCCTGAGGCGTGACGGGCGACAGGATTTCGCCCTGCCGGTCAATTTCGATCAGAAACAGCCCCGGCAAGTGACGCAGCCCGGCCTGCTCGATCGTCTGCCCGATCAATGGGCAATGCGGTTGGACCAGCATTTCCACCAGGTACTCGCGACGCTGCTCGCCCAATTGCTCCAGCAAATCAATGCGGTTGGGCAACAACCGGTGACCGAACAGGAGCATGAAAATGCTGCCCGCGACGGCACACGGCAATCCCCCTTTCCCGATTTCGAAAAAGTCCATCGGCAGGATGGCGTCGACAAACTCCTGGCGTTCGGCCAATTCGCCCGCCGACATCGTTCCCGCTGCCTGCCGCGTTGCAAGTTGCTCTTCGTACGACCGGTGGCTCTCCTCCAGTCGCGCGTTGGCAACCAACGTCGTGCTGGTTCCAATCAGCGTGCAGACGCCACCCAGAATCGCGAAATAACTGAGTGGGATCAGCAACCGCGACGGCGAAACGTTCCGCTTCCGGCACCAGTCCAGGATCACCGGCATCATCATCGCGACGAGCGCCGTGTTCAAGAGAAACGCCGAGGCCCCTGTCAAAGCGACGGAAAGCCGCCGGAATGCCGAGGATTCGGTGTGCGCATTGCCCAACAAGCGCTCTCCCACCCAGTCCAGGACGCCACTGAACCGTAAGCCGGCCGAAACCGCAAACAAGCCCGCGATCGTCAGCAGGCCCGGATTGGCGAACCCCGCAAAGGCCTGCGCCGGGGTAATCACCCCCGTGACCGTGACGAACAGCAGTGCCCCCAGAAACAGGAAGTCGACCGGCGCGCCGCGGCGCAGCTGCAGCGTGGCAAACACGGCAACGGTCGCCAGAACCGCAATCCAGGGGTGTAAAATTTCCAGTATCGGCACGCGCCGGCTCCGATTGAGACGTGCGGACTTGCAAAAAGTTCGGATTATATCGTTTGCGGCCCATGTGTACTAACCCGATAACTCCATGCGATTTAGTGGAACTCGCGCCGGCCTCTCGTAGACGGAAACGCCCACACTTCGAGCCGAAAAACGCAAGCTGCAGATGACCATTTCGTCCTGCAGCAGCACGCCTCCGCCCGTGACCTCCGCGTCGCGTTCCAAAACAACAGCCCCCCGATACCGCCCCTACAGGCGTTATCTCGCGCTCGACCACCAATCTTTTCCCGAATTAGCTCGTCGTCTAAAGTCGAACACACATAACCCAGTTTTTATAAGTTTTCTGAATTGCCTAGTGGACCCAAGCCTCAGACTCCGATACTCACTGTACGCGACACCGGAAGGTCGCGTGTCTCGACAGTTTAATCACGTGTTGTTTAATCGCTCCGTTGGGCACGGAATGGCCTGATCCGATTTCGAAACCGAGGTTACCAGACTTCGCTCCCCGCAAGACACGGTTCCCGAGTTCAGGAACCAGATAAACGGATTTCGGCACGGCTGCCCTCAGGAACATCATTTGGAGGATGTTGCGGATGAATCGTCCAGGATTTGCTTTAACGCTCTTACTGTGTTCACTAGCCCTTTCGCTGTCTGTCGTCGGATCGGCACACAGTCAATCGAACGTCGGCCACGCGGGATGCGATGTGCCGCACAGCGCGACCTGCCCATTGACCGAGACAGGTTTCCACGATTGCTGGCTAGGAACGTGTTACGATCCAAGTACGACCGGCGACGCCGTCAGCGACGATCAGCCGCTGCAACTGGCGGCCGCCGATCAAACCACCGATGCGCCGGTCGACGAACCAAGCGTTGACGAAGACGTGACGGCCGAAGACTACGAAACGTACGACTACGAAGCCTATGACTACGAAACGTATGACGGCGAAAACTACGACTACGAAACGTACGACTACCAAGAATACGATTACGAAGAATACGACGACAGCGCGGCGAGCGCGGAAGTCGGGGAAGAGGTCGATAGCGAAGTGATCGAGGACTCGGCGGCGGAAGTCGTTGAATACGACACGTTTGAATACGAGCCCTACGATTACGAAGCGGAAGCAGCGGTCGAATCCGTGGACGAGCAGGACACGGTCGCCGACGATTCGGCCGAGTCGTACGAGTACGATTACGAAGCGTACTGGGACGACAACTACGAATACGACTACGAAGAATACAGCTACGACGATTCTTCCGACGACGTGGAAACCGGCGTCACAAATTCAGAAGTAGTTGACGACGTGGCCGTCGAGGAAGGCGGTGAGGACAACGGCTGGTACGACGACGAGTACGAAAGCTACGACTACTACGGCGAAGCGACAGACGAAACGCCGGCCGACCAGGTCGCCACGGACGAAGCGGCCAGCGACGAGGTCGTGACGGAAGTGTCCGAGACCGAAACGCCCGTTTACAACGAGGACTACGACTACTACGACGAAGAGTACGACTACTACGGCGAATACTACGAAGACTACGAAGGGCAGTGGAATAACTCGCAGCTCGAAGAAGTCGCTCAAGAGGAAGTCGCTCAAGAGGAAGTCGCGACCGAAACCGAAGTAGAAGCGACCGAAGCCGAAGAAACTTCGACCGAACCCGCGTACGAGTACGACAGCGAAGAGTATTCGTATGACTCGGAGTACGATTACGACTACGAAGCGTACGACGAATGGTATGAAGAAACTTCGGCGGACGACATGCAGACCGAAACGGCAGATGTCGCCACCGACGAGTCGGAATTCGACTACGAGGAAGCGATTTACGACGAGTACTACGGCGGCAGCTACGGTGAAGCATCGCTGGCAGCCGACGAATCCAGCGAAGCAGAATCCACCGATCAAACCGAGATCGTGGACGAATGCCGTAAGGCCTACGAGGACATGCTCGACGCCGACCAGTCTTTTGAAGCCGACAACTACGTTGAGTGGGAGGACAGCTCGGATTGCTTCGGAGCCGACAATCCTTTCAACAGCCCGGCAGATGTGGAGCCAGCGGCACAAGCCCGGCCCGACACGGCAGCTTTGCGAGTGCTGGCCAGGTTGCTGGATTCGACCGGAGCCATGCTGCAGAATGCATCGCAGCAACTGACCGCCCTGGCCGACGGCAACTCCGCAGAAGTGGCTCAAGAGAAGAGCTCGCTGCAACGTTAATCTGCTTCTAGATAAGAAAAACTCCCGCACACCCCGCCGGCTCGCGCTGGCGGGGTGTTTTTTGTTTGGCAGCGCACGCCACGCACAGGTACGAGTCGCGCGAATCGTCGTCACCGATTCGGCAGCAGCAAGTCAGAAATCCACGGCAACCGCAGAGAAAACACCGCAACGGACGCGACTTTGACTTACAATAGTGGATGGGTCGCGGCAGACCGGAAAGACGGCCGGATACGCTGACTCAGTGGGCCGAACGGCGCTCGCCGCGGCCAGGTTCGGCGCCCAAGCCGGTGGCCGAACGGCGAATGCGGAGTTCGCTTGATCGGACAGCGGCGGGTTTGGTCGTCCTACCAGACGCCCAGCGCAAACGAGTGCATCAGGTACGTCGAATTCACTGGCTCGCGCTGCGTGCTTGTATTTCCGCGGATTTCCGCGAAGGTGTTACTGTGCGGATTTCCGCGAAAGTGGTACTGTCCCATGAAGCGTTGCGTGCCGAAGGAGGTCTGTTCGTGCGTATTGTTGTCGAGTCGATTCTGGTTGCAGCAGCGCTGCTCGGTTTTTCCGGCCTCGCGGTTCCTCAAGCGGCCGCGCAGTCACAAGTCGTTTTGGAAACGGAAGCCGGACGGCACCGATTGCTTCGCGAGGGCAAACCGTATTTTATCAAAGGGGTTGGTGGCGATACCTACCTGGACCTGCTCGTGGCGGCGGGCGGCAATTCCATTCGCACCTGGGGCACCGACAACCTGCGGCACGTCCTGGACGAAGCGCACCGTCGTCAGCTGACGGTCAGTGTCGGGCTCTGGCTGGGCCATGAACGGCACGGCTTCAACTATCAAGACGAAGCGGCCGTTGTGGAACAATTGAACGCCTGCCTCGACGCCGTCCGTCGCTTCAAAGAGCATCCGGCGGTCCTGATGTGGAGTATCGGGAACGAAGCCGAAGGGAACGGGAAGAATCCGGCAATCTGGTACGCGATCAATCACATCGCCCGCGAGATCAAGAAGCTGGATCCCGATCATCCGACGATGACCGTGATCGCTGAACTGGGCGACCACAAGGTGCAGAGCATCGAACGCTTCTGCCCCGATATCGACATCGTTGGCGTGAATTCGTATGGAGGCATCTCGACGCTTGCCGAGCGGTATCGTCGCGCCGGGAGCACCAAGCCCTATGTCGTCACCGAGGTCGGACCTCACGCGCCCTGGGAAGACGCGACGACGGGCTGGGGAAGTGCCATCGAAGTCACCAGCACCGAGAAGGAACGCGCCTACCAGGAGGGCTATCAGCAGGCCGTTGCGGATCAGCCCGGCATGTGTCTTGGTTCCTACGCTTTTCTCTGGGGGCACAAGCAGGAAACGACAACTACCTGGTTTGGCATGCTGCTCCCCGACGGTACTCGGCTGGGCGCTGTGGATGCCATGACCGTCGCGTGGACTGGAAAACCGCCTGCGAACCGTTGTCCTCAAATCAAATCGTTGACGCTCGACCGAACAAGCCATTTGAAACCCCGGCAAGTGATCGCCGCCAGGTTGTCCGTGCGGGATCCCGAGCAGGATGCGCTCGAAGTCAAATGGATTCTGCGTCACGATGCAGGGATTATCGGTGTTGGCGGCGACCCGCAAGCCGAGGAAATCGCCTTTGCCGATGCGGTTGCGGCGAACGGGAACGAGGCCGCGGTCACGGTTCCCCTGGGAGGCGGTGGATATCGGTTGTACGCCTACGTGTTCGACGGTCACGGAGGCGCCGCGGTGGCGAACGTGCCCTTTCATGTCGATGCACCAATCGTCCCGATCGCGTCACCTCGATCGAGTCTGCCGTTTGTCTTGTACGGCGACCAGTCACCATATCATGTATACATTCCTTCCGGCTACATGGGCAATACCGCAGCCATTGCCATGACTCTGGACAGTAACGAGAAGCCACATACCGGACAAACCTGTTTGAAGGTCGAGTACAAGGCGAGTGACAAATGGGGAGGCGTGCTCTGGCAATCGCCTGCGAACGACTGGGACGGGATGAAACCTGGCGGCTTGAATCTTGTTGGAGCCGATGAATTGGAGTTCTGGGCGCGCGGCGCCGACGGTGGCGAGACAGTGGACTTCGTCTTGGGAGTTTTGGACGGGGACCAACCGTACCGCGATACGGCCAAGGGAGAGCTGAAGAACGTGAAGCTCACGCCCCAGTGGCAGAAACTCCGTATCCCGCTCGACGGCCGCGACCTCAGCCGGATCAAGACCGGTTTCGGCTGGTCCCTGGCGGGACAAGGAAAGCCCGTGACATTCTACCTGGACAATATCCGCTATGTCGCTTCCGAATCGAAATAGCGGTGCCTTAGGGATAGCGGTGCTTTAGGGTACGGCCGGAACTGGTCCGCGTCGCACTCAAAAAGCCAAGTCGACCCACACCAGTCGATGGTCCGAGGCGGTAATGAGCTCACTGCCGTCTGCGTCGGGGACCGGCCAGAAGACGTGCGCGGCAACGATCTTCAATGCCTTCGACGGGAGGACATAGTCCAATCTCAGATTGCCCACGCGGGCATCGTGGAAGTCCGCCGTATCGTGTTCCGGTTTGCCCCGGTGCTGTAGATTGATCCGTCCTTGCAGCGAGGCGTAACGTTGGCCGCCGGCGCTGGCCGGCGCGACCGAGGCATTGATGGACCGGTGATCAATGAGTTGCCGGATGGCTGCGTGCGTGCTGTCGCCGTCGTAGGGGTCGGCGTTCATGTCGCCGGCAATGACAAATTTCTCGCCGGCGCGCAGTCCTCCGCGACGTTGCTGGTCGTCGTAGATGTAGCCGCTAGTTCGCGGTTCGATATAGTCCGCCCAAAAGCGAATCTCGTCGTGGTTCCGCCGTCCGTTGCGATCTTCGTCGCCGTCGAACACCGGAGGTGTCGGATGCGAAACCAGGAAGTGAATCAAACCACTGGCAGTCAGCAGCGGGATGTCCCAATGGCTCTTGGAGGACAGCCGCAACAATTTCCGTTCGGCAGTCGAATAGTACGAAGAACCATCGGATGCTTGTGGAAGCAAGGCGCGCGGCATGTCCTGCCACTTGAAATGCTGGAATGTGCGAATCTTATTCATGGCGATCGGCAAACGGGACAAAACCAGCATGCCGTACTGCCCGGGAAACCTGCCGAACCCGAACGCGTCACCCGGACCATCGGCCCGGCCGTCCTGATCAAGATCGCAGTGCGACGGCACTCCAGTATTCACGGCGGCGACAAACGAGTATTCATACTGAATGGGTTTCTGGCCGCCTTGCGAAACAGCGAGGTAGTTTTGCTGGAATTTCTTGGCCGCCCGCCCGTCCGCGTCGTAATCGAATTCGTTCAATAACAGCACGTCGGGGCGCGTTCGCTGAATGATTTCGGCCACCTGGCGGGCCTGCTCGTTGTCGGAAGTGCTCAGGTCACGCACCAACTCCCCGGCTGCATCGCGATACAGCGACGTATTAAAGGTCGCGAAACGGAAAGACGGCGATTCGCCGACAGAAACGGCCGGCAGCAACCCGGCGATCAGCAGGCAGCAAGTAATTCGGATCATCAGAGACATTTCCGGCCCCATTTTCACGCCCCAGCACTAGCGCAAACGAACGCAACTGGCTCTATAATATCGGACCGGCTCCAGAAGGCGAGCGGAAGATGAAGATTTAGCTGCTGCTTGTAGTCCTGCGACTCCGTTCGCAGGGCCCCGCGGGCGGAGCCGCAG
>CALBSZ010000021.1 GCA_937967665.1 uncultured Planctomycetaceae bacterium
ACGTCATCATGCCAGTCGCGGCGGAAAGCCCAGTTTTTCCCGAAGGTGAGCATCCGCTTCGGCGACGGGCAGGCCACGACCGGCTTCCATGTCGGCAACGCCTTCCGCGATCGCGTCGCGATCTCGTTGCCGTTTCAATGCGGCCATTGCTTCCCGATGAACGTCTCCGTCCACTACGAAGTAGACATGGTTCGTATCGGGATCGACAACCTGGAGCTCGCCGTTGTCGGCGGTCTTTAAGGCGTCAGCTAATTCTCGGCTCAGTTTTGCAGTCATACGATGAGTATACCACACTCAGCGAGTTGGAAGGAAGAAAACCACGCGGCAGCGACGCTTGCGAAAGTGGTGATTTCAGTGGCTTGCAGGCGCAGGCCTGCTGACAACCATTGAAGAAGCCCTCCCGCACGCCGGTCTGCGGTCCGTTTTTGAGCTAGGTCAAACCCTTTTTGCCAGCTCAAGAAATCCCCACGGAACCGAAGGAGTTGGGCACCGAAAAACCAGAATGGTTCGGTGTTTTCGATAAAATATTCACTTGACGGACTATTCTCTCAAGGCTATATTTCAGATAGCCGAGTTGCAACCATGACGGAGCGGAGTGCCGTGCCGATGGAGCAGACGAGCGGAGAAGGTCAAATCCCGCCCCAAGGTGGACCGCCTTGCCGAGATTTTTCGGCGGATAGGCGACTCGGCGCCGTGTTCGACGTTTCAGGAGGCCTTCGAGTTGCTTTGTCGGACGATGGACGAGGTTGAAGATGAACTGACACCGTACCCGAACGAGCCAGACCGATGGATGGAACTCCCGCGACTCTTTCCGCCCCAGATGGATCGTATGTCGAGCGTCCCAGGGTGTGACGTGAATCGATTCGACAGTCTTCGTCACGTCACCTACGTCGCTGATAACGGAGCAATGGAAGTTCGTTCGTTGCGAGTCGTCAAAGGAGCATTCAACGTCCACTTCACAAAGAGAGGCAGTGATGGAAGGAGTGTGTGCGATGTCTGTCCTGAATTCAACGAAACGAATCTGTGAACCGTCAAGCGATCAAGATTACCGAGTCGAGGTTTCCCATGTCACCTATTGATGAAATCAAAGCTGCTCTCACAGCCGAGTTCCCGGAAGCGGAGATCGTCGTGCGGAAAGCAGACGATCCGAAGGGGATGCAGTTTCTCAACGTCTTTGTAGACGATTTGGAAGTTGCGGTTGAATGGAAGCCTGATCGTGGTTTTGGCTTGTCATGCTACCGTAGCGGTGCAGACGCTCTGGACGGTGCATACGATACGCCGGACGAATGGTACAAGTCTCCCAAAGCAGTAATTCACCGCATTGGTTCACTGTTGATTGATGAGCAGACCACGAGGGCAGTCCAGAAGTGCATTGGCGAGATTCGACGTGAGCTTGGCATCTCGCAAGAGCAATTATCGGCAGCACTGGAGATCACGCAAGCAACTTACTCCAAGCAGGAACGTCGCACAGACATGAAGCTGTCTACCTTGCGAAAGGCTTTTGAGGCAATGGGCTGTGTTGTGCGTATTGAAGTTCGACTCCCGGATTCTCAAGATGTCCGTGAACTCATATTCCAATAAGGCCAGTGTCGGTCTGCTTGTGATTCGCTCAGAGGACATGGATCGTCTGGCAGCGTTCTACACGGCGTTAGGACTCAGCTTCGTCAAGCATTCGCATCCTCCGTGTGGCGAACACTACTCGACAGTCGATGGAGCGTGTGTGTTCGAGATTTGTCAACGTAGACAGGGTCAACCAGCGACGACCGACGTGTTCTTCGGTTTGAACGTCTCCAGCGTGGATGATGCCGTCGAAGCTGGGATTTCGCACGGAGGTAATCTCATTCGCCCACCAGAGGATACCGAATGGGGTAGGACAGCGGTTATTCTTGACTTGGATGGGCATCGTGTAATGCTCCGTGAGCCAAGATAAGACAGCTGATTATGCTGCTACGATACGGGTCAGACCGCAGCCAGTCTCCTTGGCAATCGTGAGAACAAGCTCACGAATCTCCTCTGGCTTACGCTGTCCGCCTTTCGGGTTTTTCGGTTTTGGCTTGCCGTGATGGAATAAACCCTTTTCTTCAAGGGGTTTGCGGCATTTTTGGAACGCAATCTACGGAACCGAAGTGGTTCGTGAAGTGCAAGGAAAGGTTGGTGGGACTGCGGAACAGACGGGCGAGACACGACGAGAACGCGTGGCGCGCACGAAACAACCCAGCTGATGTTACGTCAGCTCGTCGGAGGAATTCGATCGACGGCCGTACCTGGCGCCCGTGCGAGCGACCAGGACAGCGACGGCTTCTTTACAGCATCGCGCCCAGTTTGGCGACCAGATCGGCGGTGCGGCAGCTGTAGCCCCACTCGTTGTCGTACCAGCTAACGACCTTGACCAACTTCCCTTCGCCACCCAGCACTTGGGTGAAGTCGGCGGCAAAGACCGAACTGTGAGGATCGTGGATGATATCGGTCGAGACGACCGGGTCTTCCGTGTAGCAGAGAATACCCTCCAAGGGACCCTCGGCGGCGGCCTTGATGGCGTCGTTGATCTTATTGGCCGTCGCAGATTTGCTCAAATTCACCGTCAGGTCGACCACGCTGCCCGTGGATACGGGAACTCGCATGGCAATCCCGGTCAACTTGCCGTTCAAGGCCGGAATGACCAGCCCGACCGCCTTGGCGGCACCGGTCGAGGTCGGAATGATGTTCTGCGCGCCGGCTCGAGCTCGATACGGATCCTTGTGCGGCTGGTCCTGGATGTTCTGGTCGTTGGTGTAAGCGTGAATCGTGGTCATCAAACCGGATTCGATACCAAACGTTTCATGCACGACCTTGGCGACGGGTGCCAGGCAGTTGGTCGTGCAGCTGGCGTTGGAGACGCATTTCATGTCCTTGGTCAACTTGTCGTCATTCACGCCCAGCACGCAAGTCAGGTCGGCCCCGTCTTTCGCGGGAGCGCTCAGAACGACCCGTTTCGCACCGGCTTTCAAGTGCGTGTCGTAGCCGGCTTTCGTGCCGCTTTCGCGAGCGGTGAAAATGCCGGTGCTTTCGATGCAGACGTCAACGCCCAGGTCGCCCCAGGGCAGGTTCGCCGGATCGCGTTCCGCCAACGCGGTAATCGATTTGCCGTTAACGATCAGGTTCTTCTCGTCGTATGCCACCGTGCCGGGAAAACGGCCGTGAATACTGTCGTATTTCAACAGCGTCGCCAGCATCTGGTTGTCGGTGAGGTCATTGACGGCAACCACCTCGAATTCGTCGGGCCGAGCGATCAGGTTGCGAAACGTCAACCGGCCGATTCGGCCAAAGCCATTGATTGCTACTTTGATTGCCACGGTTTCATCTCCTCTGGTCTTGTATGGTAGGTAACGTTGGCAAGCGGAATCGGCGGGAGTCCTGCCGCACGGAATCGGCAATTCGGACCGAAGAAATTGTCGTCCTCTCCGAATGCCGGAAGGCGATCCGCTTCATTCCGGTCTGTTCTGCAAAGCGAGAAGTTCACGATTATAATGGCCGGTCGACGGACCGGCAACCGGCGCGCGGAGGGTTGCCACTTCGCCAGCGTGTTGGTCAATTCTTCACATGCCGGGAGCTGCAGCTAGCGGGGGCAATCCCCTCTGTCTCAGCTACCTTAGGGAGCATCCTCTACCCGTGTCGCGGCCGCAACGTCCCGAATGGCAACTTCCGCCGGGTGTCACCCGAGGGATGTGGGACTACGCGCGTTCGCATCCGATCGCCGACGACTACGACGACTACTTCGCCTACAACCGGCTCTTCGATTTTGACGAGCAGATTTTGGAGCAGTGGTTGCGGCCCGATGCCACGGCCAGCAAGGTGGTGGCCGACCTGGGCTGCGGGACCGGGCGGGCGTTGATCCCGCTTGTGCGGCGCGGCTTCCACGGGGTCGCAGTCGATCTTTCCGAACGGATGCTGGAAATCGTGCGCGAGAAAGCCGACGAAGATGACTTGCCCGTGACCTGCCTCCGCGCGAACCTGGTGGAGCTCGATTGCCTGGCGGACCAGTCGGTCGATCATGCCATCTCGCTTTTCAGTACGCTGGGCATGATTCGCGGGCGCCGCAATCGCCGCCGGGCACTCGCACATGTGCGGCGGATCGTCAAGCCCGAGGGCATCTTCGTCGTTCACGTGCACAACTACTGGTATAATCTCTACGATCCCGGTGGACCGTGGTGGCTGCTAAAGAACCTGCTGCAGTCGGCCTTTTCACGTGACGTGGAAGCGGGCGACAAGTTCTTTAACTACCGTGGCGTCAATAACATGTTTCTGCACGTCTTTCGCCGGTACGAGATTGTCGGTGACCTGCATCGCGCCGGCTTCGTGATTCGCGACATGATTCCGCTCGACGTCACGCGCCACCGCCGCTTGCACGTACCGTGGTGCTTCAGCAACTTGCGCGCGAACGGCTGGATCATCGTCTGCCAGCGCGAGGAAAGGTCCGACGGATGATTGATGGGGGGCTGTGGAGCGGTATAAAATGGTAAGTTTAATCAAGAGGCCGCCAGCGGGTCGCGCGATATCCTGTCGTTGCGGAATCATCGCCGCGAAATACACGAACTCCATGAGGAACCCATTATGAGCCAGCATCTTTCTCGTCGTCAGCTTCTGGAACGCACCGCCTTTACCGCCGGGATTGCCGCCGCAGCCAGTGTTGCTTCGCGTACCGCTTGGGCCGCCGAGAAAGTGCAGCTCAAGAAGGGCCAAACCGTTTTGTTTCAAGGCGACTCGATCACCGACGCGGGGCGTGACCGCGCGGGCCATGCGAACCACGTCCGCTCGCTCGGTTCCGGATACCCGCTGTTCCTGGGCGCGGAACTGCTTCGTGATCATGCCGCACTGGGCCTGAAGGTTTACAATCGCGGGATAAGTGGTAACAAGGTTCCCGATTTGGAGAAGCGGTGGGACGCGGATTGCCTGCAGCTCAAGCCCGCCGTGCTGAGTATTCTGATTGGCGTGAACGACATCTGGCACAAGTTGAACGGGCGCTACGATGGCACCGTGGAATCGTACGAAGAAGGATTTGCCGCGCTGCTGAAAAGGACGCGCGCCGCGCTGCCTGACGTTCAAATCGTCGTTTGCGAACCGTTCGTGCTGCGCTGCGGGGCGGTGAAGGACAATTGGTTTCCTGAATTCGATCAGCGCCGCGCGGCCGCCCAGCGCGTCGCCGAATCCGCGGGGACGACCTGGGTGCCGTTTCAAACGATGTTCGACGAAGCCGTGGCCGCCGGCACCGCGCCCAACTACTGGGCGGGCGACGGCGTGCATCCATCACTGGCGGGACATAGCCTGATGGCGCAAACGTGGCGCAAGGTCGTCGGCATCTGATCTCGCCGCACTAGCGCGTGAGTAGGGTTGCGCAGGGAAGGACGACTCACTCGCTAGCGCGTCGTGCTTGTATTACTCGTTCAGCGTCCACTTTTGGTGGCCTTCCTCATCCTGCCGGCTCGCCGGCAGGTCTTGTTTGAAGGAGATGTCGATGCTTCGCACGCTGTGTTGTCTGCCGCTGTTCCTCGTCTGCGCCGTCACAACCGTTGCGGCCGAGCCGCCGCGCGCGATCGATCCGCGCTTGAAGATCGAATTGTTCGCGGAATCGCCTCAGATCGTAACCCCGACCGGTATCACGGTACTGGATGATGGCCGAGTCCTGGTGATTGAAAGTCACACCCACTTTCGTCCCGACGGGTACACGGGCCCGCCGGCCGACCGCATTCAGTTGATGAAGGATACGGACGGGGACGGACGCGCGGATGAAGTGAGCACTTTTTTCGAAGGGACTCAGGCCACGATGAACCTGGCGGTGTACCGGGACGGATCGGTCTTCGTGGCGACTCGAAACGAAGTGTTTCGGCTGTTCGATACCGATCACGATGGCAGGTCCGACCGGCGCCAGCAACTGGTCAAGCTGGAGACGCCCGGAAACTATCCACACAACGGGCTGTCCGGTTTCGCTTTCGACTTTGCCGGCAAGGTGTACTTCGGATTTGGCGAAAACCTGGGCGCGCCGTACAAGCTGACGGGTAGCGATGGCGTGACGTTGTCGGGCGGTGGCGAAGGTGGGAATATCTATCGCTGCCAACCGGACGGCAGCGAACTGCAGCACGTCGCCACGGGATTCTGGAATCCGTTCCACTTGTGTTTCGACGCCTTTGGCCGACTGTTCGCGGTGGACAACGACCCCGATTGGCGGCCACCCTGCCGCTTGCTGCACATCGTGGACGGCGGTGACTACGGCTATCGCTTCCGGCTCGGCCGCCGCGGCACCCATCCCTTTACGGCGTGGTTTGGCGAACTGCCGGGAACGCTGCCGATGGTCGCCGGGACGGGCGAGGCGCCGTGTGCCGTCATCGCCTACGAATCGGATCAGCTTCCGGACGACTATCGCGGCGACCTGCTGGTTACCTCCTGGGGACTCCACGCGATCGAACGCTATCGCCTGAAACGGCATGGTGCGACTTTCAAGTCGGTCGCCGAACCGGTCATCAAGGGAGACGATCAGTTTCGGCCCGTTGGTTTGGCGCTCGCCCCCGATGGTTCGCTGTTCGTCAGTGACTGGGTGGACCGTTCCTATCAACTGCACGGGAAGGGACGCGTGTGGCGAATTTCGTCGGTGAACGAACCATCCGTGCCGCGGCTGTCCGAGCCGCGCCGGGCGCTCGCTTCGCACCATCGGCCACTTTCCGAACACGCGGCCCGGAAATTGGCGCGGGACCCGGACGGCTTGGATTACCTGGCCAGGCAGGCCGCGGAACATCCAGACGCGCGCGTTCGCGCAGTGGCGATTCAAGCGCTGGGTGCCGTCGATGCAAAGCATCCGGCGATCAGCCGAGCCTACTGTGAGGACGATTCGATTGACGTCGTCCTGGTCGCGATGCAGCATGCGGCGGCGCGAGACCCGCGCCCGGGTTCGTCGCGTCGGCGCGGGGCGGTTGCGGACACGCGTTTTCGCGATGCCGTCGATGCCGCGCGGTGGCGTCCGTCTACCGGGAAGAACCAACATCCCGGCGGCGATTTGGTCTTTCCCATGTCCGACGATCCGTTTGTGCGGCAGGCGGTCCGGCAAGCCGCGCTGCGGTCGGGCTTGGTGGATCGTATCCTGCGCGAGGGGCTGCCTGTTGACGGAAAGTTGCCCAGCGCCGAAGTCGCGGTGCTGTTGCGACAATCCGGTGTGCCCGACGCGCGCCGCCTGATCCCCCAACTACTCGCTGCGCCGGACGAGTCGACGCGGTTCGTGGCCATCCAATGGATTGGCGAGGAACAGTTGCTGCAGTACGCGCCGCTCTTGTCCGCCAGCCTGAAGTCCAGCCAGCTGTCCGGGTGGCTGTTCGACGCCTGTTTGGCCGCCCTGGAACTGCTCAAGCAGCCAGGCAGCGGCGCGAAGTTCGAAGCGGAACGCGAACAGTTGCTGGCCGAACTGGTGAAGAGTTCGGAAACAGCCAATGCCACCAAGGCGCTGGCGCTGACGCGCCTGAGGCAACTCGGCTTCAACGGGACACGAAAACAGGATCGCACGTTGCTACCTCCTGCGGAATTGCGCCAGTTGCTTTCGGCGAACGCAGCCGACGTGGCGTCAGCGGCAGTTCGGCTGGTCAGGGAAAGTCAGATTCCAGAACGGCAGGCCTGGCTGCGCGAGATCATCCAGGACGAGGGTCGTGACGAGAATCTGCGGGCGGAGGCGGTACTGGGCATGTCGGCGGCGGACGGCGAAAGCCGGTCGCTGTTGATCGAGTTGGCGGCGGGTGCCGAGGCGATCTTGCGTGAGGAAGCACTGCGATCGTTGCAGGGCGTGTCGTTGACCAGCGCCGAAGTACAGCGACTGGAACCACGGCGTGACAGTGACCTGGTGAAACGGCTGATCACACCCGGCTGGAAACCGGACAAGCGGCCGGAAATCGCTGCCGCGGCTGCCTGGCAGAGTTGGCTCGGCGGCGGAAGTGCGCAACGCGGGGCGCGCCTCTTTTATCATCCTCAAGGACCGAAATGTTACGCCTGCCACGATGCCGAAGGCGGGCCTGTGGAAGTGGGGCCGACGCTCACGACCGCCCGCGATATGTCGTTCGAAAAACTCCTCACGTCCGTGCTGGCCCCGAGTCAAGAAATCGCGCCGCGGTTCGGGCCCGTTTCCGTTGTCACGTCTTACGGCAAGGTTGTGACCGGAATTCTGATCAGTGAACGGGGTGACACGCAGACCTACGTCGACGCAC
This sequence comes from uncultured Planctomycetaceae bacterium, assembly GCA_937967665.1. Classification (GTDB taxonomy): domain Bacteria; phylum Planctomycetota; class Planctomycetia; order Pirellulales; family Pirellulaceae; genus CALBSZ01. Next base: position 8,217 of record CALBSZ010000021.1, read on the forward strand.
AGGGAAACCGGCACTACATTCGTCACGTCGATATCGTCGAACGCCACCCGCACGACAAGTCCATCATGCCCGATGGCTTGCTCGATCGGCTCACCGATCAGGAAGTGCGCGATCTGTTCGCCTTCCTGCGCGGCAGGTGAGCTGTTCGGCGGCAGCGAAAGCGAAGGCCGTTACATTTTGTCGACGACGCGGATCCCCAGCAGCGATAGTCCTTGCCGGATGACGCGGGCGGCGAGGTCGCAGAGCAGCAACCGGCTGGCGCGGACCTCCGCCGATTCCGCTTTGAGCACCGGGCAGCGATCGTAGAAGCGGGAAAATTCCTGAGCCAGATCGAAGAGGTAGTCGGTCAGTTGATTTGGCCGGTAATCGGCGACCGTGTCGTCCAGCGCCTGCTGGAACTGCAGGATCCGGATCGCCAGGGCACGTTCCTGCGGTTCGGAAATCGAGATTGCGGCGCCCGAATCGCGGATGGCTTCGCTATCGACTTCGCACTTCGCAAAGATGTTCATGATCCGCGCGTACGAGTATTGCATGTAGGTGGCCGTATTGCCTTCCATGGCCACCATCTTGTCTTTGTCGAATTTGTAGTCGCTGGTGCGATTGTGCGACAAGTCGGCGTACTTGATGGCCGCGTGGCCGACGACGTGGGCTACGTGACGTCGCTGGGGTTCGGGGATGTCGTTGTCCCGATCGTTTTCGCAAACCACCACGTAAGCCGCTTCGACGGCGTCGTCCAGCAACCCCTCCAGCCCGACCGTATCGCCCGATCGGGTCTTATAGGGTTTGCCGTCGTTTCCCAACACCGTCCCAAAGCTGATGTGACGCAGTTCGACATTGCCGATATCCCACAGCCGGCAGGCGGCGAACAGCTTGTCAAAATGTTCACTCTGGCGGTGATCCACCACGTACAGGATCACATCCGGATTCCAGTGTTCCAGGCGATACTTGATCGTGGCCAGGTCCGTGGTGGAATACAGGAAGGCGCCGTCCTTCTTGCGGATGATCATTGGCGCTTCGAAGCCGTCCAGGAAAACACAGATCGCCCCGTCGCTTTCGCGGGCCAGTCCTTTCGCCTGAAAATCTTCGACGACGGAGGCCAGCATGTCGTGATAAAAGCTCTCGCCATATTCGTAGTCGAACTGGATGTCAACGCGGTCGTAAATCCGCTGGATGTCTTCGCGGCAGCGCGGCAGGAACTCGTGCCACAGCCGAGTGTTCTCGGGGTCTCCTTCATGCAGTCGAGCCGTCTCGTGCAATACTTCCGCGGCGATGTTCGGGTGGTTTGCGGCGAGGGCGCCGAGTTCCGGATTGTCGCGAACGGCGGCCAGTTTCGCTTCCAGCGCTTGCAGCTCTTTGCGGGCGTCGGATACTTGTCCTTCCAGTTTGCGGAGGGCCTTGGCATGTTTCTTGGCGGCGGCCTTGTCGTTCGCTTCCGACGACCGTTGTTCTTCCAGCAGTGCCGCGCGGCGATCGACGTCGGACGCCAGCTGTGGCAATTTCTCCACGCCGTTGTGATACTCCACTAACTGGCTTACCAACTTATAGAGGCGTCCCAGTTCGGCGACTGGGTTTGTTTCGTAGGCGGCGCGGTCCAGGAAGTGCTTGTAACCGTAGATGATCATCCCGAACTGCGTGCCCCAATCGCCCAGGTGATTGTCCGAGATCACGTGGTGCCCGAGGAACCGCAGCGTGCGGCCGAGCGCGTCGCCGATGACGGTCGAACGAATGTGGCCCACGTGCATCGGCTTAGCCACGTTGGGCGAGGAATAGTCGATGACGAACGTTTTCGGATCGCTGACCGTGGACACACCAACACGCTGGTCGTGAATGGCGTTTTCCAGTTGCGCGACAATCCAGTCGTCGCGCAATCGCAGATTTATGAAGCCCGGCCCCGCGATTTCTGGCGGCTGGCACAAGTCGGCGATGTTCAATTGGGCGACGATGTCGGCCGCGACCTCGCGAGGCGGTTTGTTGACCGTCTTCCCCAGTGACATCGCGCAGTTCGCCTGATAATCGCCGAACTTGGGATCCTGTGCGGGACGGATCATGTCCAGCAGTGCCGCCGGGTCGTCGACGTAGGAAACCAGGACGTGGCGGAACCGTGATTGAATCTCCGACAGGACGTTCATCAGTGTCTCGTGATGGCAGGATCCGATTGAGAAAACGCAAGAGGTCAAGCGTAGAGTTTGGCAGGTTCGAGGTACGTTTGACAAGCCCGCGACAGAGAGCGAATCGGCGACGCTATTTTTCCGCGCGTGTGCCAAACGGGGCGTAATCGAATTCGACGGGCTTGGCGCCGGCCCAAAGGTTTTCGAGATCGTAATACTCCCGCGTTTCCTCGTCGAACAGATGGATCACGACCGTACCATAATCCAGCAGGATCCAGCGGCTGTCGTCGTAGCCTTCGATGCCCAGCCGCCGGTCGCCCATGTCGTCTTCCAGGACGTGATCGATCTCTTCGCTGATGGCATGCAGCTGACGACGGCTCGTGCCGGTCGCCAGGACGAAGTAATCGCACAAGGCCGTTTGGTCGCGCATGTCCAGGATCGCGATTTGAGTGCCCCGGTTATCGGCTGCCGTCCGCGCCGCGGCCTGCGCCAGTAGCAGGCTTCGTTCAGGATGCTGTTTGTCGGTTGCCGGCGTGCCTTTCGCCACAGATGTTCCTCGATTCCAGAGTTGGGGCATGCGAACTGTCCTCTTATTCTAACCACGTAGGACCGGCGTGTCACCGGTGAGGTTCACGCGTTGTGGCAGGTTATGCCGGTCAGGCACATGATACCGCCGCGGGCCAGGTTCGCACAGGAGCGGTTGGGTTTGTGGGATTCCGGAAATCACCTCAATATGTCATCGAGTCCCCGCTCAAAGTGGCACTGCTGGTTATCAATACGGAGCGTTTCACGAACAAGAAAGTCATGAAAAGCGGCAATAAATGAGTGAGCATGTACGAATAGCTGGTTGAGTCGTGTGCATCGAGGAGGCAGTCATGGGCAATCATCCAGAGGCAATTGTTGTTTTGCTGCTTTTTGTAACCACCGCGATCCTGGCATTACCCACGTTGCTTCCATTGACATGGCTTTCGCGACTCTTGCGTCAGTTTTCTCTCCGTACGGCGCTCGTTGGGATTACGGTCAGCGGTGTCGCATTCGCGCTGCTCCGTGGTCACGGCAAACTTGATTTCATCGTCGGATCGGCGATCGTGCCAGTGTTGGTCATGTTGCTGATGTCCGTTGGCGCTATCGCAGCGGAAGTTATTGCCGCCTGCAGCTTGAAGGAAACCGCGCTGCAGCGTTTCCGCGACAGGCGTCAGGTAATCGCTGCCGGGGATGGAAAGAGCGCCGACACGTCGCCGCTGGCAACACGAAGGAAGCAAAAACGTCGCAAATGGTGGCAGATCCGCTGGCCAAATCGGTACCATGGTTACGGCCCCGGTCGAAACCAACGTGATCCCGTGGAACTCGGTCAGCGCTGGTAAAGCGAGGGGCCGAGGAGAATCACCCTGTTGCCCCGCGGCTCCGCCCGCGGGATCCCGCGAGCGGAGTCGCGGGACTACGACCAGCAGGGAGGCTTTACGAGTTGATTTCCAGGATTCCGGCGCCGAAGGTGAAACCTCCGCCGAAGGCGCAGAGACCGACGTGATCGCCGGGGGAAGCTTTTGGCAGCACGTCGGACAGGCAGAGCGGGATGCTGGTCGAGGACGTATTGCCGTAATTACGGATGTTGCTGTAAACGGGTGTGCCGAGCCGGTTCTGAATCGCATCGATGATACGACCATTGGCCTGGTGGGGAACGATCAGGTTCAGGTCGTCCACTCGCAACTCGTCGCGCTGGCAAACCCGCGTCAGGCTGGCGATCATGCTGCGCACCGCTTCGCTGAAAACTTTGCGGCCCTGCATTTGAATGTAGCCCGTATTCATTAACGGCACGGACAGCGTCGTACCGTTTTCGCTCTTCGCCGCCAGATCGGGGCGATGCAGTCGTGCCTTGGAGCGTTCGATGTGCGCCTCGCCGTACAGCACCGAGGCGGAAGTGGCGTCGCCGAACAGAATGGCCGTGTCAAAGTCGTTGGGGTCGAGCAGCGGCGAGAGCCCGATCGCGGGCGGGCACAGGAGGACGAGCGG
>CALBSZ010000022.1 GCA_937967665.1 uncultured Planctomycetaceae bacterium
GCCCGCATCACTTCCGTGCGAGGGGTCCCGAACGGCGATGCCCATGTTCTTTCCCGGCTTGCCGTCAAAAAGATCCTCGTCAACATAGACGTGCGGATCCTGGTCGTTGGGAAAGTCGTAGTAGATGAATGCCTTCCCATCGACCCATTCCGCGCTGGTCACCCACTTGGAAAAGCCTTCGGTAACCGGGCCGTGATGAACCCAGTTCTTCATGTCGCGACTCTGCCAGGCGTGGTAGCCGCCTTTGCCTGGCTGCAGCCCGCCGGCCGCGTTGAACTGATTGGGAAACGGCGTCGTTTGCAGCGGGATGTCGAAACCTTCCAAAGTCGCTTCTTTCGGTTCGAAGGGAGCTTGCCTCCCGTTCGTTCGCCGGGGCCGACCGCCGCTGTAGCGGCCGAACATCCAATAGTTGTCCGGTTCCACGGTGAGCAGAACGGGAGCATCGCCCAGATTGGCGGGTCCCAGGTTTTCGATCGGAGTCCAGTTTTGCCAAAGCGCCGACTGGGTCACGACGAGCGACCTGGCGGCACGCTTCTCGTCCGAGCTGTAAAGCCGGGTGACAACCGTCGCCGTATTCTCGGTCGGCGAGACGGAGCCGTCGGCGATCGTGGCCCCTTCGGCAGATTGGACGTTCGCAGTCCAATCGTCCGCGCTGTCGATCGTCCAGTCGGCAGCATTCAGTTCCAGGCAGCAAAGCATTGTAACAACAGATAACCAGTTAAATGTCTTCATGAGTTTCCTTGATCCTTTCGTTGAACTAACTGCAGGGTAAATCACGGGAAACGATTTTCAAGGCCATGATGATAGATTTGTTACTTTGGCCGCTCGGACGAGAGGCAATTTTTGTTGGGCTTGTCGGGAAGCGTGGCTTGCCAATCATCGATCGGTGCTTGCAACCGTCTTGTTGTGCCAACCATATTGTCGCGAAAGCTTCAAGGTTTCGGCGATTTCGCTGTGGAGACCTGCCGTTGACTCCGATCATTCATCGGCCGCTTCCACAGTTCAAGGCCGTTGAAACCGTCGCACGCCACCGGGTAGTATGCAACGGGAGCATTGATGTCGTTCGTGGTCGCCCGGTCTTTTATGGCCAGCAGCGCCCATCCGCCGAGGCCATCGAGGCGGACTCTTGATCCGAGTCCTTCCCGGGGCAATTCAAGTAGGGATGAAACTGGTTATAATAGAAGTTTGCCTATGCACGCTTGCCGAGGAATGCTCCATGTTTCATTTACGCTCTTTTTTCTCGATGTTGACCCTGTGGCTGGTTGCCGGTGGCCAGGTGGCCGTGGCCTGGCAGGACGCGGCGCCGCGCCAGCCGAACATCGTCTATATTCTGTTGGACGACGCCGGCTACGGGGATTTGAGTTGCTATGGTCAGCAGAAGTTTTCAACGCCGAACATCGACCGCCTGGCCAAAGAGGGCTTGCGGTTTACGGACCATTACGCGGGCTGCACGGTGTGCGCGCCGACGCGCTGCGTGTTGATGACGGGGTTGCACACGGGACACAGCTACGTGCGCGGCAATCGTGAAGTGAAGCCGGAAGGGCAAGCGGCGATCCCCGGCGATACGGTGACGGTGGCCAAATTGCTGCGTCAGGCTGGCTATGCGACCGGCGCTTTTGGGAAGTGGGGACTGGGCGCGCCCGGTTCGGAAGGAGATCCCACCAACCAGGGATTCGATACGTTCTTCGGATACAACTGCCAGCGGGAAGCGCATTCGTACTATCCCACGCATTTGTGGAGCAACACCACCAAAGTACCGCTGGACGGCAAGACGTATTCGCACGACTTGATCATGGTCGAGGCGCTGAAGTTCATTCGTTCCCATCAGCAGGGGCCGTTTTTCTGCTACCTGCCGGTCACGATCCCGCATGCGGCCATGCATGTTCCCGAGGAGTACGCGGCGCCCTTTCGCCGGCAGTTCCCGCAGTACGAAGACAAGATCGGAAAGTATCGCGGTCCGGATGTGAAGAATCCTGCCGCGGCCTTTGCAGGCATGATGACAAAGCTGGACGAAGGCGTCGGGCAGATCATGAACTTACTGAAGGAATTGGACATCGATCAGCACACGCTGGTCATGCTGACGAGTGACAACGGGCCGCATCGCGAGGGCGGGCATGTACCGGATTTCTTCAACAGCAACGGCGGATTGCGTGGCCACAAGCGCGATCTTTACGACGGGGGAATTCGCGTCCCCTTGATCGCGCGGTGGCCTGGAGTCGTGCCGGCCGGCAGGGAATCGGACATGGTTTCGGCCCACTGGGACATGTTGCCGACCTGGTGCGAATTGGCTGGAGCAGCGACTCCCGACGGTTTGGATGGCATCTCGCTAGTTGCGGAACTGCGAGGCGAATCGGACCGGCAGACGCAACATGACTACTTGTATTGGGAATTCTACGAGCAGGGCGGGAAACGTGCCGTTCGCTTTGGCGACTGGAAGGCGGTGCAACTGAACTTGCATCGGAATCTGGAGAGTCCAGTGGCAGTATACAACTTGCGGATCGATCCGGCGGAACAGACGGATGTGGCCCGCGAGCACCCGGAAATCGTATCGCAGGCGAAGAAATACTTTGCCGCAGCCCACAGTCCCTCGCCGTTTTGGAGTTTCGGTCCGGTGGCGAAGAAATAATCGTGTCTGCGTGGTGGGCCGATGTGTTTTGGGGAGCGCGTAAAAAAGCGGCCTGTTCGAGGGTTCGAACAGGCCGCTTGCCGTTCATCCGTTGAGGCCAACTTAGCGGATCAAGTTGGAGCTGGCGGGGATCACTCGTCGTTGCGTTTGCAGGAATGCCGAGGGATCGACTACGGGAGCCGGCGGCATCGCTTCTTCAACGTCGGCGGCTGGAGCGGCAGCACCGCCACCAGCACAGCCGCAGCAACCGTTGTCGCAGCAACCGTTGTCGCAGCAACCGTTGTCGCAGCAACCGTTGTCGCAACCGCAAGCCGGTTCGCAGCAAGACTTCTTGCAGCACTTGTTGCAGGCAAAGATTCGGTCCAGCAGACCCAAGCCACCGCAGCAGCTCTTCTTGCAGCACGTCGTCGCTTCGCAACCGCAAGCCGGTTCGCAGCAACCGTTGTCGCAGCAGCCGTCGTCGCAACCGCAAGCTGGTTCGCAGCAGCCATTGTCGCAACAGCCGTCGTCGCAGCAGCCGTCGTCGCAGCAGCCGTCGTCGCAACCGCACGCGGGTTCGCAGCCACAAGCCGCTTCGCAGCAAGAGGCTTTACAGCGATGCTTGCAGGCAAACAGGCCGGCCAGCAAGGGCTTGCGGCACTTCTTCGCACGGCAACCGCACTTGGCTTCGCAACCGCAAGCCGGTTCGCAACAGCCATTGTCGCAACCACAAGCCGGTTCGCAGCAGCCGTTGTCACAGCCATTGTCACATCCGCACGCCGGTTCGCAGCAGCCATCGCCGCAGCAACCATCGTGACAACCATCATCGCATCCGCAAGCCGGTTCGCAACCGCAAGCGGGGGCTTCGCAGCAGCCACTGCTACAGCAGCCGCTACCACCGAGCATTCGGTCGAGTAATTCGAAGCCGAAGCTCTGGGAGCTGAGGCAGAGTCCCAGCACCAACGTCAATATAGTAATGTTCAACTTCATCGAGCCACGTCTCCTTAGCATGGTAATTCTCGAACTAACGACTTCCCTTCGCCTAGCCAGCAATGAACCATTTCACATTAACGTGAGGTTCCAAGAGGATTTGTTTTCACAAATTCAGTGGTGTGGTATGAGGTAGGCCAGGTGCGGGCTTGGTGGGTCGTCCCGCTAGTCAAAGGTGTGCCGCCAGAACCGGTCGAGCCAATCCTTGACTCGATTAAATCCGCTCCGGTTAACCTGGGTGTGATCGTTTGTGCCATGCTGGCACTCCCGCACGTCAGGTGACAACTACCGTATCGGCCTGTCTGAACAGTCGCCTTGAGAGTTGAAAACCAATTTTCCCCAACTGTTCCAGTTCAACAATTGTGATGAAAAAATGGGTCCGGTAAGGCGGTAAAGATATGACGATTCAACGACTTCGGTCGCAGCGACTGCATCGATTATAGCGACCGCTGTGGCGAGTCGACTCGGTTTCGGGCGGGATTGCACGGCCGCTATCCGTTTCCAACGCGCGTGGCGATACAGCAGGAAGAGCCCGATTGAGGGTGGTTCGGGTTTCGGGCCCCGGCCATACCGCCTCGGGAACACGTCCACACCATTGCCTCTTGCCCCCATTTCCTGGTAAACTATATCGGTTGCCCGCATTGTAACAATCCTACCCATTGTCCAGCCTGAGTGTATGTCCCCCCAGACCAGAAGCGGATATGAGGTCGTTGACTTCGCGAGGGTGACCAGTGTTGACTGCCCTTGCGGCACAGCGCGGCGCGCGTTTGCGGACGTCGCCGATTTCCCTGGCACCATTCACGTGACAGATGTCTCCGAGAATGCCCGGCTTCACTATCACAAGAAACTGACAGAAACTTATTACTTCCTGGAATGCGGCGAGGATGCTCAAATGCAGCTCGATGACGAAATCCTCGATGTGCATCCGGGGACCTGTATCATGATTCGTCCCGGTGTCCGTCACCGGGCCATCGGTCAGATGAAGGTGTTGATTGTCGTGCTGCCCAAGTTTGATCCCACGGATGAATGGTTTGATTAGCCTCCACCGCACGGCGACGCGGAGACGCCGGCTTCGTCTTGGATCGTCCACCTGAACGCCCTCACCAAGTAACTCGCACTCTAACCAAGGCGTGAATTATGAAAAACATCTACCTCGTGGAAAGGTTCCTCCTCTTAATCGCCCTCGCCGCCGCCGTCGTGGCCGCGGGCTGTACGGGAGGTTCCTCGCAGGTTCCCACGAACAGCTCGACGGCGACATCCAGCCCGTCTTCGTCTGCGGCCGCCGAAGAAACGGTTGCCGAAGAAGAAACGGTTGCCGCCGAAGAAACGCCTGTCGTCGAAGAGACAGTGGATGCCGAAGAAGCCGCAGTGCCCGTGGCGGGGGCGGAATGGAATTCAGATTTGGACTGGACGTATTGGCGAGGGCCGACGTTCGACGGCGTCTCGTACGAGACCGGTCTTCCCGACGATTTCGACCTCGACGGGGGTGAGGGGAGCAACGTTCGCTGGAAAGTGCCTTTGGGCGGACGCAGCACGCCGATTGCGATGAATGGCAAGATTTACACCTTGCTGCGAGCGGAACCGGAAACCCCGCGTGAAGGCGAGCGGGTCGTCTGCCTGGATGCGGATACGGGTGAATTGCTTTGGGAAAATCGGTTTAATGTCTGGCTGTCGGATGTGCCCGATACACGCGTCGGCTGGTCCTCGGTCACGGGCGATCCGGAAACGGGCAACGTCTACGCCCAGGGTGTTTGCGGTTACTTTCAGTGCATCAACGGGGAAACGGGTAAGACGATCTGGTCATCAGCGCTGCACGAACAGTTTGGTTTGCTGAGTACCTACGGGGGGCGTACCAATTTCCCGATCCTTTGCGACGACCTGGTCATCGTCAATGCGATTATCATCGGTTGGGGCGACCAGGCCAAACCGGCTCACCGCTTCATCGGGTTTGACAAGCGCACTGGCGACGTGGTCTGGTTCAGCGGAACTCGGCCATTACCTTACGACACCACCTACAGTGCCCCGGCCTTGACCGTTTTGAATGGGCAGAAAGCCTTGATCTTCGGTTCCGGAGACGGTGGCGTCTGGGCCTTCCAGCCCCGGACGGGCGAACCGATCTGGAAGTATCAGTTTTCTCTGCGCGGTTTGAACGTCGCGCCCCTTGTTGTCGGCTCGACCGTCTATACGGGCCACAGCGAAGAGAATGTCGATTCGACCGCCATGGGTGCCGTGGTGTCCATTGATGCAAGCGGCAAGGGAGACGTCACGGCCAGCGGCGAACGCTGGCGAACCCTGGAAGTCATGATGGGCAAGAGTTCGCCGTTGAAGATCGACGAGAACCTGTACTGCTTCGATGATCGTGCCAAACTGCACGTGCTGGATGCCAAGACGGGCGAACCGCTGCTCAGGCGTCCGTATTCCGTCGGCGGCACGATGATGCGAGCCAGCCCGCTTTATGCCGACGGCAAGATTTACGCGTTCAGCACCAGTGCCTGGCAGGTCCTCGAACCCGACCGCAGTGGCGATGTCAAGGCGTTAGCCCGAGGGCGGTTGCCGTCGGTAGAAGAGGTCCACGCGACGCCGATCGTCAGCAACGGCCGCATCTTCCTGCAAACCACCAGCGCGTTCTATTGCCTCGAAGATGCCTCCAAGGTTCATGGTGTTAAGCAACGCCCCGCGGAGGCTGTCGAAGCCGACTCGACCGCGGATGAGAAACCGGCGCACGTGCAACTCGTGCCGGCGGAGCTCCTCACGCGCCCCGGTCAGGTCACGAAGTTTCAGGTGCGTGCCTTCAACGCCAACGGCGTGCGTTTGGCGGATCCCGAGGCGGTAACGTTTACCCTGGACGGCCCGGGCGAGATATCGCCCGATGGGACCTTCACCGCGGCCAGCGGTGGCGAACACCATGCCGTTGTGGTGACAGCGAAAGTCGGTGATTTGAGCGGGCGATCGCGGATTCGCGTGGTGCCGTCGCTGCCTTGGGCCTTTGATTTCGAAGAATTGGATGAGCCACCCATCACGTGGGTTGGCGCTCGGTACCGGCATCAGATTCGAGAAGTGGATGGCAGTAAGGTGATGGTCAAAGTGACTACCATTCCCAAGGGCACGCGCAGCCGCTGCTGGTTTGGGCATTCAGATTTGAGCAATTACACCATCCAGGCGGATGTCAAAGGCGCCGTCTCGGACAACAAGATGCCCGACATCGGTCTGATCGCGCAAGGCTACGCGATCGACTTGAAAGGCGCGAATCAAGAGCTGCAAATTCGCTCGTGGGTTCCCCAACTCCGCATGGCCGAGACGATCGATTTCGACTGGAAACCCGACACCTGGTACACCATGAAACTGCGGGCCAGCGTCGCGGACGGGAAGGCGATCCTGAAAGGAAAAGTCTGGCCCCGAGGCGAAGACGAACCGGCAGACTGGACCATCGAAGCGGTTGATGAATCGCCGAATCTCAACGGCAGCCCCGGACTGTACGGGAATGCCAAGGACGCGGAGATCTATTTGGACAATATTACTGTAACGGAAAACCTCGACTAGACACTGGCGACATGGGCCGCGCTGCTTGCCGAGCGCGGTGCTCATGCCGTCGGACTCACCCACCATTCAGCCAACGTCTGGCGACGGCGGCCATGAACCCTCCCTTTGAACGGAGTTGAGTACCTTATGAAGAAAAACTTGAAAACGAACCTGGCTTGCTTTGCCGCTTTTGTAATGGGCCTGTTGGCGGCCACGATCCTGACAGGCTGCCGGCCCGCGAAAGCGCCGACCACGTCAGGTTCGACAACGACCACAGCTCCCACGAGCACCGACCCGCAAACGGCTCCGGAGGCCAATCCGGCAGCCGACACGTCCGAACCAGCCGACACGTCCGAACCAGCTGACACGTCCGAACCAGCTGACACAACGGAGACGGCGAACCAGAGTGTCTCGGCGGATTGGCCGCAGTGGGGTGGGACTTCCCACCGAAACAACGTTCCCCAGGCCAGCGGGATTCTGACCGAGTGGAATGTCGGCGGCTTCGATCGGAAGACGGGGGAATGGATCAAGGATGGTATCTTCGATGTGGAACGCGACCGCTGGAGGGTGCCCAAGGCCGAGAACATCAAGTGGGTCGCTGCCGTCGGAAGTCAAACCTACGGGAATCCCGTGGTCGCCGGTGGGCATGTTTACGTGGGTACCAATAACGGCGCTGGCTATTTGCCTCGTTACCCGAATCGGGTTGATTTGGGCTGCCTGCTCTGTTTTGACGAGAAGAGTGGTGCGTTCCTCTGGCAGGACTCCAGCGAGAAGCTGCCGACCGGTCGCGTTCACGACTGGCCGCTGCAGGGCATTTGTTGCGCTCCGCTGGTAGAAGGGGAGCGTGTCTATTTCGTCAGCAGCCGTGGCGAAGTCAAGTGCCTGGATGCCGCGGGTTTTTACGACGACGAGGACGATGGCGAGCCGGCTGCGTGGGGCAACCTGTTCGAGATGAGGTCGAACGAGGATCCGGACGCGGACCAGGTGAAGCCGGCGATTGCCGCGCTCAACGAAGGGAAACTCAACGACGTCCTGGCTGAGAATTTCAAGGGCGCCGGAATCGAACTTCCCGCGGACGTGGCGGTGACCGCGGACGCCAGTGGCAAGAAGTGGAACTTCACGGCTGAGGGCCGCGACTATCGACTGCTGGCCGCCGGCCCGAAGATCATCGGTATGAAGCAGATTACGACCGCCGACAAGAACGAAGCCGACGTGGTCTGGGTGTTTGATATGATGTCGGAACTGGGTGTCTCGCAGCACAATATGTGCAGTTGTTCCGTCACTTCCTTGGGGAATATTTTGTTTGTGAATACCAGCAACGGACTGGACGAATCACACATCAACCTGCCGGCGCCGGACGCGCCCAGCTTCATCGCCATGGACAAGGATTCAGGCGAAGTACTGTGGACGGACAAGTCTCCGGGACTCAATATCCTGCACGGCCAGTGGTCTTCGCCCGCCGTGGCGGAACTGGGGGGTGTGCCTCAGGTCATCTTCGGCGGCGGCGACGGCTGGGTCTATAGCTTCAAAGCGGATGCCGGCCAAAACGGTTCTCCGGAATTGCTTTGGAAGTTCGACGCCAACCCCAAGACGTCCAAGTGGATTCTCGGCGGCCGGGGGACGCGCAACAATATTATCGCGACTCCTGTCATTTACAACGACGTCGTTTACGTCGCCGTTGGTCAGGACCCCGAGCATGGCGAAGGCGTGGGGCATCTCTGGTGCATCGATCCCACCAAGCGCGGTGATGTGAGTCCACAGTTGGCAATGAAGATCGAAGGAGATACCCGCGTAGAGATCCCTCACCGCCGATTGCAAGCGGTAATTGAGGAAGACGGCGAAGTGGCCGTTGACAATCCGAATTCCGCGGCCATCTGGCACTATAGCGATTTCGACCAGGACGGGGACGGTGATATCTCGTTTGAAGAACAAATGCATCGCAGTTGCGGCACCGTGGCGATCGCCGACAACCTGTTGTTCATCGCCGATTTCAGCGGGCTTTTCCACTGTCTTGACGCGGATACCGGCAAGGTCAATTGGACGTACGATATGCTGGCGGCCGCGTGGGGCTCGCCGCTGATCGTCGACGGTCATGTCTATATCGGTGACGAAGACGGCGACATTTCGATCTTTGAGTTGACAGCGGAACCGCACGACCCGATCAACGAAGTCAACATGGGCAACGCCGTCTACAGTACGCCGATCGTGGCCAATAACGTCTTGTTCATCGCCAACAAGAGCCACCTGTTCGCCATCGCTCCTCCAGAAGGTGCCGAGTAACCTGGCGCAGGGACGATTGGATCACGGCCGGGGCCGTCCTGTGTGGCAGGTGGCCCCGGCCTGCCTTCATTGTGTTGACAGCAAGGATTCCACTTTCCGATGACCGCCCGCGTACTCGACATTGGTAACTGTGTTCCCGATCATACGGCACTTACCACGATGATTCGCCAGAACTTCGGCGTTGATGTCGTGCAGGCCCACGGCCGCGACGACGCGTGCGAGCAGTTGGCCAAGGGAGACATCTCGCTGATCCTCATCAATCGAATCCTGGATCGCGATGGTTCAGACGGCCTCGAGATTCTCAAGGAGTTAAAGGCCGACGAAAACTATGCGAGCATCCCGGCAATGTTGATCACCAATTTTCCCGAGCATCAGCAGGCGGCAGTGGCTGCGGGTGCTGTGGAAGGTTTCGGAAAACTGGCTTTGCATGAACCGAACACGGTCGCGAAGCTGCGGCCGTACCTGACCTCGGGCGAGTGTCCGTAGTCCGACGCTTGCTATTCCGTCGCCGCGGATTCCGACGTGTCCGCGCTTTCGGGCGGAGTCGCCGGTTCTTCGGCAGGACTGGCCGGCTCGTCCGTTTCGAGAAACTTCAGTCCCGCCGCGACGGTACCGGCGTCGTAGACATAGTCCTGCACTTTATTTACCGCAACTCGCAGGTTCACGCTGTAGATGCGGCCGTTGTGTAGCATATCCAGGACCTGTTGATCGGCGATGATGTTATTCAAGCTGATTTTCTTGACGTACCGGGCGCAAGCCTTGTCGCCGATCAAAATGGGGCGTACGTCTTCCACGATTGCCGAGTCGCCGACTTCCTGCTTGATCAAAGCTGCAAATTGTTGCACGTTTTGCCGTGTCGATGAACGGATATCGGTGAACGAGGCATCGCGCGCGGTGACAGTGATGCTGGGAAGCTTCGAACCCCGCTTCCTCACGAACTGAACCAGGTAATCCTTGTCGCTGCGGGGGCCTGTGGGCCAACCTTCCGGACCCGCTACTTTGAGCCGGCCGTTGTCAAAGTCGATCCCCAAGTAATCCCCCAGAGGGCTGAGCTTGTCGGTGGGCAGCATGCCGAGCGCGTTGGTTGGCGGAGTGGAAGGGGCGTTGCTATCTTGAGACGAATTGGAGCAGCCCCAAAACAAAACCAAACTCAGCACGTAGACAAGATTGCGATTCATCGTAAACTCATGGATTGTGGCGAACGGTTCGATCCAACATACTCATATGATAACAATTCTCGAGTTCCACTCCAACGGACCGGCAAATCGAGTTCCTTTCGGCCCTTGAAAATGGCGGCCCGGGCCCTTACCTTTAAATGGCTTATGATCAAACCAATTTCCGACTATCTGACGTTCTTTGGCGAATTTCGACGTGCTTTTCGCACTACGGGCGCGTTGGCTCCCAGCGGACGCGGGCTTGCTCGCTGCGTCTGCAAGCCCCTAGCTCAGCACTCCGGGCCCTGCCGTATTCTGGAGGTGGGTTCGGGCACGGGGGCGGTCACGCGTGAAATTGTGCGGGTTGTGGATGCCGACATGCAACTCGACCTGGTCGAATTGAACGAACGGTTTGTCAGCTACCTGCAGGGCAGGTTCGAACGCGAACCGGCCTTCCAACGCGTTTCGGCACAGACGACCATTTTTGCGCAACCTGTGGAGGAATTGGAAGCCGAACCGGTTTACGATTTCATCATCAGCGGACTCCCGTTCAACAATTTCGCTCCCGAAGACGTCAAGCAAATCCTCCGGCACCTGGTGCGTCTGTTGAAGCCGAACGGGACGCTTTCGTTTTTCGAGTATCTCTGGATTCGTCGAGCGAAATCGGTGTTTTCTCGGCACGACGAGCGCCGTCGGCTGGGCGGCGTGGGATGTGTCGTCAATTGGTTTGTTGATCGATATCAAATTCGCGAGCACAAAGTTTTTTCGAATCTTCCTCCCGCCTTGGTGCACCACTTGCAGTGTGTTCCACAAACTAGTGAGACTCGCGAGGAACTGAATGGCGCCGTTACCAGCGGATGAAACCCGGACACCGGATTTGGCAGCAGGCACTGCGCGGGCGCCGGTGGAACCGATTGATCCCCAGATCACGTCCATCCAGCCGGGTGGCGGTGTGTGCATGCGTCTGGAACTCGCTTGGGGCGGAGTGCGGCGATGCTGGCTGCGCTGGTTCCGCCGCGGCTATCTGAAGCGCATGGCGGAGACGCGGCAAGGCGACGAAAACGTTTGCCCGCATGAAGTCCTGGATCCGCGTGACATCAAATTCTTCAGGAACCTGGGCGGGTATTACTGGAATTGCGACGACGATCCGTTTACGTGGCGAGACCGTTTGCCCTTCGCGCGTGTGGGGCTGGCCGAGTTGATGATCCTGGCCGGGTCGTGTTTTGTGCTGGCGGCGGTGGCCGGGGTCTTCTACTGGCCCGTGGCGCCGATTCCGGCCATCTTGGGTCTGTTTTTCGTTTCGTTTTTTCGCAATCCCCGCCGCCGCATTCCCACCGAAGCAGGACTCGTTGTTGCTCCGGCAGACGGCAAAGTGGTTTTGATCGAAGAGGTCGAACATGACGAATTCGTCGGCGGCCCGGCGGTGTTAATCGGGATCTTCCTGAGTGTTTTCAATGTGCACATCAATCGGTCTCCGGTCATGGCCCGAGTCGTCGGGTTGCGGTACCGGCGCGGCAAGTTCTTGAATGCGATACGCCCGGAATCGGCGCGTGAAAACGAGCAGCTGGCGGTGCATCTGGAAGCCGACGAGCCGCCGCATCGGAAGATGATTGTGCGTCAGATTACCGGTGCGATTGCCCGGCGCATTGTTTGCTATGCGGCACCGGGGCAAACGCTGCAACGTGGCGAGCAGTTCGGCATGATCAAACTTGGCTCACGCACGGAGCTCGTGTTGCCCAGAGAGGCCGGGCTGGTGATCGAAACGCAAGTCGGGAAGAAAGTGAAAGCAGGGTCGTCGATCCTGGCTCGCTATGATACGGATCGCTAGCGGGAAGTCGTTTGCAAGGTGGCCTGGCCGTTCGAATGAACAGGCAGTGGACGTATGAAGCGGTTCATCGATTTCGAAACAAGACGCCGGCGACGGCAGCGCGTCTTTGCCGTGCTGCCCACCCTGCTCACGCTGGGCAATGCGGCTTGCGGTTTTGGCAGCGTCACGATTGCCGCCAAGATCGGGACGGATCTGGCTACCGTCAATACGCTGTACATTGCCGCCCTGCTGATATTCGCGGCGATGGTGTTTGATGCGCTGGACGGGCCGGTGGCCCGGATCACGAACCAGACTACGGACTTCGGCGCGCAATTGGATAGCCTCTGCGATGCGATCAGTTTCGGCGTGGCCCCGGCGTTCCTCATGATGAAGGTCTCCGACGTGGACGGCGGTTTTCATCCCCGGCTGCTCTGGGGCATCGGCGTGCTTTACGTTTTGTGTATTGTCATGCGACTGGCGCGATTCAACGTCACCGGGGACGACGACGAGACGCATCACTGGTTTCGCGGTCTGCGCTCGCCTGCCGCGGCAGGCGCTGTCGCCTCGAGGGTCATCGTGCCGGAGGTGCTCGCCGAGTTCGCTCGCTCCACTCAGGCCGCGCAGCGCATCCTGGACACGATCGGCATGTACGGCATGCCGGTAGTTACGCTGGCCATCGCTTGTCTGACCGTTTCTCGGATTCGATACCCGCACACGTTCAATCAGATCATTTCCGGGCGGCACAGTTATCATGAACTGGTCAAGTTGATTTTCGCGATCGTCATTGCCGTGGTCATACTGGAGCTGATCGTTCCGGTCCTGTTCCTGTACTATGTCGTGGCTCCGCCGTGCCGCGCGCTCTTCCTGCGCGTGACGAAGCGTACGAGAACGGAGAGTCCCAAACTGCGCGACGCATCCTGAAACGCGAGTTTCCTGGTCCAAAGACGCGCGAAGTTGGAATCCGAAAATCGAAAAAAGTCGAAATCCGAAGCACGAAATACGAAACAAATTCAAATTCCCAAATTCAAAACATTTTCGCCGCCGCTGTCGGTCGCCTCGCGTTCTCTTGTGCTTCTTCGCTGCGCTCATGCTGGCTATTCGCGGGCACACGCGTTAGGCTATTGGTGGTTTGCGCATCCGGCAAATCGTGATCTGAAAAAAGTATTGTTCAAGCGTCGGCGCGACGTAGCGCATGTGACGCGTTCGCGAAAGTGCCTTTAGGTAAGAAACTCGCTACAAAGGACTCAAGTCGATGAAAGCAGCTACATTTCGAAATCCGACGCGTCGCCAATTCATCCAGCGTTCCGCCGCCGCCAGTGCCGTCGCATTGGCTCCGATGGTTCACGTGTCCGGCCAGGAACCCAAGTCCGATGAGAAGTTGAACCTGGCCATTATCGGCGCGGGCGGGCGCGGTCAGGCCAATACTGGCGGAGTCGCGGGCGAAAACATTTATGCATTGTGCGATGTCAATGGAAGCGTGTTGGAGCGGGTCGGAAAGAAGTTTCCCAAGGCCCGGCAATTCCACGATTGGCGCCAGATTGTAGAAGATCCCGGTGTCGACGGCGTCGTGATCAGCACCGCCGATCACCATCACGCGCTGGCCGCGATCACGGCGATGCGCGCCGGAAAACATGTCTACTGCGAAAAGCCGCTGGCCCACACTGTCCGCGAAGCGCGGCTCATGCAGGACGAATACAAACAGCGCCGTGACAAGATCGCCACGCAAATGGGCACGCAGATTCATGCGACCGACAACTATCGCCGCGCCGTGGAATTGGTTCAGGGTGGAGCCGTTGGTCCGGTGCGCGAAGCCCACGTCTGGTGCGGCCGCACAATTAACAACGTGGGCACGGCCGTCCTGCCCGGTCAGCCCGTTCCTGATTGGTTCCACTGGGACGAATGGCTGGGGCCCGCCAGCACACGCGAGTACAACGAAGGTTATTGGAAAGGGGGCAATCTGAACTGGAATCGGCGATGGGAATTCGGCAATGGCGTGCTGGGCGACATGGGCAGCCATCTGATCGACTTGCCGTTCTGGGCGCTGAATCTCGGCCAGCCTTCGACAATCGCTTCGGAAGGTCCCAGTCCCGACCCGATTGCCTGCCCGCCCTGGCAGGTGGTGACTTGGCAACACCCCGCGCGAACCGGAAATCCGAATTGGGAAGTGCCCACAAAAGTGATCTGGTACCACGGGCCGGAAGGAATGAAACGACGTGCCGACGTGCTGCAGCCCAAGCTTGGTTCCGATACAAATATCAACTCGTGGTTCATCGGTGTCGCTTTCGTCGGCGACGGGGGGACGCTGGTCGCCGACTACGGCAAGCTGCTGTTGAGTCCGTCGGCCGACTTCAATGATTATCAGCGACCGCCTCAATCCATTCCCCGGTCCTTGGGGCACTATCAAGAATGGATTCACGCTTGCAAGACTGGTGCGCCCACGCTGTGCAATTTCGATTACTCGGGCGTGCTCATCGAACACAACCTGCTGGGCAACGTCGCGCACCGCGTCGGGAAAACGCTGCAATGGGATCCGAAGTCCCAAAACGCAACGAATGCCCCAGAAGCGGCCGATTTCCTCACGAAGGAGTACCGTGAAGGATGGAAAGTCTGATGGAGGGCCTAAGTCGTGAATGACGAACTGGTTCACCCGCGCGACGAGATCATGCAGACGATGCAGCGCATCTATCGTTACCGCATGACCACGACCTCCGGGCGCAACCAGTCGATTCGCGACGACGACGGCAGCATCTGGATCACGCCGGCACGGGTCGACAAGGGAGCGCTGCAGCGCGAAGACATCGTCCGCGTCGCCGCCGATGGCACGATCGTCGGTCCCCATCCGCCGTCGTCCGAGTTCCCGTTTCACAAAGCGGTCTACGATGTCCAGCCCAATGTCCGAGCCATTGTGCACGCTCATCCCGTAGCGCTGGTCGCGTTCAGTATATGCGGACAAACGCCGAACACGCGGTTGTTTCATCAAGCTCATTTCGTCTGCGGCGAACCCGGTTTCGCGCCCTACGCGCTCCCCGGCAGCGAACAGCTGGGGGCGCATATCGCGGCGACCTTTCGTCAAGGCGCCGCCTGTGTGGTTCTGGAGAATCACGGTGTCGTCGTGGGTGGGTCGTCGTTGTCGCAGGCGTTTCAGCGGTTCGAGGCGCTGGAATTCGTCAGCAAGACCAACATCAAGGCCCGGCAGCTTGGCGCGGTCCGCTACCTGACCACGGAACAGTTGGCGGAGGCGCAGCAGCGGAGCATTTCCCTGCCGCCGTTCGATCCTGCGGCGGCCAGCGCCGCAGAAAAGGAACTCCGCAGGCAACTGTGCCAGTTCGTGCGGCGCGGCTGCCGCCAGCGATTGCTCATCAGTACCGAAGGCAGTTTTTCAGCCAGGATTGACGGAACATCCTTCTTGATCACGCCATCGCAGAGCGACCGCGAGACGCTTGATATCGGCGACTTCGTCCTTGTCGGCGACGCCGGTCACGAACGCGGCAAGGCTCCCAGCCGCGCCACCCATGCTCATCAAGCAATCTACCAAAAGCATCCTGAGGTCAACGCGATTGTGTTCGCCCATCCCGTTAACGCCACGGCATTCAGTGTCACGAAGACGCCATTTGACGCGCGCACGATTCCGGAAAGCTACATCTTCCTGCGTGATGTAACGCATGTTCCGTACGGTGTTCAGTATCAACAGGATTCACGGATTGCTGCTTACGTTTCGCCGGAATCTCCCGCCGCCATCCTGGAAAACGATGGCGTCGTGGTTGTTGGGACCAGCGTCCTGGACGCGTTCGACCGCCTGGAGGTCCTGGAGTCGACCGCCGAAGCCGCGATTAACGCCAAAGCAATCGGCGATGTCTCGGCCATGCCGGAAGCCGTGATCGATGAATTGAAGAAGGCGTTTTTCTGACTCGAACGGCAACTAGATCGTCAATCAGTGAGGTCGGTGACACTTGGAATTGAAATTCGAAGCATGCTGTTTAACCCTTAGCCGCAGGCGCCGGCGCCTGCGGCTAAGGGTTAAACAAAACGAACTATTCCCGTGAAGCGCCGTTCTTGATCAGGAGGTAAAACTATGATTCATCGCCTTTTCGTTTGCGCCATGCTTGTTCCGCTTTGCGTTCCGCAACTACACGCGCAGGATGCGACGGGGGTGAATCTGGCCGCCGCCGTGGAGGATGCTTGTATCCTGGGGGTGGCGTTCCCGCGTCGCATTTTGACATCGCCTGCGATGGAATTGATGCCGCGCGAGTTACTGACGACGGGCGGCCAGGAAGAACTCGGCATCGACCCGCTGACGATCGATCGCGTGATGTTCTATGTCCAAACGCCGCATAACCTGGAGCAGCCGCCGGCAGCCGCGTTTGTCATTCAGTTCACGGAGCCTTTCGATGTGAACGCGCTGCTCGAAAAAACGGGAGCCCAGCAGGCTGGAAAGGTTGCCGACGGCCGCGTCTTGTATGCGACACAGCAAGTCCCGTTCCTGTTCGCCGTCGCAAATCCGACGACGCTGGTGGGCGGTCTGCCATCGGGGCTGGAAACGTTGCTGAGTGAACCGCAAGGCGCGCCGCAGGGCGACTTGCTGGATCTGTTGCGCGACGCGGCCGCGGATACCGATGCGGCGGTCGTCGTGTCAGTCGACGCGCTGCGCGATCTCATCAAGCCGCAAATCACCCAAGCGCCTGAACTGCCGGGTCCGCTGAACGGTCTCAAAAAACTGCCGGATCTGCTCAGCAACGTTTCACTGGCCGCCAAGGTTTCCGGTCCGCAAGGGATGCGGGTCAAGTTCAACGCGGTCGACCCGGTCGCCGCCGCGGAAGTGGAGAAACTGTTTAATGGTGCCCTGGATTTCGGCAGGCAGATGTTTCTCGCGCAAGCCATGCAGCAGGTTGGCGACGACTCGGATGATCCCTATGCCCGCGCCATGCAGCAGTACTTGAACCGCGTATCGGCGAGTGTCGTGGATACACTGCGGCCCCAGCGCGACGGTTCCACGCTGCTGGTGCAAGGGACGGGAAATCAACTGAACATCGGTACGACCGGAACGCTGGTCGCCCTGCTGCTGCCTGCCGTCCAGTCCGCGCGGGAAGCGGCGCGGCGGGCTCAATCGACGAACAATCTCAGGCAGATTGCACTGGCGTTTCACAACTATGACGCCGTCCACAAAAAATTCCCGGCCCAGGCCAACTATGACGCCGATGGCAAGCCATTGCTGAGTTGGCGCGTGCACATCCTGCCATTCCTCGAACATAGCAATCTGTACGAACAGTTCAAGCTCGACGAACCCTGGGACAGCGAACACAATCTGAAGCTCGCTAAAAATATGCCCGAGATTTACCGCAATCCGTCGGCGGTGATGGCCGCAGGAACAACGAACTACCTGGTACCGACCGGAAAGGGTTTGTTTTTTGATGGTCCCGAGCCGCGGAAGATTGTGGACTTGCTCGACGGCACCTCGAACACGATCATGGTTGTGGAAGCCGACCCGGATATGGCGGTAACCTGGACGCAGCCTGCGGATTTCGATGTCGAACTTCAGAATCCCCGCCGCGGGCTGGGCGGCTTTCGCGAGGGGAACGTCTTCATGGCGTGTCTTGCGGACGGCAGTGTCCGGGCGAT
>CALBSZ010000023.1 GCA_937967665.1 uncultured Planctomycetaceae bacterium
GAGCCGGCCTCTGAGGCGCCGATCCCGAAAGCCGGGACCTTCCAGTATTCTTCGGCGTTCACTTCCAGATAGTCGTGGAACTTGCAAGCCAGTTCCCAGAAGCCATCGTTTTCAGGATCCTGGTGTTCCGCATGCTGTTGACGCACCAGAGCGATCCAGCGCTGCGTGATTTCATGAAAAGAAGTGTCCGCCACTTCCAGTCCGACGCGTCCCGCCTGCCCGACCCAGTGAATCAGCAGTGCCATCGACGCGACCACGTCGTCGCGTAGCAACAGAGCGTTGATGACCAGCGCGTAGGCCGCCGGCGAATCGAACATGTTGGCGTGCGGCGACCAGAACTTGATATCCCCGGCTTCGGCTCCACCCTGATGCCACAAGTTGAGCGCTTCCGCCACATGTTTTGCCGCGGCAAACGTTTCCGCCGGATCCGCAATCTCGACGTTAGACATTTCGTGCACGGCGAACTTCCGCCACCAATCCGTGGTGGTCCGGTACTGTTCCGCGACGCGAAGACTGATGGCCTGATTGTCCACGGCCGCCGCTTCGCTCCAGACGCGCGAGTACAAACCGAAGATCTGTTCCATCAAATCGATGAGTTCATCGGCGCGGTGATCATGCACGCTGTTTTCCAGCGCTGGGAACAGACTATAATTGGCGTCGAAGCCGAAAATGTTCCACGGATCAATGACCGCACCACACTCGATGGCACGATGCAGCGTGGCTTCAATCTTGGAGAGGTTTTCGACGGCCGTTTCCAGATCACTCGATTCCACGGCCTGGTGTCCGAGCGTCAGCAGGCAGTCAATCTCGCATTGCATCCGCGCGGACGCGATCGGAACGGAAGCCGCCTGCTTCTTGGCCGCGTCGGGGAATCCCATCCGGGCGTAGAGCCTGGCCAGGTGCGTGCGTTCCAGGCGAAAGGCACGCTGCCGCGAGAGTTGTGAATTCAAATGCTGGCGAGCCGCCCCGAACGGCTGCTGGCGCTGCTTGGCTTCGGCCTTCAGTCGCGCCGCGTGCGCCCCCGCCGCCTTGCTGATCAGGCGATTATAGAATTCGTCGCGGTAGTTGGCGATGTCCGGCAACAGTAAGGACAGGGTCGCTTCCGAATCGTGGCACTCCGGTCCCCAGCCACTAATGCCCGACGCCATCAAGATGATTCCCGCCAAAACCGAACCGGCTTCGTACAGCAACTCTTCTCGCGGCAAGCCCGGTTCTTCGAGCCGCGCCATCAACGCGTCCAGAGAAACCTGTTGCACCACAAAGCGACGGTAACGTCCCTGGTTGTCGATGTGGTGCGGATCCCATTGCCCGAAATGGTAGTTGGGGCGTTTGTTGACCGGGTGTTCGAAGTCGTAGCTACGCGGATCGAAGGCCAGTTCATCCATCAGTTCCGGATTGAAGTGCGAGGCCCGCAGCAAGTCGTCGTCAGTTTCCTGCAGCAGTTGGATCGCCTGCTGGACAACGTCGAAGTATTTTCCGCAGGCAGCGCCGGCGCCGCGAACGTAGATCGGTACCGGCCGCACGCGCTCGTGCGGATACGGTTCGTGGCGATGCGACTCCAACGTCGGCACCGGCCGGTGTCCAAGGAAGTCGTTTAACTTGGTAATCGCCGCCGTGGTAATGCGATTGTTCTCGGACCACGGCGGTCCCTGTCCTAGCACCGCTTCGGCAACGCGACCCACGAAGAAACCATTGAACAGGTCGTCTGCCGACTGATGGAACAGCAGGTCGCTGTGAAAACTCAAGTATTCCGGCAGGGCGTGGTCAAACACCAGTTTCAAGACCGCGTTGGCCTGCGCGGCGTCGGCAAAGGTGGTCGACGAAGCTTGCAGCTGTTGCAGGCCGCTGGCCAGGATCTCCTGGAAAACCTGCCAGCAGGGGATTTCACGCACATATTCGGTGGCAACGCCGTAAAGTAAGTTCAGACTTCCCAAGAACTTAGGGTCGGGCGCGCCGGATGAAAAATTCAAATAACCCAGCGCTTGCTCCAGGGCCTTTTGACCCTCAGGGCTAAGAGCGGGTTTGGTCATGGGTCACTCCGGTGGGAAGACGGAAGAACTGAGTGTCCTCAGCCTGGCTGGGGACAACGACGACGTATGGATTCCCATCGATTTAACTTGAAGAACGTCGATTTTGGTAGGGCGGGAACGCCGATTTCTGTCGATTCCGACCGCAGGACGGCGTCCCCGTCCGTTCGGAATCTTCGTCACAAGCCGCATTTGTGGACCAGGCATTGCGCGAAAGAGACGCACGCCAGCGCGGGAAACGCCGGCTGCAATCCGTAAACGCGGCGCGTTCGACACCGCAAGAAGTTCCAGTTTTTTTTTGGCGAGCCGCAGATGTAAACTTACCTGCGGGGCGTAGTTCCGCGACGCCGCCGGCGGAGCCGCGGGGCCACGGCAAAATTCTGCGAAGCCGCTCGTTTCATGGTTCAATGGGACGGATACGCGACGGTGTGAACCAAATTCCTCTGCCAACGGAAACAGAAAGCGTGTCATTTTTGCCGAATTCGAGTAAGATAGAACAGGTGAGCCATGGACTGGCGTAACCGCCAGTGCCTTGTCCCGAAATCAATGGCAAAGCTAGTTCACCACGTCTTTTCGCGCCATTGCTGTCGGGACAGGTATGTCGCTGTGCGAACGTCAGTCAGGTAATTGACCACGATGCCAATCGAACGCATCGGAGCTGTCGAAGTGACGCTCGAAAACCAGCAACCGGGCTCCAGTCAAGTCTTTTGTTTACGAGGAACGCCATGTTTCGATCGACCATCCTGCTGGCCGCTGTTCTCGCAGCATCCGTCGCGACCCCGCTCCTGGCACAATACGACGGCATGGTCCGCGCGGTGAATGCCAAACGTTACGGTTTGGACCGAGCGTGGCTTTCGCAAATGGAAATCAACTCGTCGCTCAGCCACGTGGTGGACATGTCGCTGCACGTCAGTTCGACGGACGTATTCACGGTGTTCGAGGTACCTCATCCAGACGGCGACATTATCATCAGCGAACGGGACTTGGATACGTTCCGACGTCCTCTGGGCCGGGACGGGGCCAAGAAACTTGCCGACGAAAAGCTGGAACAAATCAAAGCGCTCGATCTGGTCGACGCCAAAACGCGGAATCGCGAAGTCGTGGTACCCGAGATCACGTTGTATGTAGCCGGCAGCCGGGGATCGATCCAAGCCATCAATGGCGAAACCGGGCAGACTCGCTGGTCGGTCAGCATCGGCAAGCCCGAATATCCGATGCTCGGCCCAGCCGCGAACGACGAATATGTCGCCGCCTTCAGCGGTTCCACCCTGTTTGTGCTGAACGCGAAGGACGGCACGATTGCCTGGTCGCGGATGGCCGCTGGCGTCCCCGGAGCCGCGCCGGCGATTTCCGAGAATATCGTGTTCGGTCCCATGATCGATGGCCGCATGGAATCGTATCGCCTGTCGGAACACCGCATGTCGCCGGGCATCTATCGTTCCTTCGGCCATATTTTCGTTCGGCCATTGGTAACGCCCGATGTGATTGCCTGGCCAACCGATCGCGGACATCTTTACGTCGGCCGTTCGAATAAAAAAGGAATTCTGTACCGTTTGGAAGCCCGGGACAGTATCGTTTCGCCGGCGACCCGATTGCTGCCGGATCTGCTGCTGGCCACGTCGATCGACGGTTACGTCTATTGCGTGCATTCGTTGAGCGGCCGGATCGTGTGGCGATTCTCCACGGGGGAACCGGTAAGTCAATCGGCCATCGCCGTCAACGACGCGGTTTTCGCCGTTACCGACGAAGGGAATCTGTTCCGTATCTCGGGCGACTCGGGTATCGAACAATGGTGGACTTCCGGTGTGAAACAGATCCTCGCCGTCAGCGAACAGCGAGTCTACTGCCGCGACTACGCCGGACGACTCCTCATTATCGAAGCGGAAACCGGCGCGCAGATTGGTTCGATTCCCACCGGCGGCATCGACCTGGTCTATGCCAACCGCTCCACCGATCGTATCTACCTGGGCACAAAATCAGGGATCGTGCAGTGCCTGCATGAAACCGAGCAGCGCTGGCCCGCCGTTCATGCCGAAACGTTTGAAGAGGCACAGTTGAAGCCCGAAATCAAGCAGGAAGGTCTGCAGCCGGCGCAGCCGCAGCCGCCGAACAATCAGAATCCCTTCGACAATCCGTTCAACAATCCGCCGGCAGGCAACAACAACGCGAATCCCTTCGACAACCCTCCGCCTGCCAATAATAACAATAACGCGAATCCGTTAGACAACCCAGCGCCCGCCAACGGCGCCGACAAGGACCCATTTGGCTTGGGAAACCCGTTCGATTAAGGCCGCAAGGCACGCTCCGTGTGCCGCCACGGCTTTTTTCCTGTCAACTGGCCGCGGTGGAACGCTGGATATCCAGCACCCATTCCGGCGTCTCGTCGACGTACGCCTGCAAATGCTTCTTGCGGCTGAAATAATACCACGCATTCAGCCCTTGAAAGACTCCCGTGAACACGATCAACATGGCGTAGATCGCCAGGGTAATGACCAGGTACAGTTCCTCGACGTTGCCGACCATGCCGCGCAGCTCAGGATTCTGGCGAAACTGTTCTTCGTAGGGACTCGGCCCCACCAGCACGGAAACGATCATCCACAAGCTATAGACAATCAAGGCGGACATGAAGCCGACTTGATTCCAGCCCAGCAAACGCAACGAACCGATGTCGAACTGC
>CALBSZ010000024.1 GCA_937967665.1 uncultured Planctomycetaceae bacterium
TGTCGAAAAGGACCCAATGCGTAAAGGTTCCATTGGGCGCATCGGGGTCGTCGACAATCAAGACAAAGCTGCGAGTGCCGCCGGGCGCATGCATCCATTTCAACTCTGGCGACGTGTTCTCGCCGTCGCAAGTGAATGCGGCCGGAATGATCCCGTCCCCAGCAAATGCCGGGCTGGTCAACGTAAAGCCTTGTTCCGACATGATCGTGGTCCTTATGATTTGCGAGTAATGACGAAGGACGAGCTGGACAGCGCAATCCGTTTCTCCACGGTCCGTTGCGTTTCGACGTGCAGCTTGTCGGTCTCCCCGGCTGGCACGGCTCGGACGAACCGGAAGCTGTCGCGCGTCGTTTCGGCCGGCTGCTTGGGAGCGACCAGCTCCCAACCGGTCTGTTTGGGATGCTCGATCAGCAGGCAGCGCACGGGGTTGGCGGAGTTCTTGATGAGATATGTCTGCTCGCGAAACTGCTTTTTCGTCACCAGCAGCGTTCCTTTGGCGAACTGGACGTCGACGACGGTTTGCGGAGTGGTATCGAATTCGGGTGAAACTTCTACATCCAAGTCCATGGAGTAACTGATCAACCGCTCGCCGCCCTGGGAAAAATTCTCCAGCAGCGCGTCGCCGGCATAGACGCCGTCGTCATAAACCGTCACTGGACCCTGCATGAGGAACAGGTCGGTGGTGTTGGTCAGCCGGACGCCGCGGAGCGGATGCTTCGGATGGACGGAGGTGTCGTAGATAGACAGTTTCTCCGCGCCGACCGAGGAACTAACGACGGGAATCATGGCCGACTGGTCGCGCCGAATGCTGACGATGGTTCCGGTCATGGATTGGGGAGCGGCGACGTCGACGGGCACGCCGCGCAATTGCTCGAGCAATTCGGCCAACGAGGGATTGCCGCTCAGATCGACAGCAAAACTTTGCAGCAACCTGCCAGTGGCTGTCTTCGAGTCGTAGTTGACCGCGGCAATCTGCCCGCGGCCCAAGTCGCGAACGACCATGCTCTTGAGCAGATCGTCGATGTCCTCGGTGTCGAAGCTGAGCGTCACTCGCGAGTCGCCTTGCACGTTGGCCCGCCGCTGAAAATAGGCCACGCCCGAACGTAACATCACGACTTCACGAATCGGAACTGCGTCTTTGTAGTCTTTGGCCGGCGCGGCGGAGCGTTCAACGTCCGCCGAGGCCGGCGTAGTACTCCCGTCAAACGGGCCCCCTGGCGACTGTGGAGTCTGCCCCCACGCGACCTCGATGCTGACTGCCATGAGCAAGATAACGAGTGCTCGAATCATCACAACGTCATTCCTTGATTAGGCAGAAAACTTGGGCGGTTCTTACGATTCGGCGGGCGCACCATTGGGTGACGAATCGTCGCTTGATTCCGTTTCGGTTGCCGGTTCGTCTTTGCTTTGGGCCTCGCCGCTGTTGTCCCGGTCTTTTGTCGGCTGATCCTCCCCGGCGTCAAGCTGTTTGCGAGCGTCCGCGGTAGAAGCTTCGAGCTGATCGATAGCCTCATCGACAGCCGTTTTTAGCTCCGTCCAAGCCTCACGAGTTTCGGCGGTTTCCTGCTCTGCCATTTTCCGCGCATCGGCCAGTTGCTTTTCCAGTCGTTCGAATGTTTTCTGCAAGTCCGCCACTCCGGCCGTCGGTAGAGTCTTTTCCAACTGCTGTTTCAAGGCATCAATGTGTTGCTGAATCTTGTCCAAACGTGCGGCCACCTGCTCGCGGTATTCCTGCTGTTCTTGAGCCACAAGTTCCTGTGCCGCTTCCGCCGTCTCTTGGGCTTCTTGACGAACATCTTGCTGCGTAACCGAATCGTCTGTTGATGTCGAATCGGAGGAAGCGGCACCGGTCTCGGGTTGCTCGGGCTTCGTGGTTGGGGAGCCATTGCACCCGATCGGGATGATGGCGGCGAGAGCGAGTAAACTGATTGCAATTCTCATGGCGGTCTCCTTGGCACATTTAAGTTGCTGGCGAGTCGCATGCGAACATCTGTCAATTGCACGGTTCCGGTGCATCTTGCGTGCCGAATGGCAGACCAACAGTGGCTAGGAAGACCACGTCGCAGCAGTTTGCATTTTTAGCGGTCAGCGCCGAGGTGACTGTCCGCCATGTGCGACAAAGTGTCAGGGTTGCTGGTCGTCAACACGATTTGAGACTACGCCGATCTTCAGATCGACAAAACGAGCTTGCCGCGTACGTGTCCCGCCTCGCTCACGTGATGCGCGGTTGCGGCTTCTTCGAGCGGATAGACTTTTTGCACCACCGGTCGCAGTTTGCCGTCTGCCATCAACTGAGCGATCTCTTGCAAATCCTCACTGCGCGGTCGCGCCAGGATATTTCGGCAGCGGCGGTCCAAGAACAGATTCAAGCATTGAAATGTCATACTGCCAATTGAAGGCACGGTCCGAATGTAACAACCGCGCGGACGCAGGACGCGTCGGCATTTCCAATAGGAACTCTTGGCAACCGCGTCGAGAATCGTGTTGTACCTGTACGAACCGTTCGTGAAATCCTCACAGTGGTAATCAACGACTTGATCGGCGCCGAGCTGCCGCACGAAATCCAAGTTGCTTTCACTACACACGCCTGTAACCTTCGCGCCCATCGCTTTGCCGATCTGCACGGCAAAACTGCCGACGCCGCCCGACGCACCGTTAATCAAAAGGTCCTGGCCGCGTTGCAGTTTGCCGTGGTCACCCAGCGCCTGAAGGGCCGTGGAAGCGGCCAGCGGCACAGCGGCTGCGTCTGTAAACGACACGTCTGGCGGCTTCCGCGCAAGCACGTCTGCTCCGGCAACGGCAAATTCAGCGTAACCACCGCCATGTCGATTGTCGAGGAATGAAAGCACCTCGTCGCCGACTTGCCAACCTTTGTCCTTCGCCTGCCGACCCACTTCGACAATTGCGCCTGCGACATCGAAACCGAGCACCAGCGGAAAGCGTGCAGGTAACAGCATTCGCATCGAACCCTTTCGAATGCGCCAATCGATCGGATTCACACCGGCCGCGCGGACCCGCACAAGGACTGGGTTGTCGCCACACGTCGGCCGCGCAACTTCGCGGACATAACAATTGTCGGCGGGGCCGTATTCATCGATAATCGCGGCCCGCATTTTTGCCTGTGGATCGCAATTTTTAGCAACGTTGGTGCGTTTCGCCATTGCCACGATTGATAAAGCTGGAAAGAAAGTGTTCATCCGTCAGGGCGCGCGACAGGTCCTGCGTCAAGAACTGCGCCAACTCACGATATTGCGCGAGACACGCTCCGTCACGCTGCGGCGATGCATCGCCGGTGATGGGCAAGCGACTTCGCCAAACCGGTGACTCAATCAGTCTGTCTCGCAGGTGATCGAACAGGTCGATCGCGGACGGCGACAAAACACCGAGGGCAAGCGAGATCGAAGCGTCGGCGCCGTCCTGGGCTTCCGCCTTGTGCCAGTATCCATTGGGGATGTAGAGCCAATCGCCAGGCGCAAGCAGCACCCGCATCAACGGCATGATTTCGCGCGGATACTGCATGTCGTGGGGAATGGTTTCAACGAGCGGCCAGGGATGGACGGTGTTCTTGCGCAGCGAGTACTCTTTCCTGACTGATGTCTGCACGATAAACACGTCTTCTGCGTCGTAATGCCAAGAAAATCCAAATTGCCCAGGCGGCGTCACGTACACATGTACATCGACCGCCGCTCGGAAATCATGTTCAAACTGTGCGGCTAGCGCAGCGAGCCCTTCGTCGTGACGTTCGGCGTGACGGACCAGAATCGTGTGGCCTTCAGCAACCAGGCTGCGGGCCGCTTCCAGAGTCTGTGGGTTTACGTCCGCGCGTTGCTGTCCTGCTTTGACCACCATTACATCCGTCGATCCGCGCCCCAGCATGGCGCCCAACAAGTGCCAAGAGACCACATCGCAGAGCGGCTGCGCGGAATTCGGCAACGAGAATGGCTGACGATGAAAATACTCTTCCACAAAACGCTGTTTGGGAATGTCGCCTAGCAAATGTTGTAAGTCCATGGGTTCGCTCACGATTTACCGATTATCGACGGAGATGTAGTCGCGCTCGTCAGATCCAATGTAAACCTGCCGAGGGCGGGCAATCTTCTGTTCCTCATCTTGCAACATTTCATCCCACTGGGCCAGCCAGCCGACGGAGCGCGCCATGGCGAACAGCACGGGGAACATCGCGGTCGGGATGCCCATCGCCTGGTAGATGATGCCCGAATAGAAGTCAACGTTTGGATACAACTTTCGCGAAACGAAATAGTCGTCTTCCAGCGCTATCTTCTCTAACTCCAGGGCGATGTCCAGCAGCGGGTTACGGCCTGTCACGTCGAAGATCTCGTCCACCATGCCTTTGATGATCTTGGCCCGTGGATCGTAGTTCTTATATATGCAGTGACCTAAACCAATCAATTTAAATTCTCAGT
>CALBSZ010000025.1 GCA_937967665.1 uncultured Planctomycetaceae bacterium
AGGGCGGTTGGCCGGAATACATCAAGTTGCCGACAGCCAGTGGAAAGACGGCAGCCGTGGACATTGCCGTGTTCGCGATGGCTTATCAGGCGGCAACAGCAAACCGCGTGGACGGAAAGCGGACCGCCCCGCGGCGGATTTTCTTTGTGGTCGATCGGCGGATCATTGTGAACGAGGCGTATCGCCGGACAAAAAGGGCCGCAAAGTTCCTCCGCAAGTCGGTCGAACCCGGCACGGATTTGAAAGCAGAAGATGCTGTTCGTTTCGAACGCTTGAACCCTAAGCAAGTCGACACACTCACGTCCGTCGCGAATTGGCTGCGCGTGCTCGCGGCAGACGAGCATGCTCCGCCGCTTGATTGCTTCGAACTTCGTGGCGGCATTTATCGAAACGATGCGTGGGTGCGTTCACCGCTGCAACCCACCGTTCTTACCAGCACGGTCGATCAGGTTGGTTCGCGGCTGCTGTTCCGAGGGTATGGGGTGTCGGACCGAAACTTGCCGATGCACGCCGCGCTCACCGCGAACGACAGTCTGATCATGTTGGACGAAGCGCACTGCTCCAAGCCGTTCAGTCAAGCGATGAAGTCAATCGAACGCTATCGAGGTGAGCGCTGGGCTGAGCAAGCTGTCGCATCGCCGTTTCAATTCGTACAGATGACCGCCACTCCGCCCTCCGGTCTGGATGACAGGCGGCTGACTGAGTTGACGGACCACGACTATGAAGTTGATGAGAAACTGGCCCAGCGGCACCAATGCTCGAAGCCGGTCCGGCTGGTGGCACTCGCTGGTGCAAGGACCGGGACAGGCAACGCGAAGATCGCGAAGAAGCTGGCGATGGAAGCTCACGCCTTGTCCAATGATCACGGGCTAAAGAAGATCGCCATCGTAGCGAATCGTGTTGACATCGCGCGGCAGACTTGTGCCGAGCTTGAGAAGAAGCATCGCGGCCGCGTTCATTTGATGATAGGCCGCATGAGGCCGATTGACCGTGATGACTTGACGAGGCATCTGCAGCGCGAATTCGGCTCGCGTGTCAGCAGTGGATCCGAATCTGCTGAAGCAGAAGCTGAACCCCAGTTTATTGTCGCCACGCAGTGTATCGAGGTGGGCGCCGATCTTGATTTCGACGGCATGGTTTCCCAGTGTGCCAGCTTGGACGCACTGCGACAGCGATTCGGCCGGCTCAATCGCCTGGGCAATCGTTCTTCCGCCCGCGGCACGATCGTGACGGGGGAAGGCGACGCGCCCCCGCTCGACAAACTCGATTCTGATAAAACCATCGATCCTGTATACGGAAACGCCCTGGCCCGCACCTGGCATTGGCTGGCCAAAGTTGCGAAGTCCGCAACAGCCGATGCCTCTGACGAAGCCGTCGAGGAGGTTGACTTTGGCATCGAGGCACTTGACCGTTTGTGCCTGGAGCACGAACGCGAAATGGGCGAGCTGGCAGCGCCATCGCCGAACGCGCCCGTTTTGATGCCGGCCCATATAGACATGTTTTGTCAGACATCGCCTCGGCCGACCCCGGAACCGAACGTCGCCGACTATCTGCACGGACCGAATCATGGCCAACAGGAAGTGCGAGTCTGCTGGCGAGCCGATCTTGACGTGACAGGCGAGAATGGTGGCAGCAGAAGCTGGCAGGATGCCATCGAACGATGCCCGCCATCGTCCGCGGAGTGTCTGTCGATACCACTAACGCTGTTCCGTAAATGGTTGCGAAACGACAAGAAGCTGACCGATGAATCGAGCGATGTGCTCAGCGAAGAGATCGTTGACGAACAGCCCAACCCTCAGCGCACTTCCCGAAACGCGTTCGTCTGGCGAGGCAAAGCAAAGCGATCGAAAGATGGGAAGATTATTTCTCGTAGTTTCGTTGTTGATGCGCAGAGAGTTGGTGATGTCATCCCCAGCGACACGATTGTGATTCCAGCGGAATTCGGTGGCTGGAGCCTCTTCGGACACATCCCGGAAGCCCCCTCGGATCCGTCCGAACCAGCCACAAAAGAAACTCTTCTCCCCTCTCCCCGTCTTCGGGGAGAGGGGCCGGGGGTGAGGGGTTCATCGGGCGAATCCAACGACGCAGAAGTCGTCAACCAACTAGCGCCCATTGATGTCGCCGAGCCCGCCTTCTTGCAAAGCCGCGCGCGAACCATTTGGCGAATCCATCCCAGGCTGAATCCGACAACGGAAACGAAGCCGCTGTGGGATGCACTGCTCGCCGAATCCAAGGAGTTGAATAAGAATCTGGCCGCGTCGAATTGGCAGCCGAAAGCAAAGGCAATCGCAGACTCGATTGCGTCGAAAACCGGCGATTCCGGCGCTGTGGCGCAGATCGCACGCTTGGCAGAAAGCAAGGGCAAGATCGTCTCGTACCCGGGCGGAGTTGTTTGGACAACCGAGCGACACATCGATTTGACGAACAGCATCTTGCCACTACCGACGTTTGGTGATGACGAGGATACGCTTTCGTTTCAAGGGCGTGTAACGCTGCTACAACATCTTGCGGATGTCCATCAAGAAGCCCACCGTTTACTTGAAGGACTCGAGTTCCCGGAGCAACTCAACAACAGCATTCTGCAATCGGCGAAACTACACGATTTGGGCAAGGCCGATCCGCGATTTCAGGCGACGCTGCTGGGGAAACCGCTGAGTATCGCTTTCATGCAACAGCAACTGTGGGCCAAGTCGGAGTCCTACTCGCCGTTCGCAAACTCCGAGTTGCCCGCTGGCTTCCGGCACGAGATGCTGTCGCTGGCCTTGCTGGAACATCTGGATTTCGATCTCGGGGACGCAGACGCCGAACTGGCCAAACACGAAACGGCTTCACACCACGGCTATGCACGGCCGTTTGCCCCCTATTGCGCCGATCAAGAACCGCCAGGCGTCAATCTTGCATCGCTTAACGGCCCAGCGATTTCGGCGCAGGATCGAAAGCAATGGGGTGAGCATTGGCAGGCCCACCGACTCGATTCCGGTATCGCCGATCGCTTTTGGACGTTGACTCGCAGATACGGTTGGTGGGGACTGGCGCTGTTGGAATCCGTGCTGCGTTTAGCCGATTGGTCGGCCAGTGCAAATCCGGGTCAGGCTGCCGAGTTATCCTTGGAGTTTCTGGATTTGCCGATACAGAGACGAGTACTACCGCGCGCCGAACGCGAATGCCGTCCGCTCGTCCTAACCGGCCTGGATGGCAGCAACCCGCTGGCCTTCCTGGCCGCACTTGGTGTGTTTCGTATCGTTTCCTCCGCTGCCTCGTCAGGCGGTTATCGCTTATCGTGGTCGAACACCCAGGGGGCATGGCGACCTGCACTATCGAGCGTGGACGCCGACAATCTGACAGAAGAATCGTTGTTAGAATTTTTGGCCGAACATCTCGCCACGGTCGCCAGCGACCACGCTGCCTCATGTTTGGCGGACCGTCTGGAGCGTGAAAGTATGCGGGAGGTCTTCGCTGATATCGCGGCAAGATCAACGGTTTACGACCGGATGGACGCCGACTGGCTGAGTTGCAACGGTTCGGACATTGCCGGCTCGGAGAATATCTCACAACTTCAAACGACGCGGCGCGACTATCACTCGATCAACATGCGAGGCTTAATATGCGATACGACACGCAATCATCTTGCCCGTTCACTGTTTGAAGCTTGGGACTATGCCGACCCAATCGCTGGCGTTTCACTGCACCTGGAACCGCGCGAAGATCGCCGCCACGCCTATCAATGGCACATGCCCAGCGGCGATCCGACGCGAAAGGTTCACGGCGGCATGATGGGCGCGAACCGTTTGGCGTTGGAAGCGTGGCCATTATTCCAGTCGCTACCTAAAGGCGAAAAGTTGATTACAACCGGCTTCTCTGGCACACGCGCCAACGACACGCAGTTCAGTTGGCCCATTTGGTCAACGCCGGTCACACTGGCAACACTTCAATCGGTTCTTTCGCTTGGCGAATTGCAGCGAAGTGATTCGGGGGATCGACTTGACGCAGTCGGAATCGAGGCGGTGTTTCGTTGCAGTCGGATTCTCGTTGGCAAGACGCCCAACCTGACATTACCAATCGCGGTGTAGAGATGACGACGATGGACGTCCCGAAGCTTCAACTTCATCAATGAACAAGCAAGCATCGAGTGAGCCGTCCGTCGGACGGGTAACAGATACACCGTTTAGGTCGACTTATGGCAAACAAGAAGAAGTTCACGCCGCCGAAGGTGCCTGCCCTACCGGTTGCCCGCTCCCGCAGCCCCGCAGCGCGACGGTGCCCTGGATGCGATCAAACGCTGGGGCGCTCAACAAAAGATCGAAGTGTTGCGGCAAGTCGTCAGACACCTGCTGACCGGGGACGCCGCGAGTGTGCGGGCTGAGACTTTGGCAACGATTCGGAACGCAGGCGAAACGGACTCGTGGCCCGTGGCGGAGTCGGCGCGCACCTACGGCGAGCTGCTGCGGCTCGCCGAGTCACAGCAGTCGCGACGCGTGGCGAAAGAAACAGCGGATCAGGAACGACAGCGAAAGCAACGTCTGACTAAAATGGCTGCCGATCCCGATCGTGTCCTGGCCGAAGTAAAGCAGCTTGTCAAGCTGCGTTCGACCGCCAATTACGAACAGGCGTCCGAGCTGCTCATAGGCTTGCAGGAAGCACTGGGCGGTCGGGGTGCCAAGCTTGCGACAAATGCGGCGGCGCGGCTGGTGAAGGAGCATCCAACGCTCCATCGCCTCAAGTCCTCGCTGCGAAAGCGGGGGCTGCTGGATAGCTGACGTCATCTGCTCTTTGACAATTCGGTAAAGAAGAAGCTTGCTGACGCGTGAAGCAGCAGGCAGGAGCGAGAACGAGAAATGCGTTCCTCTTGCCGGCTGCCGTGGTGCTGAAAGACGAACGGGAAGATTTTGCTTGCTTTCAGGGTGATCCGGACTAGACTGGCGCTAGTTCTTCGTGGGGGATCGGCTGCCAGGATTTGCCGACCCGGGATCAGGGATGGCTCAATTCACGGTCTCCGGTCTGGGAGGCGGGCCATGCGGAAGATCTATCTGGTGACTTATGACATCCGCGATGACAAGCGGCTGCGCAAAGTCTTCAAAACGATGCGGAACTGGGGCGAGCATCTCCAGTATTCCGTCTTTGAATGCCAACTGAATCCCGTCGACCTGACTAAGCTGAAAAGCGAACTGAAACAGATCATTAACGCAGCACACGATCAGGTGCTGTTCGTGGATCTAGGCCCCGCGGCCGGTCGTGGCGAACGCGTGATCGAGGCGCTGGGGCAGCCCTACGTCTCCATGGCCAGTCCCTGCATCATTGTTTGATCCTTTTGCATTGCGCGGTTCTCGGCTCGCAAACCTTGTTAGAAATACGCCATGATTCAATCCGCCTACGATTCGCACGACGACATACCGCTGTCGGAACCCGTCGGATCCGACGTCGGCGAGCAGGATACGGGCTATCTGCAAGCCCGCATGATTAACGAAGCGGTCTACTGTAAGCGACTGTTCTACTTGATG
Organism: uncultured Planctomycetaceae bacterium; assembly: GCA_937967665.1. Classification (GTDB taxonomy): domain Bacteria; phylum Planctomycetota; class Planctomycetia; order Pirellulales; family Pirellulaceae; genus CALBSZ01. The sequence continues at coordinate 5,499 of CALBSZ010000025.1, forward strand.
CATGTTGAAGGGCAGTTCGAGCACAATGCGGAAACCAGCGAAGGCGATGCCGTGCATCAGCGAGTCGACCGGAAAACGGATGCGCTGGCGGCGCCGCAATCATCGAACGCCAAGTCGGTTCAGCGGGAATTGCAGCTCGACCAGCCCGCAGCAACCACACCCGGTGCCGAGTGTGATGACCCATTCGGTGCGGCAAGTAAGTCAGAAAAGGAGGCGGAATCACCGCCACCGGAAGAAACGCCAGCAACCATTCACGCACGCAGCGTTACGCTCGCTTGCGACAAGCTCCGCGTGGTAGCGAAATTGGATCTGATCGAAGCTGAGGGCGACCTGGCAACACCGGTCGACTACAAACGCGGACGCCCCAGAATTGCCCCGGACGGCTCGTTGGGTGCGTGGGATCCGGAACGCGTGCAAGTGTGTTTACAGGCTTTAGTTTTGCGGGCAAACGGCTTTCGCTGTGAAGAAGGGATTCTTTACTTTCATGCAACTCGCCAGCGTGTCGTGATTACGATCGATGAAGCGCTGGTTGCCCAAACCAAAGCCGCCGTAGCCATGGCCCGCGACCTCACGGAACTCGCCGCCCCGCCGGCTCCACTCGTAAGTAGCCCTAAGTGCCCCAAGTGTTCCTTATGTGCCATTTGTCTCCCGGACGAAACGAATCGTTGCCGTGCCCGCGACGGTCGAACGTCCGATATCCAGCAGGTTCGCTTGCCGGCCACCCCGCGAGACGATTTGAGGCCCTTATACTTGAATACGCAGGGATTACTGGTCGGCAGGAAGTCGGAATTACTGCAGATCAAGGATCGCGGCAAAGTCGTACAGGAAGTTCGCTTGCGCGAGATCAATCAGGTGAACCTGTTCGGCAATATTCAATTGTCGACCCAGGCCATGCAGACACTGCTGGAAATGCAGATTCCACTGATACTGTATTCGCAACATGGTTACTTCTACGGCATGCTCCAGGGAACAGGTTTGAAAAACATCCTGTTGCGCCGTGAGCAGTTTCGCATGGCCGACGATCCCAATCGCAGCTTGCAGATCGCACAATCGCTGATTGCCGGAAAAATTCGCAACCAGCGGGTTATGTTGATGCGCAATCACATCAGTCCCCCGCGGGAGGTCATTGTTGAGCTGAAACGATTGTCGCGGAAGGCGGAACACATCGATAGCGCGGAATCGTTGCTGGGAATCGAAGGTACGGCTGCGCGACTCTACTTCCAGCATTTTTCCGGCATGCTTAAACCAGGCGACGAACCACTCGATCCCGGTGCAGCGATTGGTGAGCCGCCACGCTTCGCATTCAACTTTCGCGGACGCAATAGGCGGCCACCACGAGACCCCGTGAATGCCGCCTTGTCGCTCGCCTACGCACTGCTGGCCAAGGACTTGACGGTGACGGCTGCCGCAGTTGGTCTTGACCCTTATTTGGGATTCTTTCACTTACCGCGGCCGGGTCGTCCCGCGCTGGCACTGGACTTGATGGAGTCTTTTCGCCCGCTTTTGGCGGATTCAGCCGTCATTACCGCGATCAACAACCGGATGATCTATCCGGAGCACTTTGTGCCGGCTGGGAACGGAGTGTCGATGACGCAATCGGGCCGACGAGCTTTTTTCCGCGCCTATGAACAGCGAATGGATCAATTGGTCACCCATCCCCTGTTCGATTACCGCGTCAGTTATCGACGCCTGCTGGAGATTCAAACGCGATTACTGGCTCGGGTGGTAAGCGATGAACTTACAACGTATCCGGCATTTGTGACGCGTTGACGTACCCCACGGTGTGTGGGCCGGCTTGCGTCGCGCATGGTTGAGAATGTATTGTACGTTTGTCGCTGCTAGACCGCGGACGATTCGATGTATTGCAACCGGGTCATGGCAGAAGTGTTCTGTGTCCGCGTTCACATGAACGCGGCCCCCTTGAAGCGTTTTTCTGTCCCGTCAGCGGAGTGGCGGGACTACGGCCTTTCCGCGTTCACATGAACGCGGCCCCCTTGAAGCCGCTGTTTCCGATGAACGAGCGGAGTGGCAGTGTCTTCGAATGACACCACGCGTCGCAACAACATGGCTTTCATGGCGAAAATTCCTGAAGTCGGCACGACCGCCGTCCCCTTGACGCGTCGCATCATTACAGCGCGTTTCGCGTAAGTGTCGCGGTGTTTGCGCCAATTGACACGGTGGTTTACGGCGCCGGAGACGCTACACGTCGGTGCGACTCGCTACACCGTACCGGAAAGTACCCTGACTTTTCTATGGCGAATGGATAGCCGCCGCGACGCGAGAAGACTTTGAATGGCATTGACCGCAACGCTTCGGGCAAAAGGCAAATCGAGCCGTTTTTTTGCGTCGAAGAGCATCAATAACGTGCGAACCACTGCCGCCGCGTTCCACAGCACAGGCGAATTCGAAGCCCCCTTGCAGGAAGCATAGGTATAACCACCAGGACAGTTCGGGTGTGAATTCACAACCTGACTTCTTGAAAACTTCATAGCGTTAAAACACATGCGACGCATTGGAAAGTTCTGTGTTGGTATCAATTTAAACACTAGTAAACAAACAGTTTTTCAGCCATACTGCCCCTCCAACGTGTGGCGAACTATACGGCAGCGTGTCGAGAAGACACGGGCGTGGTTCGCCCAACCGCCGACGACAACGTTTTTCTTCTCTCAGGCATCACGATGATGAACTCTTCCTGAAAACGGATCTGACTCTTTGTGATTCCTGCGCGCGGTCAAGTCACCACAACTGCGACGCCACTCCTCGATTCCAAGGGACACCGTTCATGCAAAGTCCGCGACCACATCGTTCCAAGCCCCACGACCAGCGTAAACGCCGCGAATTACGAAAGCGAAACCGAGTACAACGTAACTTGGAGCGGCTTGAGGATCGGTTGTTGCTTGCCACGGACATGCCCGTGCCCACAGTCGTGGATGCTTCCGAGGCGCCGCGGCAGTTGATCTACCTGGACTTTGATGGTGCCACTGGGGTCACCTATGACGGCCCTGTGCGAGTTACGGATATAGACGTTCCCCCGTTTGTCGCACCTGGAGAACTGCAAGGCCAGGAAATGTCGGTGAGCGAGTCCCTTGTGCAGTCGCTAAACCAGCAATTCATGGGCGATCGCGTTGTCTTTACGACTCAACTGCCTGGCAGCCACACACCGTACTCGACGATCTATGTGGGCGGCGACGACGCCCGTTTTCGCGACTACGGCTCTTTCCGCGGTCTGGCGGAACACGTTGATTATCATAACCGCGACCAGTCCGATATCGCCTTTGTTTTCAGCGACAGCATTGCCGCTTCCTCCGTGGACACGGACGGATTTGTGAATCAGGTCGGCGCAACGATTGCGCACGAGGCACAACACCTGCTCGGCTTGCTTGACCATGGAGACTTGGCTGGTAGCGGAACGGAGCTATCTCGCGTTGCCGATGCGCGGCTTACCGCAACCGCCGAGTGGCTGGAGCAGGGCCCCACGAACACCACGTCGCTGTCAGGCGTCAATGCGCCCCATGCCATTGCCATCGGAGTAAATGAGTTGAACAGTTCGTTCATTGGCGCGATCCAGTCGATTGCCGTGCATCCCGACAATCCTCGAGTTGTCTATGTTGGAACGGTCAACGGGGGAGTCTGGACGACGAATGACATCTTTCGCGAAGCTGATGTTCGCGGTTCGGCGACGGTTCGCCCGTCGGGAACACTTAACGAAGAAAAGCTCGGTCAGTTCCCGAATGTGTCCGTCGACATTCACGCGTTGAACGGTACGTTCACACTGATGATATCCGGCCAAAATGTTGTCGAAAACGTCGATGCTCGAGTCGCCGAGGCGGGAACGGCAATCGAGACGATCAAGAACGGGGTAGAAGAGTACCTCGCTCAACGTAATATCCCGGAATCATGGTTCACGGGTGTCAGTCAAATCGGCACAACAACGGGATTGCTTGGAATTGAGCTGAAATTCAGTAATGTCGGTTTGGAGAACATGCAGTCTGAGATGCTCGAAGAAATTGTTCGGTCCATCGCGGTCTCCGAGGACAACCTAAGTTCGCGTCTCCCGGCCCCGATCTGGCACCGCATCGCCGGCATGGACCAGATGCCCACGTTGGCGATTGGCGCATTGGCTTTCGATCCAAATCCACCCGAGGGTACGACGATACTGTACGCCGGCACCGGAACGTTCAGCAATGCGAACGAGGGCGGCCCGGCGCTGGGCGTATACAAGATCGTCGACGACGGCAACGACACTCAGGTTACGCTGATTGGCGGCGACTTGCTCAGTTCGAGTAACGATCGACTCGATCGCCAGGTTGCCAAAATCATTCCTATCCGTCGCGGTTTGCGCACGGAGCTGCTCGTCGCCACGGTTTCCGGCAAGGACGGTGACAATAGCGCGGGAGGTTTGTTTCGTAGCGTGGGCAATCTCGATACGGAAACGCGATTCGTCCGCGAGGGTAACGGGTTTCCAGCCAGCCGGGCCGTCTCCGACGTCGCTCGGTTCGAGTATCCGGACGGCACGGGAACGAAGGAAGTGCTATGGGCTGGAGTTCCCGGTGACGGGATTTACAGGCAGGTCAATACCCGTTCACAAGCCGGCGTCTTGACGACGGGACAATGGACCAAAGCAGATACCGGTGTGGAGGGAATCAAGGGCTCCGTCGCAGTAAAGCCATTCAAGACCACCTTCGATTCGGTCAGTATTCGCTTTGCCTTTGATGATGTCCACAAAGACGTCTTATACGCGGGCGTCATTGGATCGGATTCGAAGTTGGTGTCGGCGGATGCGTTCACCGGCAGACGCGACTTCACCTTGCGCAGTCTTTCGCGTTTGGATCTTTCCACAAACCATGACAATCAAACCTGGACACCGCTGGATTTGCCTACATCACCTGGCGCGCCTGACCCGCAGATTCCAAACTCGCCGGTACCAGACGAGGGCCTCCACGTCGGCGCTCAGGGCTTGAAGAATTTTTCGTTCCTGGTGGATTCGACGGACAGAAATCACGTCTTCATTGGTGGTGACCGGCATCCACTGCAAATTGATGGGCGTTTGTTCGAAGGCACATACAACCCGGCCGACTCGACCATGGACTGGCAAGAATTAGTAAAGCAGGACGCGAACGGAACCGCCCCGCATGCCGACTCGCGAAGCATGGTCATGCTGCCCGCCGTGGGCAACGTCCCGCTCAGCCTGCTGCAAACGGACGACGGCGGGATTTATCGCCTGTTGAATCCGAATGACCCGGCGACCCGGCGCTGGCAGTCGGTGAATGGAAATCTGGCGATTACCGAAATCAACTCGATCGCTTACGACCCAGTTGAAGATGTCATTATCGCGGGTACACAGGACAACGGAACGTTTCTTCAAACGCAGCCTGACTCTCGTGAATGGTTCAACATCCTGGGTGGTGACGGCAATACGACAGCAGTCGGCCTGACCAAGGACGACGATGGTCACGTCACCTCGGCCACACGGTATTTCAGCAGCAACGACCCGTTCGAGGCGGGCGACGACGGAAGACAGAGAAGCCTTAAGCAAGCCACCGGCGAGCCGCACCCGACGAACGGCGAGTTCATTGTCCTGGATCGACGTGCCAGGGTCCGCGCAGAAAAGGAAGTAGACGGAGAATTCCTCAATTTCGGCTTCGCCGTTAACCCGCACAACGAGGATCGCTTTCTACTGGGCCGTTTTGGTCTGTACGAAAGCACGGATGGCGGTGAAACATTGCAGAGCTTTAGCAGCAAGAAGAACCCCGCGAATCTGAAATATTTCCGTTCCGTGGCCTATGGCGGTACGGCCGATGCGACGGCGGCCTACGCTTCGTTTGGTGGTCAAATTGGCGTGCGAGCACCGGGGCGCAATAAATTTACGTTCAAGTCGTTGAGCAATGCGAAAGCGATTAGCGATATTGTGGTAGATCCGGACGATTGGCAGACGGCCTACGCAGCCGATCCGGTGGCAAACCGCGTCTATGGCACGAACGACGGTGGCCGGAACTGGCGGATCATCTCGGAGAAACTGCCGCTGCAACAGGCAAGTAGTGTCGAATTGGCGAAGCTTGACGGCCAAGACGTCCTCTTGGTTGGTGGGGTCGAAGGAGTCTTTCGCGCGTTCGATCCGGACGACGCAGTGCAGGAAAAAGCTCAGCCGTTGTGGACCGAACTGGGCATCGACCTGCCCAACGCTATCGTAAAGTCCATCAGCTATACACCGGCCATGATGTTTCGCGAGGCCAACGGCGACTTGCGACCCATTGGCGATGTCCTGGTAGCCGGCACGCTGGGACGAGGAGCGTTTAAGATTCCGAATGCCAGTGCCGCGATTCGTGAAGAAGTCGTGCTGGAAATCGAAGCGGAAGACGATACGCGTGCCATCCGCATCCAAGTGAACGGAGACAACCCGTTGATGGTCGATGTCTATCTCGACACGCCGGCGGGCCCGGCGGATCACCCCGTCATCCGCACTCCCATTTCCACCATTTCGCGGATTGACGTGGATTTGACGAACGGCCCTGCCGGGCAGGATGCGGTGAGTGTCACCGTACCACCGGACCTGCAGATCGCGGGCGGCATTGACATAAATGGACGCGGACAGCAGCGAGTCATTCTGAGCCGACCGCGCGTCCCCGTCGTGTTGACCGGGCTGGACGAAGCCGCCGGCGTCAGCAGCTTGACCTTCAGCGCATCGGCGGACCTCAGGATCACGGGCATCAATGCGGCGAACATTGATGCCTCGGCGGTGCCTAACCTGTCAACTCAACAAGCGACCGAGTTGTCGGATACGGGGCAGCTTGTCGCGCTAAGTATAGCCTTGAATGAAGTGGCCAATGCGTCGGCGGATCTGCTACCGCAAGAGCAGGTCGCGGGACTCGACAACCTGGGTCAGGCCTTCAATGGACTCGAAGACGCCCCGCAACCGATCGGTGGCGGCGGCAACTCCGCGACGGCGCCGCAGGCGCGGGTCGAGGGGGGGTCGGCGGGCGGACAACTGGTGCGGCGACTGCTGGAAGCAGGTACGGAGTTTTCCATCGACGATATCGCCAACTTCACCTCGTTGGACGAACTCGAAACAACGTTGAATGCGTTGGACGGAGTGACCGTCGACATCGAATTAGTCGACGGTTTGCCGCGGGTGGACCTGGCGATTGAAAAGGAACTGTCCGGTCAAGCGACGCTGGACGTCAACGCCCTTGATGGCGCGATCGCCCTGGGCGGCTCAATTGAAGTGAGTGCCATGGTCGGATTTCGAGTCGTTTTCGGAATCGATTCGGAGGGAATCTACATCGATCCGGACGGCCCGCGAGACGACGACGGCAATAGCATTCCGGAGTTGATCTTGAGCCAACTTCAGGTTGGCGGCGACTTGAATGCGCAAGGCAAGTTCGGTTTTCTTGGCGTGACGCTTTCCAACCCAACGCTGCTCATGGACGACCAGGTGCGCCTTGCCGTGGATCTCGTCGACGGAGGCGCGGATCCTGCAAGCGGACTTGACGACGGCTTGATTCGGCTTGAAGAGCTGATTTCCTTCAACGCGGACTTTGTCGATTTCACCATCGACGGAAATCCAGATCCAGCCGACACGGATGATTTAGTACTGGGTGCGAATATTTCCGTGTCGGCGTTGCTCCCCTCTCAGGAGGCGCCCTTTGATATCGGCTCGGCGCGAATCGACCTGACGTGGGATGACATTACCCAACCCTTCGACGTAACCCCGTCTGTGGGACTTGAATCCGACGGCACTCCCAGCGTGGGCGGTCAGTTGCTGCAGAAGTTTCTGGACTTCGATGTCCAGGATTTCACTGCCAAGCTGTCCGAGTTTTCCGATCTGTTCAAGGCGGTCACAGGGCACGATGCGCTGGCGATCGAAATTCCCTTAATTAACAAGTCGCTGGGGGATTTGTTGTCCGGATCGGGAGAAGCCGTAGACTTCCCCGATCTTCCCAGCGTCTCTGGGATCGATTCGTTCTCACGGTTTCGTATCGGCTTCAACAGCGGTAGTGCCAATGCCACGTCCCTCGGCAACTTGCGTCTGGGGGATATCGTCCGCTTCCGCACGGTGTCCGGGGATTTCGTCGAAGGCGTGATCGACTCGCTTGACGAGCTGTCTTTCACGTTCCGCTTCGACAGCCGCTGGGAAGTGGAAACGGACCTGTCGCTGCAAACGGGCTTGGCGGTCGTGCGCGAGGGCGTATCCCTGCTGCCAGACCTTTCGCCACGTTCAATTCCCTCCTTTTCACCGGCGGATGGCTTCAAAACGTTTTCGACTTCGCTTGATCTGCCCGACGGCGCGTCGCTGGCGTCGCTGAGCATCAAGCCGGGCGATACGGTGGAATACCTGGCCGCCATCATCGATGGCGCCGGAATCGCCACCCCTCAACGGGTCAAAGGGATTGTCGATTCGATGACCGGAGGCAGCCTGCGCATTCGATACCCGTCGACCCGCACCGACATACCGCTGGGGGCGTCCAGCATGCCTGACATAAGCCTTCCCGGATTGAACGCCCCGAATCTGAGGATCTTCCCAAACGGAGCGCTGGATAACGCGCTCACGTCGTCCCTGGGCAACTTGGGAAATCCGTCGTTTGTGGGTGCAAATGTTTCGACCTTTTCTGACTTGATGAACGAATTCGCCGGCGTCCTGGGAATCGATTTCGAACAGGTTCTGTGCAGCGACGAAACCCCCGCCGGGTCCGTTTGCGTGGACGTGTCGTTCGAAGATCAAGTCCTGACGATCACGCCGCAATTTAAGATGGAGACGATTTCCTATGAGACATCGCTCGACTTCGGCGATGCGGTCGACGGTGTCAGCTTTGCTGCCACCGGCAACTTCATGGTCGACGTGCAGCCTCAGTTCCGTTTACCCATCGGCATCGATCTTTCCGCAAGCAAGGGGACCAAGTTTTCTGAACGGGTCTTTGTGGTAGATGACGAGGAGCCGGAAATCACCGTTGGCCTGGTGGCTCAAGTGGATAACCCTCGCGCACGTGTCGCGATCGGGCCGGTTGCGGGCGTGCTGGAGGAATCGAAAGTCGATCAGAACGGCGATCCCATTGATCCGAATCAGGGTGCCGTGCTGGCAGCCGACTTTACCATCGATCTGAACAAGCCGAACGCGGACACTCCGGATAGCGGGCGTATCGTCTTTTCAGATTTGTTGAGTTTCAGCAACTTGACAATGATTGTCGAGCCCGGCATTGAAGGCGCGCTGGATATCGATGGCCTGCGAATACGACCCGAATTCGGCGGAGCTGACTTTAGTTCTCTCGGGCAGATCACCATCGGTATTGACGGCGGTGATCCTGTTGATCCCGAGACCGGCGAGACGACGTTTGACGACGCGAAGCCTGGTTACTTCAACAGACTGCGCAAACCCGCGGACGAAACCGCCGCGGATCAAAGCCTGCAGTCGTTGCTCTCCCGACTCGACTTGGGAACGCCAAACGTGTTCACGGACTTTAGCCAGTTGAGCCCGGCGGACATCGTAACGATGTTCATTACGCTAGGCAACTCGTTGGAACAAGCCGCCCAGTCGCTCGACGTCCCCGGAGGCCTTCCGTTTGTGGAAGACGCCCTTACGGACGTGGTCAGCTTTGTCGATACGCTGCAAGGCCTGGCGCGTGAACTTTACTTCGGCCCGCGGGCAATTGGTGAATCGGACATCACGGTTACCAATGGAGTGCTGAGCGCGGACTCCGCGTTTGTATTGCGACCAGAATCGGGCGAGCCGCTGATCGTGACCGTGCCAGCGGACGACACGAACGAAACCATCGACGATCTCGTCGACGATATTCAAACCGCCATCGACGACGCCGTGGCGGAAGCCGGTTTGGGTAACGATCGGCTCTTTTTTGTCGAGAGACTGCTTGCTTCCACGGCGACGCAGCTGACCAGCATTTCAGATATCACTCCCGCGAATCACCCGCAGCAACCGGCCCCCGACGACACGGATTCGCTGGCCGGTTTAGGCCCCTACAGCAGCGTTCCTGGGCTGCCTCCACTGCCGGAGGACTTCCGCCGCTATAAAATTGTCTTTGCGGATACGATCGACCTGTTTGAACTCGGCCTGCGCATTGGCGACGAGATCACGTATCTGGATGAAAGCGGCAACCGCAGTCGGGCGTCCATCGATCGCATCAACCTGCACGACCTGGAAGTGCGTTTCGCGGCCATCGCCGAAAACCTGCCGGCTGCCGGCGATGACAGGAGCGTGTGGCTGTTTGATGACGCTGTGGAAAACAACCTGAGTATCCGCTCTTCCTCCTCGACGGGGATTTCCTTGGGAGTCAGTACGGTCATGCTTACGGCCGAGGATCCCGGTCCGCCCACGGGAACGCTCGCCGAAGACATCTCGTTCACGCTGCAAGTCGATTCAACGGACCTGACAGTGCCAATCGCTGCAGCCGCCACCAGCGACAACACGTCGTTGCAAGATCTGGCCGACGACATCAATGCCGTTTTGGCGGATCCCAACCGGTTTTCTAATCTGGACGAGCAGATTCGCGTGGTGACTTTCGGCGAATCACTGCGATTTGTCAGTTTGACCGGCGAAATCGAGTCTCTATCGATCGCAGGAGCGGAAGCGATTGGCTTTGCCGCCGAACAGTCGCAAGACGAGAACACGGCGGCGACGGAATTGGGACTTGGCAACGGGTTGGTCGCCACCGGCGATTTCCGCTTCCATACGATTCAGGACTTGATCCAGACGCTGAATGCCATCGCCCAGCGCAATAGCGGACCGTTCGACGCTTCCTTGACCTATGATCCCGCCGACAAGGCCGTACTCTTCAACCTGGCGCTGACCGAGACCTTCGAGAAGGCCATCGACCTGAACTTTGATACGGGTTTCGACCTGGGCTTCGCCGACCTGGATTTGTTTGGCGGCGTCAACGCGTCATTCAATGCGTCGGCCGGTTTTCAATTGGGAGTGGGCATCAACCTGCAGCGAGTCAAAGGCAGCACGGAGGAACTGAGTCCCGATTTGCCGCTGATGACGCTGGCCCCCAGCGGACTGGGGTTGAACGTCGGCGTCACTGCCGAATCCGCCGTACGCGACGACGGCCAACCGACGATTGCCGCGGAAACTCCCCTGTTGACCATTCATGTCAAGACACTCAGCGACCCGACCGGCCAGGACATCCCGCTGACGATCTCCACGGAAGAAATCGAGAACAACGTCAGCGCCCAGGACCTGGCAACGGACATCAGCAATTTGCTGCGTGAGGCGTTTGCGACGAATCCGGCACTTGTCGATTTGCAATCCGAGTTCGACGTCGTTGCCGTGGATGCCCGCATCGTGGACGGCAAGCTGGTACTGCTGGCGAACGACAGCCGCATCACGCAATTGGAAGTGAAGTCGGCGGTCGCTGGACTGGGCTTCACCGTGGGGCAAACGAGCAACGAAGACGACCTGGAAATCCATCTTCACGATCGCGCCGCGCCCTACTTTGTCAAACTCGATGGATGGACGACAGATGGCGCGGCCATCAACAACAAAGTGACCACCATCGGGGCCACCAAGATCGCCGTCACCATTCCCGACGGCAAAGACTACATCCAACTGGTAGACCTGACCACGGGCGACAACCCCTTCTCCGTGAAGGCGGCCGTGGTAAATCGTCGGATGTCGCAAGTTGGTTCGATCCTGGGCATCTTGGGTGTCGCCAAAGTCACCGAGGACGATCCCGCGACAACCGCCAACGAAGCCCGCGCCGACGATACGCTGATCGGACGTTCGCTGTTGACGGCGCCGATCACCGACCAGTTCTTTATCCAGGTCGGAGATGACGCGCAAACCTGTCTCCCTGCCGAAGATGGCAGCGTGACGGGGACGACCTGCCTGTTTGCTCAGGCCAGCATTGCGGCCAGCAGCATCGATTTGGGCGCGTCCCTGGGCATCTTTGACCTGGGACTCACCGGAGCGTCAGACGGGGGCAGCGATCCGATCCACTTCGATATCTCGGCGGGAGTTCAGCTGCGAGACCCGAATAACGACGGCAAGCTGCGGCTGAGCGAGTTGAAGGAATCCGGGATTCGACAGATCATCTCGCCGACGTTTGACTATGTCGGTGCCGCAGCGCTGTCGATTACATCGGAAATCCTGGAGGCCATCCCGGACATCCCGGAACTCACGCTTCGTGCAACGCTCAACAAAGCGGCAGACTCGTTTCGCCCCGAATTCAATTTTGACACATCGTCGCTCACCGAGTTTAGAAAGCACCTCGGCAATTTTCGCAACCTCAGCCTGGCCGACATCGTCCGCGTGTTGGAAAGCGTGGTTGACACCTTGCAGAATCAAGACCTGGATGGGCTCAATACGGTCATTCCTGTTATCAACCAGACGCCCAACGACCTGCTCGACTTGACGGATGGCCTGTTGGAGGTTGCCAAGGAATTAACCAAGGGGCCTGACGTGTCGGAGCTGAAGGACGAAATCGCCAACATCACCGAGGCGATTAAGGACTTGGGTGCCACGCCGGACGAGTTGCAGCGGATTAACGACGCGTTTGATCGTGTGAAGCGTGCCATCACTACCGAACACCAGTTTACGCTGAGCGTCGAGGATCAGGACTCCACGCCGATTTCGATCGACGCGGCTTCCGACGAAGTGGAGCAGGCACTCAGCGCCATATTGCCCAACGCCATCACCAGTGTTGCGGGCGACCCGGGCGGACCGTTTACGATCACGTTTGACGCGGTACTGCCCGAGATGCGCGGTCGCAGCGCCACCGGCATGTCCGTGCGGATCAAACCGGATGCCGCGGCCAAGACGCTGGAACTGCAGCTGATTAACAACACTCGCCTTGGCGGCGCCTTGACCGCGCTGGAGAAAACGCTGGACGGCATCGGCACGAGCGCGCGCGGCCTGGAAGCCGTCAAGAACGCTGTGAGTCCCATGCGCGATTTGATCGCTTCCGCTTCCAATCTGGGCTCGATCATCGAACGCGAGATCGAGACGCAATTGGGCTTGCCCGATGATTTGATCGAGCTGGAGATCGCGTTCGTCGATGCCGACGGCGACGACACCAACGGCTTCCAGGCGGCGATCAAGATACTTCTTGACATCAAACCCTCGGTCACGGTTGAGGTTCCTTTCGACTTCGACCTGCCCGATCTCGGCCCCATCGTCATTGATGCGAATACGAATCTGGCGGCCACCGTCGGGGGACAACTTGACCTGGATTTTGCTTTCGACTTTTCGACATTCACACCTTACCTGCTCGATACAACCGGCATCGAACTCTACACGCGTATCGACACCGACGTCAGCCTGACTGCCAGCATCGGCAGCCTCGAAGCGGAACTGGATGGCGAATTCCAGGTGCGTCACGCCGTGACGGAAACCGCCGCTGCCGGTAGCCAGCATCAACTGGCGAACATCCCCATCGCGGGCATCGTCCTGGTAACCGTGCCCGACGGAACTGGCTCCAAAGTCTTGAAGCTCGGCGTCGATTACAAGCTCGAAGGCGGTTCCGATACGGAGCCGCCGCGGATCGTGTTCACGCCGGCGCTGACGACCGCTGCCACGATTGAATACGGTACCACGGCAACCGACGCGACCCTGGATGCCGACGGCCAGAAACCGCAGGACCGCGCCACGCTGCAGATCGGCTTGAAGGACGCGATGAATCCAATCGGCGGAATCAAGTTTTCCGACCTGACGACATCCTTCCGCGACAAGTGGACTCCGATTGAAGCGAACGGCGTGGCGGTCGCCAACATCAGCGCCACCGTGCTGGGCAACAGGATTCCGAATATTGCTTCGATCGGACTGACGCTCCAACACCCCACACAACTGCAAACACAAGTCAACAAAGACGCGTTGTTCAGCGGCCTGTCACTCAGGAATTTGAGTTTGCAGCAGATCATCACGGGGACGCGTCAAGTCCTGGCGACCGTGAAGCAAGGCATCGAAGGAGATCTGGTAGAGAACCTTCCGGTGGCCGGTGATTTCAAAGACGGCGCGATGGACGAGAGCTTTGTCGGGAAACTTAATTCCTTCATCGAGGCCCTGGACGGCAAACTGGCGCAGGTGGAAACGATCCTCAAGTCCGCTGGCGCGGCGGAAGATGCGATCAGGAGCGAGATCCAGCAGGTCATTTGGAACCTGTTGGGCGAATTGGGAGATGTCAAGAGTATTTTCAAGAAGGCAGATGGCGGCGACTTGGAAGGTCCGAGTGACCTGGATGTGGTCTTGAGGAATTTGACGGGCGAGAATCCCGAGTTCGGACTCAACTTCCATATCGCCGGACAAGATCAACTGAAGGCCGACTTCGACCTGGGCCTGGACGCCCTGGTCTTCAAGCTTGATGCCAAGGGAGAAGTCCTGGTCGATTGGAGCTATGCCCTGAATTTCGGGTTCGGCGTCAGCCTGCAAGACGGCTTCTATTTCCAATTGAACGAGAATGTTGTCTACGACGACGCAGGCAAGAAGACCTCGGGCGACGCCGAAATCATGCTCGATGCCACCGTTCGGCTGTCCGACGGGTCACGGCTCGAGGGAAAACTCTTCTTTCTTAATCTCTCCGCGGAAACGAATCCGGTTGAAGAGACCGATATCAATGGCGACGGCCGGATAAACAAAGGGACCGGATTCCGAGGCGAAATCTTTGTCGACATTATCGATCCTAACAATGATCAAAAGCTGACCTTCAACGAAATGCGCCGCAGCAAGGTTTCCGACTTGTTCAACGCGGGTCTGTCCACCGAGGTGTCTGTCGATCTGCACCTGATGGCGAATGTTGAGAACGAGGATTTGGGCCTGCCCAAAATTTCCGCGGATCTGGTTCTTGACTGGAATCTGGACCTGACCACGCAAGATGGTTTTATTGGCAGCGGCAAGCCACAGGTCAAGATCCTGGATGTCAACCTGGATCTGGGCAGCTTCCTGAGCAGCGCTATTAAACCGACCTTCGACTCCTTCCTCGAGTATTACGCGCCGATGAAACCGCTGGTCGACTTCCTGACCGAGCCGGTTCCGGGTGTGAACGAGCTGTCCGAGCTGATCGGCAACGGGGAAGTCACCTTCCTGGACATGGCGGGACTGCTTGGTTCCCCTAGCGCCAAGACCCGGAAAGCGATCGCTCAGGCCAAGCATGTCTTGGGCATCCTCAAAAGTATCGATTCCTTCGCGACGACCATCGAAGAAGCCGTAACGGCCGGGAACGATTTGAAGATCAACTTTGGCTCGTTGGACTTTGGCGGCATCGACCTGAGCAATCCAAACCAAAAAGTTCGCGTCGACAACTCGATGCTGACTGCCGGCACGGATGGGCAGCGAGTCAGAGCGGGCAGCAACGGCGGCGTCTCGAACGAAGTTTTCGGCCAGGCCGGCACTTCCACAAAAGGAAGAAAGACGGGCTCGACACTCCGCAAGCTCACCGGCCTGGCGTCGCCCAACGGGGGCCTGGGGCTGAAGATTCCGCTGCTTTCGGACCCCACGAATGCCTTTAAACTGTTCACCGGAGAAACGGCGGATATCATCCAGTGGGATATTCCCCGATTTGATTTCGAATTCCCGATTCACGCCGAGTTCGGACCACTGATTCCTCCTATTCCCGTGTACGCCACGGTGGATGTGATCTTCAGCGCCTTCGCCGACCTTTCCGTGGGATTCGATACGCGCGGGATCTCCAGGACCGGCCGCTTCTACGACGGCTTCTACTTCGGCGACTTGGAGAATGTCACTTCCGGGCCGGACATCGACGAATTCGGGTTGGGTCTCGACCTGCGCGTCGGTGCCGAATTGGATCTGGTCGTCGCTTCCGCCGGCGTTCGGGGAGGGATCGATACCAATCTCGGCTTGAACTGGAACGATCCGGATGGAGACGGAAAAGTCTACTTGGACGAACTGGCCGATCAGTTTTTCGTGCAGCCGACACCCACGGTAAGCCCGGCCATCCCTGGGATCTGCGTATTTGATGCCCATGGCGAGTTGAGCGCGGTCGTTGAAATTACCTGGGATGTCACTTTGGACTCCGGAGTCATTCCGATCTTTGACGAAACGCTGTTCAATTTCAGCTTCAGCTGCCCGCCCGCTCAGTTGAACCTGGCCGAGATCAACGAAAACGGTGTGCTGGTGGTCAGTGCCGGTCCCTTCGCTGCTCGCCGCGGGCGTGGCGCCAAGGATGATGCAGAAACCTTCACCATTCGCCGCCTGGAAACAGATCCAGACGCGGGGATCATGGAACCGATGATCGAGGTCCAATACGATTACATGAGGCCTGGCGTAGACGTGCCTCGTGTGTCGTTTAAGCGATTTCCAGCAGGCCAGGTGAGTTCCATCTACGCCGATGGCGGCGACCTGGCGGACTCTTTGATTGTTGAAGACAGCGTCACCTTACCGGTAACGCTGATTGGCGGCGCCGGCGATGACATTCTGACCGGCGGCAAGGGCAATGATCGATTATCGGGCCGTGCGGGCACCGACATGCTGACGGGCGGCGACGGCGACGATGTCTTTATCTTCGACGGCGATTGGGGAGTCGACACGGTCCTGGACAACAACCCGCAGTCCAAGGATGCACTCGCCTTTTCTGGATCCAACAGTGCGCTCAACGCAGCCACCCAGGACGGCGTCCTGGTCACCAGCGGGACGCAGAATATCGTCCGCGCCGGTGTCGACGGCGATACCTCCATTCCGATTAGCGGAATCACCACCATCCATGGCAGCACGGCGAACGACACGCTGGTCGTAACTGAAATTGTTGGGCTGCATACCGAGAACGTCTGGACAATCGATCAGAATAATGGCGGGAACATCAACGGCATCTTGTTCTTTACCGGATTTGAGAATCTGCAGGGCAGCCGTTTTACGGACCGCTTCCTGCTGCAGGATGGCAAAGGAATTTCCGGTTCTATCGATGGCGGCGACGGCGACGACACTTTGGCCTACGACGCCGGTTCGCAGCCCTACATGACGCCGATCCAAGTGAACCTGGAATCGGCCAGTGCCACGAATGTGCCTCGCTTTAACAACGTCGAACACTTCCGCGGCAGCAAGGCTCTGAGTGCCACCATTGTCGGGAGGCACGTCGCATCGAATTGGCAGGTCACTGCACGGGACTCCGGTACGGTCGCGACGAACGACGCGACTTTCACACTTGCCGGATTCGAAAACCTGAGCGGCGGAAACTTGGGTGACACTTTCGTGATCTCGGAAGGTGCCTCCATTACCGGAACCATCGACGGCGGTCCAGGAACGGACACGCTGAACGCGTCCGCCTTCAGGGACTCCATGACCGTTGATATCACTGCCCGCAATCGCGGTGAAATTCGTGCCACTTCACGGATTACCGGCTTCAGCGGCGTCGAACACTTGCTGAGCGGCAGCGGGAATGACAACTTCGTCTTTGCTCCCGGCGCACTCCTGACGGGAACGCTTGATGGTGGCGAAGGCCTGGCAGACCACGTCGACTTCAGCGCCTGGTCCTCGCCGGTAACGGTCGACTTGAACATGGACGGTGCCAGGCCGCTGGGTGGCAGGAACCGAAACATCGAACACGCCACGGGCGGTAGAGGCAATGACAGGCTGACCGGTAATGCGCGTGCAAATCGATTGATCGGCGGTGGTGGAGACGACACGCTGACCGGATTGGACGGAGCGGACATTCTGATTGGTGATCACGCCACGTTCCGAGTGAACTCGAATGACCTGCGCGTCATCGAAACGACCGAGTTCAGTACCGGCAACGACCAACTCGTTGGCGGCGGCGGCGATGACGTGGTCATGGGCGGTCTGGGCGATGATACCATCAATACGGGCAACGGCAATAACGCAGTGGTCGCAGACACGGGCCGGATCGTCCACAGTTCATTTGCGATCGTCGAACTGGTCAGCGGAAGGGTAAACCACGCCGGAGCCGACGTTATCACGACCGGTTCCGGCAACGACTACCTGATCGCGGGTAGCGGCAATGATCGCATCACCGCTACCGCGGGCGGCAACAATATCCTGGTAGCCGATCGCGGCGCGATTGCTTTTTCGGAAGGCCTGGTGGTCCGCGTCGATGGCCGTGGATCCTCGCTGGCAGGCGCGGATCACTTGGACGTCGGGCCGGGCAATGATGTCCTTATTGCCGGCGGCCAGACTGATGTGATCGACGATGCCGGCGGCAATAACAACATCCTGGGCGACGACGGGACGTTCTTCTTCCTGCGAGGTTCGCTCGCCGAAGTCCGTCTGGCAGCGCCAATCAACGACGGTGCGGACGTGATTACCACCGGAGCCGGCCGCGACCTGATCTGGACCGGCAACGGCGACAACACGGTGCACGCCGGAGCGGCAAATGACGACGTCCTGGCGGGCGATGGCGACGACACGCTGTTCGGCGAAGCAGATGACGATTTCCTGGTCGGAGGCCTGGGTGACGACCGGCTGTTCGGCCATCAGGAAGTGAATTCTGACGATGCCGGGGCCGATATCCTGGTCGGCGGCGTCATCAGCGGACCGCTGACCGCCAACCGCGCCGACTACAACATTCTGGTGCGCAGTGATTTGTATCGGCCGACCGAGGCCGCATTTCCAACCGATAGCGGCTACGTGCCTCCCGAGATCGCGCCTTCCTTGGTCGCTGGACTTTCCGTGAATGGCGTTCCCTTCGACGGCGAGGATCTCCTGGTGGGCGGCGGCGGTCGTGACATGCTCTTCGGCGGCACGGAAGCGGACCGCTTGTTCGGCGACGGCATGACGGCTACGGGTGGCGAGAGTGATATCGCTACGAGTGCCGGCGACTATCTGGATGCGGGAGCCGGCGAAGACGGGATCGTCTTTGGTTCAGGCGGCGATGACCTGGTCCGCGGAGGTGCCGGCCGCGATGTGGTGCATGGCGGAACCGGAATCGATTACGTGCTGGGGGACGACGGCGACGACAAGCTGTACGGCGACGCGGGCGCGGAAGGGCAGCGGCTGTTTGGCGGCAGCGGCAACGAACAGCTGTTCGCCGATGCGGTCGCACTCTCCGAAGAAGCCGGCGACCAACTGTTCGGCGGCGACGGCAATGACGTACTTCATGGCAACACACGCCGCGAAATCCTGGTCGGAGGACCCGGCAACGATGTACTCTACGGCGATCAACTCGCCGGGAACGCCACTAACGCGTATGCCCCGAATCCCAATCGCGACACTACTGGAGCGGATGATCGCCTGTTCGGCGACGGCGGTGAAGACCAGTTGTATGGCGGCGGCGGCGACGACGAACTTTGGGGCGGGTCCGGCTCGGATTATGTCGACGGGCAACAGGGGCAAGACAAGCAGTACGGCGGCTCCGGAATCGATTTGTTCGTCTTGCGCACCCAAAGCGATGCACTCTTGGAATACGACACGATTGACGGTCACTTCGGCAACCGGATCGAAGGAGATTTGCCGGACGACCGCGCGACCGATATCATCTCCATTGACGGGACGGAGAATGCCGATACGATCCTGCTCAGCCAGGAACACAAGACGCTCGACGATCGGACACAACTTTGTCTGCGGATCGACTACAACAACCGGTGGACCGGCGAAGACACCTCTGGCGGCAACAGTGGCGGTGGCGGCGGTGGTGGGATTTTCAAATCGGCACCGTACTACGCCAGCATGCTTGCTGAAGACGGGACGCCGCTGGTCGAGCAGATTCGCGTGGCCGGGTTGCGTGGCCACGATGTGATCGGCTTTGTCACGCCGCAGACCCAGTTGCCGGAGGGGATCGTCAATCCCACGTTGCCGACCTTTGGTGCGCCGATCTCGATGCCGTTGGATCTCAGCCTGCTCGCCAGTGACAACCGCGACTTTGCGGGCGTCTTTGACGGCAACAGCGGAGACGACGTGTTGATCGGATCCGCCGGACGCGATCGCTTGGACGGCGGTCCCGGCAGCGACACGTTGTATGGCTTCGGCGGCGACGATCGTTTGTGGGGGGATCTGGGCGAAGGATTTGTCGGCGATCACGACGTGCTCTACGCGGGCCAAGGCAACGACGACCTGATCGGCGGTCAAGGCACCAATGAGCTGTTTACATGGTCGTTGGATCCCAATCCGATGGTAACGCAACTGGGATTTGCCATCGACCAGCAGGCGGAGACGGACGATAGCGCAGCGGTGTTGACCGGCGCCCAGCTACTGTCAGGCGACGATGATGGACGTTTACGCTTCGATGCCGAGTTCACCCTTAGTATCGATGATGCCGAGCCAACTCTCGTCTACGTCAGCGCCTCCGACACCGCAATGAACATGACTCCTCAGGATCTGGTCGACGATTTAAACGAAGCCCTTGAGGATGCCGGCTTGCTACACGTCACGGCCGCCTGGACGAAGACGACACCGCAGGAAGACCCGGTAGCAGGACCGATCACCCTGACCGCGGCGGGTGCCAGTTCGATGACCCTTGGTTTTGATGGTCACTTCGGCATCTATGTTGACGATTCGGGTGGACTTCATGCCTGGGACGGCGATAACGATGACGATGGGCTAGCCGATCACGGGCTCGACTTGAACGGCGATGGCATCGCGGATGGGGCGTTTACTGCCGAAAACACCGGCTTGAATCGCGTTTTGGGCAGCAAGCGCAATGACCATCTGTACGGTGGTACCGGTATCGACTTCCTGTACGGCAATGGCGGGGAAGACGTTTTGTATCGGGCGGATGGCAGTACCTTCGAGTCGATGGACGGAGGCCTGGCCGGAGAACAATGGAAGGAGTATGCCCGCGAATCGGACCAGGTGTGGTATGTCGGTGGCAGCAACGTCGCGGACGAAATTCGCGTAGACTTTGTGACCGAGCCCGGACTGCTGGCAGATCATCATTTGATCACGCGATTGACCGACAATAATGGCAACTTCAGCTTTGCCGCGCAGCTGCGGCTGGACTTCAATGCCATCGACGGTGATGGCATTGAAGTGTGGGATGTCGGAGATCAACTGGCGGATGTCGATAGTATCCTGACGGCGCAGGAAGGAAATGAACGTACCGCGGAATTGGCGAATCTGTCGCCCGCTCAGGTTATCGTCAAACCGCTGGTGGACGGACTGCTTCCACCGGAGGGGCATTTCCAGGTCATCCTGATCGACGCCCTGGACGGCAACGATCAAGTCACCATCGGCCCGACCGTTCAGAAAACCGTCTGGATCGATGCCGGACCGGGCGACGATCGCGTCGAGATCCGCGGTGGCAACTCCATCCTGGTCGATCAGGCGGAAGTCGGCATTGGCTTTACCGGCCGGCGCGGGCGCAACGACAGCGGCCCCCAAGCTTTCGACCTGGCCGTGCCGGCTAGCGGGATTACCTACACCGGCCTGACACTCGACAGCCCGGAAGACGTCGATTGGTTCACGCTGACGCCAGAATCGACGCTGGACAACCTGACGATCCAAACCGAATCGCCGTTCGATGATGTGGCCGTCAACATATACCGGCGCGACCCCGTGACGGGCGACCTGCTGATGAATGCCAATTCAGGCATGCCCTTCGCCCCGCTGCATTCGGAAGAAGGAAGGCAGCGAGCGACATTGGCACTGAATGCCTTGGAGATCGGCACGACATACCTGCTCGAGGTAAAAACAGATCGCACTCCGACGATCTACAGCATGCAGTTCGGCCAGTCACCGGCAACCACCAAGAGCCTGGCGATCCATCCTTTGATCGAGCGTCGCGACGTCATCCTTGGCGGCACGGGAGATGACGTCTTGCTTGGTGGTCCCGGCGAGGATTGGATCTTCGGTAACTAAGGCGACGACGTCCTCTCTGGCGGCCAGGACGAAAACCGCAGCGATCTGTTGTTTGGTGGCGACGGCAACGATACATTTCAGTTGATCCCCGATGTGCTGCCTCGGCCCGTGACGGTCAGCGATCAGTATTTCGGCGGCGATGGCACAGACCGCGTGCTGTTCCTGGGCGGCGACAAAGACCGGCTGGGACGCGACGTGCCCGACTACGTGTCGCTGCGCTACAACACCTTGTTGCATCGTTATGAATTCACGAGCCTGGTCTGGGACGTCCAGACTCAGGCATTCCAGTTGGACTCCCTCACAACCGATCTGGACGGCGACAACCAGCTTGATCCGGGTGACGTCGGTACCTTCCTGCAGCACTACGCGTCCTACCAGACACACGATGTGGAACGCACTGAAATCGACACGCGCGGCGGCCATGACGTGGTGCGCGCCGATTCGGGTTTCCAGTTCTTGCCGGTAACGGTGAATGCGAACGGCGCGATTGTGAAGGCCGATTCCGATGCAAGTCTGACGGAGTCGTGGGGCATCGACGAGGGGGACTTTGAACAGAACGCCCGCATTGCTGCCCTCTGGATCAGTGGCGGAACTGGCGACGACGCCCTGTTCGGCGGCGTCTTGGACGACACGATCCGCGGCGGGACGGGGAATGACCTGATTGTGGGCGGGCTGGGCGATGACGACCTTTTCGGGGACGGCAACAACGATCGGCTGTTTGGCAATCATCTCATTGATGTTGTCGATTCCTCCTATCCGCCTGCCTTGCTTGATTCGGCCAGGATCGAACCCTTCGTCTACGATTTGGCGACCCGCTTCAGCCTGCCCGTTCCAGGCCGACCTGGCGTCGACCTGAGGTCAGGCGCCACGATTGACGTTACTTCCAATGCCTTCGCGGTCACCGATTTCCTGGGCAGCGATGGGACCACACCCGGCACCGCCGAGCTCCGCACGATCGGCAATTTCAACGGCGACGCTTACGACGACTTCATCGTTGTCGGTGAGACGGAAAGTTACATCCTTTTTGGTCCGCTGCAGCGCGAGGAACTACAGGACATTGAAGCGGCGGCAGACATTATCGTGACCGGTCTCGGCAAGCCGGCACAGCGATTCGGCGATATCAACGGGGACGAACTTGAAGACGTTGCGTTTGTACGCGGCTTCTTTGACCTGCCCCAAGTCGAAGTGACCGTCGTTTACGGTGCAGATCAACTCTGGCCTCGTGAATTGAAGCCTGACAGCCTCGAAAGTGCCGACTCCGAGACAATCGTCATCGCTCAATCAACAGGAGGTGAGAACGATGTGCAATTCAGTTACGACTTGTATTTCGCGAATCTCACCCGCAGTGATGATGTGGACGATTTCGTCGTCGTGGAGCAGAGAAGCGGCGCGGTTCAGCAGACGGTTGCCTTCGTCTATACAGACGCCAGGATTGCCAATGCCAGCGGCCCGCTGACAAAGTTCGATGCCTTCTTATGGGCAACGTCAAGTTCGGCGGCGATTCCCGTTTCCGTTCCGGGCGACGTGAACGGGGACGGCAAAGACGAGATTTTCTTTGCATCGCCCAATGCTACACTCTCCATCGACAATCAGGACTTGGGGCATCCTTTCCTGACGAATTTGACGGATACGGGTAGCCGTCAAAATGCGTTCGTCAATGTAGACTCGGCACAGCTCTCCGTCTTCCTGCCCTTTTTCGTCGGCGATGTGAACCACGATGGCTACGATGACATCGGCGTACGGCGACCGGACGACTTTGCGATCTTCCTGGGAGCCGCAGATCTGTCGTCGGTGTTTGCAGCGCAACCGGCTGCTCGGATCGCAGGTTCCGGACTCTCCGCATCGGTGGGGGATTATGACGGGAATCAAGGCGTCGACTTGACTGTTGTCTCGCCCCAACGGTTCAATCGTAAGTTCGTCGAGTTCCCTGAATTCCTGACGGCGTTGCAAACCGATCTCGGTGACTTCGACAACGACGGCGATTTAGATGCGCTCATCGCCGGTCAAGTCTATGACCCCGATGTCTTCGAAACAACCTTCCAGACTCAGATACTGAGAAACGACGGCGACAGCTACACGGTCCTGCGGATTCCCGAATTGGATGGTGTTCGGGCCGATGGTGTCGCCTGGGGAAACACGGATGAGGACGATGAATTGGAATTTGTCGTCAGCGGTGTCGGCTTCGGCGATGCAAACTATTTAAAGCATGTGACCCAGGTTTACGACTTTATGGGAGGAGTTGCATTTGAATCGCATGATCCACAAATTGATCTTCCGGATGGCTTTTTCGGCAAATCTGGCGTCACCGGATTCGTGTCCATTGTCGACGTGGACTCAGATGGACGGGCGGACATTGTCGTCTCTGGCGATGAAGGTTCGGATGCGGATGATCACCACCCGCCTGCGTTTCATGTTTTGAAAAACAACGGGGCGAATTCGTTCTCAAACGTTACCGTCGAGGGCGGCCTCTTTGACTTCGATACGGGCCGCATGGCCTGGGGTGACATCGACGGCGACGGCGACGCGGACCTCATCCTCTCGGGAGGCGACCGAAATAACGGCGAAGACGCCACTCACCTGTACCGCAATGACACGATACGGAATGGCGAGTTGGATTTGGTTAGGATAGCATCGTATTCAAAAGACAGCCGCGGACTGGACTGGAATGATTTTGACAACGATGGAGATCTGGACTTCCTGCGCACCTGGTTCGACAACGGAAGACTCCGACTGGACGTATATGAAAATCAGTCTGCCGGCAATGGCGGAAGGCAGTTTGTTCCCACGGCAATCGGCGATGTTGACGGCATCGCTAATTTCAACAAGACCCGGTGGGGAGATTTTGACGCCGATGGCGATGCGGATATCCTGCTTTCTTCCTATAACGGCAGCATGATCTTTGTGAATCAAGATGCGTCCTTTACCCGATCGGACATACCACTTCCCAACGGATTGATGGATTGGGGGCCCCTGGGTAGCAACGGCGACTTCGGGCTTGTTACCGTTCAAGCCCATGAAAGGTCATTCGACGACGGGATCACCGACGTGCTGATTCTGGAACAGGGCGCCTACCTGTTTAAAGACTTTGCAGAGCTTTCGTCGGCAGCGCCGTTGCCGTTGAGTGACGCCGATGTCGTCCTTCAGCTGCGAGGCGAAGCAACCTTGTCTCCGTCCCACCAGGATATCGATGGCGACGGCGTCCACGACCTGTTGATCACATCCATCGGCGAAAGCGTTTTACCCACGGATCGGCGTCACAATCCGACCTGGCTCCATACGATCTATGGAGCCGGACCAGCCCTCCCGCTTCCCAAACAGTTCGAACTGCTCGAAAACTACTCGGTTCCCGGGAGCGGCACGTTTGTCGTCGATCGCGTCGCCGAACGTGTTGTTTCCTTTACCATCGACAACGACGGCAAGCCGCTCCAGGTTGACGACGGCGACGAGAAGTGGTTTCGCTTCTCAACGCTCGGCGACGGCAACGTGGGAGATACCATCTGGTTGAACGGTGCTGTCACGGCGGCTCTGACCGACGACAGGGGGCGATTGCGCTACGCAGACCGATCCGTATTCGACCTGCGGGCCTTGGAAGCGGGAACCTACTTCCTGCGCGTGACTTCCAGCAACGCAGAAACCCAGCTGTTTACTATCGACATGGCCGTCCCGGTTGCGGGGCAGCTGCATCCGTCTTCTGACTTGCCCGATCGCGACGACCTGCACGGTGGTGAAGGAAGCGACTTCCTGGCGGGAAATCAAGACTTGGACCGACTCTTCGGAGACAGCGGTGCAGACGTGTTTTGTGGTGTGTCATTTGAAGTGCGCGACCGCGGTGGGATCGATCGCGACAGCGGCTTGTGCGCTCCGGACAAAGACGACCCGCTCTTCGTACTCACCAGTCCCTTGGAACCGCTCGATCCGGTCCTCAGCGTTCCCGACAATGCGTTCCACGCGGCCCTTGGTCGCATCGTGGGGTTGCCGGTAACGACCGTCAACACACCTCAGGGATTCGATTTCGTCGTTCACGGCGACTTGCACGCCACGGACCTGGCATCGCTTGGCGAAGTCGATTTGAACTCGGCGGGAATCACCGACTTGAGCGGTACCGAGTACCTTGTGAATCTGCGCGAGCTGAACCTTTCCTTCGATCCGTCGCGGGGCCAGCCCGTGGATGCCGGCGACGATGGGGCAGAATTGTACTACCGTTTCGACGAAACCACGGGAACGGTGGCCACCGATAGCTCGCAGGACGGGTCGCATCCCGGCACCTACGTCGGCGACGTGACGCTCGGCGTGCCGGGCCCGTTTGCGGAGAATTCCGCGGTTGAATTCAATGGGGCGAACGCTTACGTGGAAACTTCCGAGACGGCCTTCGGCAGTTCGCGCAGCATCGAAATCTGGGCCAGGTCGAACACGGACACGTGGAATGACCACGGCTGGATCGCCAGCGCCCGCGGCCGCAACGGATTCATTATTCACCCGGATAAAGATACCAGGTCCTGGCGAGGCTTCTTTTATGACGGTGCTCTCACTCCCGGACTCCATCTCGTTGGTAGCCATACTCCGGTAGAGATCACGGGTTGGCATCACTATGTGATCACTTACGGCGGCGGCGAAGCCAAAATGTACTTTGACGGCGAAGAGGTTGCATCGCAGTCACTGAACCTGACCTCTTGTGGTCCCTGTGTACACCATATCAATATCGGCCGGGACGTACCCGGACCGGGCAATCCAAATCGCTACGGCGACGGAGCGGTGGACGAATTCGCCGTTTACGCGAACCGTGTCCTCACGCCGGACGAGGTGCGCCAGCGATTCCTGCATCGGCAGCCTGTCGCTCCCAATAGGATTGAAGGGCAGTTGGAGAAACTGGCATCACTTCCGGCGCTGCGCCAACTCGATCTTTCCCACAACGAACAGATCACGGACATCACGCCACTCAGCGCGCTGACCGATTTGCGCGAGCTGCGACTCGATGGCACGGGCATCGATCCCGTGGGGCGCTCCACGCTGGCGACACTCCAAAGCCTTGTTAATCTCGAGACCTTGACGCTCCCCACGAATGGCGTGGCCGCAGGGCAGAATCTTGTTTTCCGCGAAGGAGAACAAGTATCGATACAATTGAACGACGATACCGACTGGCAAGTCACATCGCTCAACGGTGTCGCAATTTCGAGCGGCAGTGACGAAGCCGTCAAGTTTTCCTCCCGCGACGATGGGTTCTTCATCGTCACGCTTACGGCCACGGGCAGGCAGTTTCCCGTGATTGTGCTCGACAAAAAACCGACGATTGCATCGGAACCGTCCTTTGTGAACCTCCTGGAAGGCCAGGTTCTGGACATCATGCCACAACCGACAAATGACGACATCCGCGACTTCACCGTCCTTATCGACGGCACGCCCCTCGGTCAATCATTGACGATTGCCGATCCCAGCACCGTCGATCTCGACTCACTGCGGGTGCAGTTCACCATTACCGATCCCGCGGGGCACGTCACAAACATCCGTCAAGCGGCGTTGCAATTTGATGCTGGCGATGCGGTCTCCACGGGACTGGATATTGACCAGAGCCTCGCCAGTTCTGGAGTAACCTTCGATGTGTGGGTCAAAGCCACGGGCGAATACGGGACACTCGCCTCGGATCGCAGATACGTGTTTCAATCAAATAAGGGAGCGGACGTCAATTGGGCGATCTTCCATGATGGCATCCGCTGGGGCATCAACAATGGCGCGACGAACTTCACGTCCTTGACCGCATTCGTGACGGGCGAATGGCAGCATGTTGTGGGCGTCTTTGCGCCGGACGCCAAGGGCGGAGTTCGCCTCTACGTCGATGGCCAACGGGCCACACTTGGAACCAAGACCTACGTGGGCGAGCCCATCTCGCTCGAGTCGGACTTGCTGATTGGTGACAATTTTGAAGGCTTTGTCGATGAAATTCGAGTATGGAATCGCCCACTACAGGAGAAGGAAATCGAGAATCTCGAAGCGGACGTCGAAGCGGTGAGCGAATCCGAACTGTTGGCCTATTGGCCGTTGAACGAAGGGATAGGCAGCGTTGCCCGGAGCCGCGCGCAAAACCCCACCGATCTTCGACTCGATACCTTGCCAGCACTCATCCAGAACGGTACGGACATCGAACTGGACAGTACGAACTCCGTATCATTAAAGAATGCCACCTTCGAGACTTCGGTTTTTGGAGAATCTGCGGGCGCCCTCGGCGATGTCAATGGAGATGGTAACCCGGACTTTTTCTTGCAAAAGTTCTTTCCGCAGTCGTTCGACGACCCAGTCGCGCGCTCCGAAGTCTTCGTGGTCTTTGGTGGCGGTGACCTCGCTTCGGTGGACTACGATAACCTGGGAAGCGACGGTTTTGTCATCGATGTCCTTGATGGCGTCGTTACCGGAGTGGGCGATATCAACGGCGACGGCTTCGATGATATTGCGTTTGGAGTTCCGACGGCGAATGACGATCGCGGCGCTGTCTACATCGTCTACGGCAGCGCGTCGCCAACGTCGCTTAATGTCGACGACCTGGACGGACAGAATGGCTTTGTGATCCCCGGGCCATCGGGAACGATGCGGTTCGGCAGTTCGATCGATGGCATTGGCGATGTCAGTCTCGATATCGGCAAAAGTATTGATGATTTCGTCGTGGGCGTGCAGGATAGCCAAGTAGCAGGATATGTTGTGTACGGAGATGAGGCGTTCGGACCAACGTTTGATATTAATTCGATTGGATCGGACGCTTCGAAGGGAGTGCTGTTGAAGGTGTCGTCCAATGGCACGAGCGCCGCTCAAGTCAGGAGCGCCGGTGATACAAACGGCGACAGCACGCCTGACTTCATGGTCGGGACCGAATCCGGAGTTTATGTTGTGTTTGGTAAGGCGAGTCTGCCCGCGGAGATTGACCTGTCTACGTATTTCACGCCGAGTAACAATGCTCGCAAGGGCTTTCGAATATCCTCGGCGGATGCCGGATTCGGACAGTCATTCCGTGCCGTCTCGTTAGCCCACGCGGATATCAATGCGGACGGCCGCGCCGACATACTCATCAGCGATTCCGGCACCGATTTCAGTTACGTTGTCTATGGCCGGTCGCAAGGTCGGCCGGATGTCGACGTTGCGACCACAGGATTTGACGGATTTACTTTGACGAACGCAGGTGGCTCCGTGTTCGGAATTGGTGACTTCAATTCCGATGGTGTTGAGGACGCTAGTTTTGGTGACGTGTAATCGATCTTTGTCCTTCTAGGACAACCGGGCCTGTCCGTGCCTTCGGAAACGTCGGTTTCGGATATCCCGCAGCACCTCGGATACCGTATCAGCGACCGCAGTATTGGGGTGATCGTTGTTGGTGCGGGAGATTTCGACGGGGACGGAGTCGACGACCTGATTGTCGACAGCTTCTACGGGGCGATTGGAAGTGACTTCCGCCTGGTGTCGGGATTCACCAATTCCAATCCCACCTGGTCCGTTGACAACTACTCCCCCAGTACTCCCGACACGTATACCTTCCCTGACGAAGGACGTTACCGACTGGTGATCACGGCCACGGACGATGACGGCGGCGTGGGCCGAGTCGAACAAGTGCTGGTTGTGGGAAATGCAGACCCGATCATTGTCTCACCGGAACTCCAGGCCAGCGGCAACGAGCTTGCGATTGGCCAGCGTCACACTTTCCAGGCCACCGGATCTTACGATCCGGGAACCTCGGATCGACTCGCCTATCGCTGGGAGGTCCAGACAAACAACGGCCAGGTAGTCCAGCCTTCCAACGAGGCAACTTTCTCGTTCACTCCTCAGTACTCAGGCCATTACAAGGTGATCCTCACCGTCAGCGACAATGACACTGGATTCACGATGGAGGAAAAAGAGTACACCGTCCATCCCCAGGCAGTAATCGCCGATCAGGAAAACTCCTGGCTGGTTTTTGATGGCAGTAGTTTTGCACCCGATCTGGTTCACTTGCCCGGCGAGGTGCTCGACGGAGCTACGGAACTCACCATCGAATTCAACATCAGATCGGTCGAGGTTGCCGGCGAACAGTTCATTCTCGATGGTACGACGAGCCGGCCCGACAGCCAAATCCGATTGTCCCTGCTGGATAGCGGAGACACATTGCGAGTTCGGACCGTCACGCGATCACCGTCAGGGGACGTTGCGCCTCGGAATCACGACTTCACCCTGCCGGTGTCATTGTCCGATGACCAGTGGCACCGCCTGGCCGTCGTCCGCGATGTGGCGACTAGCTCCATGATTCTCTATCTTGACGGACAACTCGTCGAACGACAACGTCTTCCCGATGGGCATCAGTTCGCGGCCCTGGCCATTGACAGCCAGTGGCTCGTAGTCGGCGGAGCCGTGAGCGGCGACGTGTTTGGCTTCAACGGCGAATTGGACGACGTCCGCATTTGGGACGTCGCCAAAACCGCAGAAGACCTTGCGCTGGGACAGGCGGCGGACGGCGACACCGCGAATACGAACCTGCGAGCCTGGTACTCCTTCAATGCGTTGCCCGGCAGCCAGACGCTGCACGATGCCTCACCTCACCGCCATCATGCGACACTGGGAGAATTCGATTTCAGACGTCCTGACATCGTGCGCCAAGACGGACCGATCGCGGTTGGTTCGCTGGTCACGCTCAATGCCCTGCTGTCGAGTCCCCTCGCACCAACTGGCCCACTGCGCGGTGAAGGCAGCGTGACGCGCACGTATGTCTGGACGATCACGTCTCCCGATGGTGAGGACGGCGCGGCCACCGTGATCCGCCGCGGCGAGATAGATCCGGTGTTCGCCTTTGTCCCAAACGTTACGGGGGAACATACCGTGACACTTCGTATCGAAGATCGTTTTGAGGAGACTGTGGAAGATGCTGAGGGCACGCCACAAACGGTCATTCGGACGATTACTTCGGACCCGAACGTTTCGCTGACGTTCAACGTCGACTCCCCCGCGTTTAGGATCGAGTCCGATTTGGGGACTCGATACGAAGGCAGTGTCGTCCGCTTCACGCTGGCCGACTTACCGGCACTTGGCGGACCGGAAACGGACGCGACCCGCGTCTTCGCATGGACCGTGCTCCTGAACGAGGAGACGCTGACTTTGCCGGCCGACGTGGAAGCCAACGGAGACTCGCTCACGTTCGTGCTCCCCGATAACGGCGCCTACATGGTAACCGTCTCCATCACCGATACGGTAGGAGGGGAAGTGCTCGCGCCGCGGACATCGACGATCGCGTTCCATGCCCGCAATCTTGCGCCGCACTTGCGAATACCGCAGAATATCACTGTTCGACAAGGGGCGACCGTCAATCTGAACATCGGCGTCAGTGATGCGGGTCCAAGTGACATGGACGGGCTGGAACTGATTGTCGATTGGGGTGACCCGAATCAAACGTCCACCGACGTTATCGGCTTCCAGTACCAGGAGACGGGGCAATACACGGCGACCTTTACACTGAGGGACAAAGACGGCGGCGTCACGCAGACGACGACACAAGTGCTGGTTCGCCCTGAATCACCTCGACAACATCCCACCGATCCGCATGACGTCAACGATGACGGCGGAGTCACGCCCTTCGACGTCCTGCTGATCATCAACTTCTTGAACAGTGAAGGCGCGGCGGACGTTTCCGACGACGCCTTTGGCGGCCCGTTCCTGGATGTCGACGGCAACAACGAAGTCAACCCGCTGGACGTCTTGCTGGTGATCAATATCCTGAACGAGAGTATGGGAGTTCCGGCTGGCGAACCCGAGTCCGTGCCCGCGGCTCAACCTCTGGTTGCCGCCGGCCGCGACCGCGTGGCGGCGGAGCAACCGCGCGATCGCGCCGTCGTCGAACTCGTTACCGGAGCGTCGCCACTGACCATCTTCGCCGCCCCGTTGTCTTGGGCCGGGTTACATCATGAAGCAGAAAGTGCCTCGGAGGCACGCGACAAGGAGCACGACGACCTCTTCGCCGCCATCGACAAAGACCCCCACTGGCTCACGAACGTATAACTCGTTCAAGGCAGCGAAGCCGTGGAGTGGGTAGCCGCAAGTCCTGTTGAAAAGGCCACTTGCGTCGATTCAACCCAAATGGCCCTGGCCTGCAAAAAGCGGAGGACACGGGACTCGAACCCGCAACCCCGTAAGGGGCGCCGCATTTCGAATGCGGTTGCTAGCCAATTCGCATATCCTCCAAGGCTTCCGATATTTAAGCAATCTTGCCCCTCTCTTACAAGGTGCATCTGTTGGCGTGGGCCGATTTTGCGATCGGAACAATCCTCTACCGCAGGCCAGGCCCTGCGAACCGCCAGTTCGGTTCGGCATCCAGATTTCGGCCGCGGCAGGGGGCTCCATTGTCTAGTACGGGCGGTTTGCAGTAGTTATCCTAAGATTCTTCCGCACTCTCCCCCGCAAAGCAACAGGGCACGCCATGCAGCGATTTCAATTCTTCTTTCGATCCCTCTTCATTCTGACACTGATGGGAGTTGTGCGTTCGCTGCCAGGCGATTCGATTCCTCCTATTTTTGACGGCCAGACACTCGAGGGCTGGACAACTACCAGCGGCCAGCCGGTGACCAAGGGCTGGGAGGTCGTGGACGGAATGATCCATCGCAAGTCGCGCGGCGGACACATTGTCACCGCACGCGAATACGGGGACTTCGAACTGTCCTTCGAATGGAAGATCGCCGAAGGAGGCAATAGCGGGGTCAAATATCGTGTCCGCAATTACGGCGGCCAGGTGCTCGGCTGCGAATACCAGGTGTACGATCGCGGCGGCAAGAAGCCTTCCAAAGGGGCCACGGGGTCCCTGTATGCGCTGTACGAGCCCAACAGCCTGGAGAATCTGAAACCTCAACAGGAATTCAACGCGCCCAAGATCATCGTCAAGGGGAACAAGATCGAGCACTGGCTGAACGGCGAGCGCATCGTTTCGGCCACCGCGGGGGACGAAGAATGGGAGCAGCGCCTGCCGACAAGCAAGCTCAACAACACGCCCAGGTTTGGCGCCAATCGCTTCGGCAAGATCATGATCACGGACCACGGCGCCGAAGTCTGGTATCGCAATTTCGAACTCAAGCCGTTGCCTATGGACGACCTCCGCGACCGGCCCAACATACTGTGCATCACAGCTGAGGACATGAACCCGACGCTGGGTTGCTACGGCGACGCTTACGCAACGACGCCCCATATCGACGAACTCGCCGCGCGCAGCGTGCGGTACACGCACGCGTTCGCGACGGCTCCGGTTTGCTCGCCGTCCCGCGCCTGCCTGATCAACGGGTGCATCGCCACGACCCAGGGCACCCACCAGATGCGGTCCGAGTTCCCGATCCCGATCGGCATGTGCGGCTTTCCCGCACTGCTGCGTGACGCCGGCTACTACACGACGAACAACGTCAAGACCGATTACAATTCGGCGAATGCCAAAACGATCATCGCCGCCTCGTGGGACGACAGCAGCGATCACGCTCATTGGCGCAACCGGAATGAAGGGCAGCCCTTCTTCTCCGTGTTCAACCTGATGACGTCCCATCAATCGCGTACTATGGTCTGGGACTACGAGCAGTTCCAAAAAGACGTCCAAAGCAAGCTGGCCAAGGAGTCTATTCACGACCCCGGGAAAGCGCCCGTACCGCCCTACTATCCGGACACGCCCATCGTCCGCCAGACGATTGCCCGCTACTACGATTGCGTTTCCGTCATGGATCAGGAGGTCGGCGAGATCTTGCGGCAGCTTGACGAGGACGGCCTGGCAGACGAAACGATCGTGTTTTTCTACTCGGACCACGGCTCTGGCATGCCGCGCCACAAACGCGCGCTGCTGGATACCGGCATGCAGGTTCCCTTACTGGTGCATTGCCCGAAAGAGTACCGGCACCTGGTAAACGGCAATCCTGGTGACACGACCGAGCGCCTGGTGAATTTCGAAGATTTCGGACCTACGGTATTGAGTCTCGCGGGGATCCCCAAATTACCGCGTTTCATGCAGGGGCAGGCCTTCTTGGGAACGTTGGCGGCGGAACCGCGAACGTACGTCCACGGGCATCGCGACCGCATTGACGAGGTGGTCGATTTGGCGCGGAGCGTCCGCGACGCGCGTTACCTTTACATTCGCAATTACATGCCGCATCTCGGCTACAACCAGTACAGCGCGTGGGTCGACGAAAGCGAGATGCAGCGCGAGTTTTATCGTTTGGCGGATGCCAACTCCATGACGCCCGCCCAGTGGCACTTCGCCGGTCCCACTCGTCCGCGGGAAGAACTCTACGACTGCGAGGCCGATCCTTTGAACCTGACCAACCTGGTGGACTCGGAATCGCATCACGAAGTGTTAGTGCGAATGCGAGCGGAGCACCGGCGCTGGCTGGTCGATTCCCACGACCTCGGGTTCCTGCCGGAAACGGAGCAACGAAAAATCGCAGCGAAGTCGAATGTCTACGACTGGTCGCGCAGCCGTAACGAATCCGTTGCGGAGGACTTGTTCGAGGCGGCCAGCCATGTTGGCACTCAGGATGCGGACGTTTTCCGAGCCAACCTAAACCACGCGTCCGCCGGCGTCCGCTACTGGGGGGCGGTCGGCTTTTCCGCCGCCAGCGATTTGACCGAGGACGACCTCGCGGCACTCCGGAAGGCGCTCCAGGACAAGTCGGAGATCGTGAAGATCGAAGCGGCCAACGCACTTGCCCGCCACGATCACCTGGAACCGGCTTTGCCCGTGCTCGTCAAACTGCTGAGCCATAAAGACGCAACGGTGATTCTCTACGCCGCGCGCACCATCGAACTGCTGGGACAGGACGCGCAGGCGGCGCATGAAGACATGACGCAGTTGTCGAAACGCTTTGAGAAGGAATCAGGCGATCTGGCCTGGTTCATTCGATTTACGACGACCGGCTTCCTGCAGCGTGTGACGCCGCCCGCGGCCGATACAGACGCAAAGTAGCGTGATCCGCGCCGGCACGTCAGTCGCGTGGGGCGTTCTTCGTGGCAATCACCAGCCGCGCGCTCTGGAGCGGAGGCGGATAGAGTCGGTCGAGCACCTGGACCTGAAACCCGTGAGCTTCAAGCAGTCGTTGCGCCTGCGGTAGCAGGAACGTCAGGTAGAACATCACAAAGGGCGGACGAATCAACCAATTCCTGACGTGCATCGCGGCGTTGAAAGCCTTGGACAGCAGAAACGTCAACGACCAGATCGGCGGCTTTTCGGAAGTAAGGAACAGGACGCGTCCTCCCGGCTTGAGCGCGCGGTGGATCTGCTGTACGAAGCGGGGTTCGTCCCGCGGCAGGATGTGACCGAGTGCCCCGAAGCAAACGGCGACGTCGAATTCGTTGTCGAAGGGCATGTCCAACACGTCGCCTCGAACGAACTCCAACGTCCCGTTCCCTGGCGCCTGCGCAGTGCGTCGCCGGCCTTCTTCGATCATGCCCTGGCTGAAATCGATCCCCACGACGCGCTGGCAATACGGACGCAACAAGGCCATCCCAGCGCCGGTCCCGCAACAGAGATCCAGGCCGCTCTGTAAACTGCCTTCCGCGCCCAGCAACGAAGCAATTGGCCGCAGCAGTGTATCGGGAGTTCGAAAAGGAGTGAATTCGAACTTCGGCGCCAGCAGGTCATAGCCCCGTTCGGTGGACGATAACGCCTGCCTCGCCAGTTCACAGAATGTCGGGCCCTCAGGATGAAACACGCGTCAATGGCTCGGGCAGGAATCAACATACAGGATGGACGGAACGGTTCTATCGTACAGCCTCAAGTGAAAATGGGCGATACCGGCAAGTCCGTTCCACAACCCGATCGGTGGGCACTCGGCGGACAAATCCCACGGCCAAGCCAAGCCTTGCTGCATGGAGAGATCCAGGCTGAACCTTCCGAGTTGCTTTGCGAATTCCTGAAACTCCTGCTGCC
The DNA here is from genome assembly GCA_937967665.1 of uncultured Planctomycetaceae bacterium. Classification (GTDB taxonomy): domain Bacteria; phylum Planctomycetota; class Planctomycetia; order Pirellulales; family Pirellulaceae; genus CALBSZ01. The sequence continues at coordinate 41,090 of CALBSZ010000025.1, forward strand.
CCGTTGTGTTTCCCAGTTCGATCAGCAAATCCGCAAAGGCCGGCAAGACGGCGGGCGGGCGGCGGGCGGCAGGAAACGTGACGCATTCCCGCACAGCACGGACCATCGCGTCCCAGGTCCCCGCGCTGGCCAACGAGTTCGTGCCTCCCAAGATCGCGGCCGCGGCCCGTACCGAGTTGATCGCGTGCTGGCCGGTGAAACAGAATGGACTCGTCGCGTTGGTCCCGTGGTCGTTGTCAGCCGCCGGTCGTTCCGCCGCATACACGGCTTTGCCGCGCGCAACCAGTTGCTCATCTTCCAGTGTGCTGCCACCTTCGATCAAGACTGTCGACAGGGTCGAATCTGCATCGTAGTTCGTGTGGAGCAACCGCTCGAGAGTCCCACGCAACAGCGTCCGCAACACTGGTTCCGGTTGCCGGCTCAGAAGTCTAGACAGGAGCAACGCGACTCCCCCGACGCCCGCTTCCACGGTGTTGTCCGCAGCGACATAGGACGGGTCGTCGGCTTCGCTCTCGAGTTCCGACGAAACCATCCACGTGCAGCAATCGCCCGCCCACACGGCATCGCGTGCCAGACGCCTGGCGATCCGTGTCGCGATTTCGATATGGAGCACGCGGTCGTTCATGAACCCGTATCCCACGGTGGCAAACTGTACCAGTCGCAGCTGCCGCCGTTCAGGTACGCCGTCTGAAGCTCGATGCCCTGCGAGGCAAAATGATCTTGAATGGCATTCATGGCCGCGTTCCCATTCCGCCACGCCGCCACCAGCGCCTCGGCCAGCATCCGCATGCGTGATTGTCCGAAGCTTTCACCGTTACCGGGATCTTCGGCCAGGCCGACGCCCTGGCCGAGGCGTTTGCTGAACAATGGAACGCCCTCCTGCAATCCGCCTGGCACCTCGTCGGGCAGTTGCCCCAACAGCCGCACGATGCATTGGTAGTAGCGTTTTTCAAAGAAGAGCACCAATGCATCCACTCGATCGAAAAGCCGCGGGTGATTCAGGCATTTCATCCGAAAGGGAATCTGGTAGCCGTTCAGTGTCGACGTCAGCCAACGCATCAAGAGCACGGCGGCGTCGGCCGTGCAATGAAAGTAGATCCGCAGGTTGTCGCGATCATCCGCTTGATTGGGTAGATGTTCGCCGAAGGCAAAGTAGAACTGAGGCATCCAATCGCGAGCTTCGTGCTGCACGGGCAAGACGGCGCGTGGCGCGTCCGCGGTCTGCCAAAGAAGGGGTGACCGCGTCAGGGGCGCTGTCCTTTGCAGACGCCCTTGGCTGGTGAACTGCTCTTCCCGTTCATTCGAGCCGAACGGTGCCCATCCGGCCTCCGTAGTGGCTTGCGACGTGTTTGCTGCGGAGAGCCGAGCGACAAACGCGGGGGCGGCGCCGCAATCAACGATCTCGACGGCAGTGCCGTAAAATCGCCGCGCGAAAGCCTGCTGGTACAGGGTCAGCATCAACTGCTCGGCCAGCGTCTGGTTCGCGGGCACCGTGATCGGTTGTCCAGCGAACTCGAACGATAACTTATCGCGGATTGCGACCGCGTCCACGACCGTTTGCAAATAAGCCGCTCCTTCGTCACATCCCGGCTGGCTGCCGAGAGGCTGCCCCGCTAGGTTGCCGCTGCTAAGCGGAAGTTTTACACATGGATTGTTGGAGGGAGTCTCCATGCGGGATCTTTGCCATTGGGTATCTCGGGCCTTCTCCAGCAGCGACTTTGCCGCTTCGAACAGCTGGAGCATCGGCCGCGAAACTTCGTCGGCACGAAAGCCCCGCTCGAAGGCCGTTTGCAAGAGTCGAGCCGCGGTGAAACGGATGACCTTGTCACGATCGCCGGATGCTGCATGGCAACCCGCGGCATCCAGGAACTCCGTAACGGCCGGGCTGTCTAGCGATTTCTCCGCATGAAATGTACCGCCCCGTGACCGTGTCGCTGCGCTTGCCGCAGTGCCGAACAACTCGGCCTGCATCAGGCTGCTGATCCACCCGGCAATGTCCCATGCCGGGTCACCGATTGCGGCCAGTTCCCAGTCAATCAAGCGAAAGTCCGTTGACTCCGACGACTCGATGACCAGACAGTTCTCGAACTTGACATCACCGTGAACCAGCGACGTCGCTTCCCACATCTCGCGATGCGTGTGAAGCTGAGATAGCAGGTTACGATCGTCTTGAATCAGAGCCAGTAAGCCGCGATTCGCGGTACTCAAGTCTTCAAAGAATCGCGTGCCGTCCATCTCCAAGGAAATGGCCACGGGAAGGGTGCTCGGGAAGTGGTCGGCAAGCGCAGGGAGTTGCGCTGCCGCCCGGCGATGCCATTCGGCCAGCTGTTGCCCGACGAGAACTGCCAACCGCGACGCCACCTCCGACGTCGCGATGGCGCCTGCGAGACGCTGCAATACGAGGACGCTGCGAGCGCTGTCGAAATCGATAAAGCGAGGCGTCAGCTCGAGAGATCCCAATCCGGCATCTCGTGATACGAAGACGTAAAGCCGCGCCTCATTCTCCAGCAGCGACACGAATTCCGCGTCGGCACCGCGCGCTTGTTTTACGAACAAGCCGCGGCCGTTACCGAGCACGACATGCCAATTGCGATGCCGACCCCAGGTTCGTGCGAAAGTGACCTTTCCACCGACCATATCGGCCAGCTGCACGTGTCCGCGATTCACCAGATGGTACGGCAACGTTGTCGGTGTTAACAGCATGACACCTGCCTCGGCACAGTCCGTACCTTCCCCGCCAACGCAGCGCTCATGACAGTCTGTTTCCTTTCAACTGCCGTCACAAGACGAGCGATGCGTATTTCCGCGAATCGAGAACTTCCGCCAGGCTGGTTAGATGCAAGTAATCAACTCAACGCGAAGTCGTCAACGTTCGATTTACCAAATGGTTGGGAATCCCGTCATTGCATGCATATGGGAGTGTGTATGCGGGAAGGCGGGACCGGCGGACGCCTGTGTGGGCGCGGCGCCAAAACCGCCTCCCATACCGGGATCGGAACCAGCCGCGACCGCGGCACAGTGGGCGGCGTGGGCAGCGGCCTGGGCGGCCATCGACGCGTAATGGGCTGCCGCGGCAGCGGCTTGGGCGGCTTGTAGGGCAGCGATTTCTCGTTGATCGCTCATAGTTGCTTCTCCTAGGTTAAAAAATGACACGTCGAAAAAATACTTCGTCGCAGGCGCGCCTGCGTGATTCTTGTTCCTTAATTTGGACTCACATGCTCCCAAACGCTGGCCGCATGGCGCGCCGCGCGGTCGCTCACTTCCGCGGCGTGGCTCGCCCGGGCAACCAGCGCCGTCAACGCGGCTGGTGAGTCTGCCAGGTCGGGGTGAACCATCGTCGACAAGGCGTGCAGCAGCAGCGTGCCATCCGGCCGCCCCAGTCCCGTACACGGGTCCCAACCACAGCAGGCACGGTAAGCGCCGTTGAACCCCTGAGGAATGTCATGCAATACGCCGCTGCCAGCCAGAGCGTACAAGGCCGGGTGAATATGCCCGAGACGCCGACCGAGTCCCTGGTTGAGTCGTGCGATCAGCCCCGCCCATAGCGGTGTGGAGGCGCTGGTTCCTCCGCTCGATGTCAACTTGCCCTGAAAGACCACTTTGATCCCCGTTGTAATGGATGCGTTTGCCGCCACGTCCGGAACGCCACGCCCACAGAAGTCGCCGCCTGAAGAATGTGGTGGGATCGTGATCGACTCTTGGTAATCGGGACGTGCAAACACGCGGCTCACCCCGCCCCCGGTCGCCAGGTGGCATTGGTTCAGGTGATTCCAGGCCTCTTCATGCAAGTGGCCCTGGCTGTCGACGTGCAGTGTCGTGCCCCCCACCGCCAGCACGTACGGACAGCAGGCGGGGAAGTTGACGTGCGATGCGGGTGGGAAGTGATCATAGTCGCGAGTTGCCGAACCGCCGTCGCCCGAGGCGGCGCAGACCGTAATTCCCATCCTTGCGGCCGCGGCCAACGTTTGATTTACGACATGCAATTCCTGTTCACGATAGAGCCCTTCGGCGGAGCCATAACTGATCGAAATGATGGAGGGCCTGTGTTCGGGATGAAAAATCGCATGCTTGAGCGCGGCCAGCCAAGGGTGATCCAGGTCTGGGTTGATACGAAACACCACGAGCTTCGCGCCCGGAGCGACGGAACCGGCAACTTGCAGGTCCAAGGTCAGTTCCATGTCGTCAATGACCGGCTCGCCGTCGCCACAATCGCCGCCGATGTTTACAATATCCACCTGCGGGACCGGCAGTTGCTGCAATTCAAAATAGTCCCGGATGTCGGTTTCGTTGACGCGGCCTCCGAGAGAAAACAACGCGATCGTTTCACCGCTGCCGTCCAACGCTGCGGGGAAGTTATAGAGCCGGGCGATTTCGCTCGCAAAATAGGTTTGCCATCCCGACGGGATTTCATCGGGCAGATCGCGGGGAGTGGCCGCCTCCGGACGGATGCGAACGAGACCGCTGCGATTGTCGAGTCCCGTCACGGTTTCGACGATGCCGTCCCGATACTCGGGAACGGAAATGGGACGTTTGTGCCCGAAAAACTCCCGACCCGACGCCGAGTAGTGTCTGAGCTTGATTCCGAAGGCCCGATTGCAGGCGGCGACCGTCCCTTCCAGGTCGATCATGCATGCCGCGGCATGATGGCCCGTAACGGTCAGATTGTTTTCGGCGGCGAACTTCATGACCAGGTCGCCGTGTTCGGCGTCCATTCCATGCCGCTCGTGGAACTCGTCATAGGATAGGTGGTCTTGCTGATGAAGCAAGAGGCGGTGGAGGTCGCGGGGCAGTTCCCTGCGATGCCGCACATGGATCGTAATCGGAATGATTCGCTTGCGAGCAAGCTTACCGATGGTACGACAGGAACGCAGTGAGGGAAGCTCACTACCCGCAATGGGAACAAGAGTTTGTTCCGCCATGAAGTCCTCAGGGTTGCCGATATCACGATGCCTGGCGGCGAACCTATCGCCGCGGTAATCCCGCCAACTGCCCCTGGCGACTATTTTGTACTTTAATCACAGCAACCTTGAATTGCTATAATCGCGAAGAGAATATTCCATATTTTCCGCTACTGCCCTCCTTTTTGAAAGCCATATCCCGTGCCTGACCCGTGGAACCCCGAAATTGCCGCCCGGTTCGAACAGATTGTTGGCTCCGCGTTTGTAGATACGTCGACCGCGGCGCTCCAGCTGGCCAGCACCGCTACCTTTGCCACAAATTCACGGGTAGCGGCCATCGTGAAGCCGGGCAACCGGACGGAAGTACAGGCGTGCCTTCGCACTGCGAACGCGTCTCAAGTCAAGGTCTATCCGGTCAGTCGCGGCAAGAACTGGGGCTTGGGTTCCGCCGTGCCCACCTCGGATCATTGCGTCTTGCTTGACCTCTCGCGGCTGGACCGCATTCTTCACTTCGACGATACGCTGGGATACGTGACGCTGGAATCGGGAGTCACCTTCCAGCAAGTCTACGAATACCTGCGCGAACGCAACGCCCATTACTTCCTGTCCGTGACCGGCGGGCCCCCTGACGGCAGCGTGATCGGCAATCTGGTGGAACGCGGTGATGGCGCTGGTCCGTACGGGCAGCGAGGAGACTTTGTCTGCGCGGCCGAGGTCGTTTTGCCGGGCGGCGAGTTGATTCGGACGGGGTTCGCGCGTTTCGACGGCGCTGAGGCAGCTCATGTGAGCCGTGTCGGTGTCGGCCCGCAATTCGGAAGTCTGTTCAATCAGTCGAATTTAGGGGTCGTCACGCAGTTGACTGTCTGGTTGACTCCGCTTCCAAAATACTTTCAGCCGTTCTTCTGCCGGATCAACCAGGAATCCCAACTACCCGCGGTGCTCGACGCCGCGCGGGACCTGCTGCTGAACCGAGTGATGGAACCGAACGGTTTTGGCATCTGGAACAGCTACAAATACAACGCATCGCAATCTCAGTATCCGTGGCACGCCACCGCCGACAAGACGCCCCTCGACCTGGCTGACTTCGGCGACGCTCCCTGGTTTGCGGGTGGAGCGATCTACGCAGCCAACGAAGACATTGGCTTTGCTCAAAGCGGCCTCGTCCAGAAAACGATCGAACCGCTGGTTGATCAATTCCTGTATATGGATTCCGGCGATCGAGACAACGTCTACTTGGGAGTACCGACCGAACAGAATATCAAGTCGATGTACTGGAGGAAGCGTGGCCCGGTCCCGGAGCGGATTCAGCCCGAGGCCGATCGTTGCGGCGTGATCTGGCTGTGCCACGCACTGCCGCTGGTAGGCAAACAGATTGCAGACGCACTGGCCGACATCCAGCCGAGAATCCTGCAGCACGGTTTCGAACCCAACATCGGCCTCAATTGCATTTCGGGGCGCAGTGCTCATCTCTACACGGCACTGCTGTACGACCGCGAACGCCCTGGCGAAGACGACCGGGCACGGGCCTGCCACGACGACGTGACCGCCGTGCTTGCCCAGCGCGGGCATCTTCCCTATCGACTCGGCCTGCTCTCCATGCAAGCCTTACCGGCGGCAAACGACGATTCGGCCTACTTGTATCACGCGATCAAGAACGCCATCGACCCGGGCCAAATATTGGCACCGGGTCGATATGAACTCTAGCAGGACATCGCCAAGTCTCCGGCAATCCACGAAAATACAAGCACGCAGCGCGAGCAAGTGTATCCGATGGTAAGTTACCCACTCGCTGGCGCTTCGAGCTTGTATGACGACGGAATCGGGCGCTGTCGGACGAACATTAATGCAACGCGTCACGCGTTATTAACAATGCGAGTTGTTACGGCAGCCGGCGGACTTTGATGTTGCGGAAGTGGACGACGCTGACGGGATCATGCGCCTGAAAAGCAAAGGTTCCTTCGCCGAGTCGCCGTTCGAACGCACCGGAAAATTCCTTCTTATCTTCCGGCTCAACGTATTCCACAACGACCTTCCCGTTGATGGACAGCGTGATCTTGCGTCCTTCGACTTTGATATTCTGTGTATACCATTCGTTATCCTTGCAGGGGGGATCGGACACGTTGACCACACCGTACAGGCTGCCGGACTTCTTGGGATCCCTGTGCGTGACATTCACCTGGCACTCGTAACCATATTTTGGCCAGCCGCTTTCCTGCCACTTCGTGTGAAAATAGATTCCGCCGTTACTTTTCGGTTCAGTCATCACTTCGCATTCGAATTCGAAATTCTTGAACGGCTTTTCGTCGCCGACATAAAACAGATGACTGCGTGGCCCGGCGGCGACGAATGCCCCATCCTTGATGCTCCAGCTATCCTTGTGTTCACTGGCTTTCCAGCCATCGAAAGTCTTGCCATCGAACAAGGTCTGCCACTCTTCCGCGTAAGCCGTGGTCGATAAGAGGGCCAGCGCCAGGGCCCAGAGGTAACGCTTCATTGGTGAGTCTCCATAATTGCGTCAGGAAGGTCTGCGAAACACTCCATTGTCTCCACAAACCGCAGGCGACTCAAGCCACTTCCGGCAGATTTGCCAGCCGTTATGATAGTAGCCATGACGACTCCTCAGGATATTCTCAACGACCCGCAAGCAAACTATCCCTTCAGTACCGTGGCCTGCTTCGACGCGACCACGGGGGAACTGCCCCGCCGCCAACTGGACCGCCAACGTAATCGCGTGTTTCTGGAACGGCTGGCCGCGGCAGGAGCCGACGGGCTGCTGATTGCCGCGTCGACCGGCCAGGGCCACCTGCGTACTTCCAGCGAGTTGTAAGAATGGTTCGCGACGTCGGCCGAGGCGGAGCTGCCGAACACGGTGTTGATGGCCTTGCTGCGTCCGGAAGATACGCCAGACGTGAACGCTCAACTCGTCGCGTGCGTGCGAGAGTCCGGCTACGCCGTGGCGTTCGTGCGTCCCGGCACCGACTTGCCGCCCGCTGCCTCCGATGCCCAGGTGGCGGAAAACATGCGGCCCGTGATTCAACAGATCGCCGACGCCGGATTGGCGGTCGGGATCTATTCGATTCCCGATGTCAGCGGCGTGCGACTGACCGCCAATGCCGCCGCCCTGCTCGTCGACGGCCCGGCCGGTGACAGCATTGTCGCGGCCAAGGTGACTGAGGCCAATTACGAAGCGAGCACCCATGCGTATTTCGAGCACCCGCAGCTGAAACGGTTGAAGATCGTGCAAGGCTGGGATCCCTTTCTGGCTCAAGCGCTGCGTGAAGGGGGTTCCCGAGCCGGAGTGACGTCGGGACCAATGTCCTTGGCGATTTTTCAGTATCGCCACATTTTCGAATCCGCCAGGCGGGCCGATTGGGACGAAGTGACTGACGCGCAGCAGGCAGTCACCACTCTCTTCGCCTCGATGCAGGACGATCCCGCGATCAGCTTCGTCTGCACCGGCCTGGTGCATGTCTATCCGGACCGCGAGGAGATCGACATTGCCGGCTTCCGGCCGAGCGGCACGCTGTGGAAGGCGCTGCTGGCGGAGACTCTGGTCG
>CALBSZ010000026.1 GCA_937967665.1 uncultured Planctomycetaceae bacterium
ACAATTTTATGTTTTGTGATATTTTTGATTGATGTGTGATGTTGTTTTTTTTGTCGTTTATTAATTCATCTGTACGATATTATCTTGTCTTTTTACGCCCGGCTTCATCGTCAACACCGCGAGCGACCTGTTTGATCTCTACGACGGTCAGATTTCGTTGCGCGAAGCCATTTTCTACGCCGGCTTCCCGTCGACACCGGAAACGATCACGTTTGCTGAGTCTCTCGACGGAGCAACCATCACGCTAGCGGGTTCGGAACTGTTCGTCGGTGCTTCGATGTCCATTGATGCCACTTCGCTGCCTGCGGGACTGACGATTGATGCAGACGGACAAAGCCGCGTGTTTTTCGTTGCCGCCGGCCCCGACCAAGACGTTCATCTGAATGGCCTGACGATCACCGGAGGCGCGACGTTTGAAGGCGGCGGCATTTTCAATACGGCGGCGTTACGGATAACGAACGCGGCCATTCATGACAATACTTCAACGGGACGTGGCGGTGGTATTACAAACTTTGGTTCGTTGGATGTTCGGCATTCTGAACTATATGCGAATGACGCTCGCTATGGCGGCGGCATAGTGAGTCACCCTGGCTCGTCTACCGTGCTTGTCGACTCGGAATTGTCTCGCAATCACGCGACCACATACGGTGGCGGCGTTTACAGCGATGGAGAATCATTTACGGCGACGCATGTGGGCTTTAGCGGGAATACGAGTGGGAGTCGGGGCGGCGGTATCTACAGTAATCGCGGGACGTTGGAGCTGGTCGGTTCCGTGCTTGTGGGAAATGCCAGCTTGTACGGTGGCGGCATCTACGACACTTTCTCTAGCGGCCTGGTCATCAGTCAGTCGACACTGGCGGCAAACGCACCGGATCCCATCCAATCCACTTCCGGGTTTGAGCTTGCGAATTCCATCATCTGGAACAACGGCGACGAATCTGCCCCGACGCTACGTAACGCCACGGTCACATCCTCTCTGATTGGTATCGATCCAGAATTCATGCAACCACCAAACGATGGTGGCGATGGATGGGGTGATGCGCTGGGCACGACAGAAGTCGACGAATCGCTCAACGATGACTTTGGTGATCTGAGGCTCACCGCCCGCAGTCCAGCTATCAACGTTGGCAATGCGAATCGAGTTCCTGCCGATATCACCGACGTGGACGGGGACGGTGATGTCGCCGAACCGTTGCCGTTCGATCGAAATGGTAATGTGCGTGAATTTGGAGGTGCTATTGATCTGGGGGCCTACGAGTTTCAAGCGGGCGTTGCCGCGGGCCGCGAAGAGCAATTGACGGTCGTGACCACTGACACCGATGTGTTCGATGTATATGACGGACAGATATCACTCCGCGAAGCCGTCTTCTACGCGGGGATTGAAGGAAATTCGAAGACGATCACTTTCGACAATGCGCTAGATGGATCCATCATAAGGCTTGACGGGTCTGAGGTGCTAATTGGTGAAGCAGTCACGATCGACGCGACGGCACTTGCCAATGGCTTGACCATTGACGCGGATGGGCGGAGTCGTGTTTTAAATGTTCGGGCGAGTCGTGAACAGGTCGTACAACTGATGGGGCTGACCATCACGGGTGGCTTCGCGGATGATGGCGGCGGCATCTTGAATGCGGCGACGTTACGGATCCAGAATTCGACAATTCAAGGCAATGCTGCGACAAATGGCGGTGGTATCTACAATGATGGTGTGTTGGAGATTCGGCATGCTGATATCTCTCGTAACACCGCCGAAAGTCGTGGTGGTGGCATCATGAGCCAATCGGGCACCTCAGCCGTTTTAGTAGACGCGAACGTGTCTCACAATTATGCAGCAACCTATGGTGGAGCCATCTACAGCAACGCCGATACGTTTGACGCAACCCACGTGGATGTCGTTGGGAATTCGAGCGGTAATCGTGGTGGCGGCATTTATAGTACCGGCGGCACGCTGACCTTACTGGGTTCGACGGTCGTCGGAAACACAGGTTACATCGCTGGTGGAGTCTACAACGTCGGCGACACGCTAAACATTAACCAGTCGACGCTCACCGCGAATGCTCCCAACAATGTCAACTCGAGTACGCCGTTTGAGCTGACGAATTCGATTGTGTGGCAATCCGAAGGCGCAAACATTAGTCCATTGCACAATCTAAGCATGTCGGCGTCTCTTATCGACATGGATCCCGCGTTCGTTCGAATACCGAATGACGGCGGTGACGGTTGGGGAGATGACGTCAATACACCAACAATTGACGAATCTCTCAATGACGATTTTGGCGATTTGCGGCTGACGGATCGCAGTCTTGCCATCAACGTTGGGGATGCGAGTCTGCTGCCGCTCGACATGGCAGACGTGGATGATGATGGCGACGTGAATGAACCACTGCCTGTGGACCGGAACGGGAATGCACGAGAACACGACGGAGCTATCGATCTGGGCGCTTACGAATTCCAAGGCGTGGTCGCTACCGGACGCGAGGCCCCGTCCCTTGTTGTGAATACCACGAGCGATCGATTTGACCTTCACGATGGGCAAAACTCGCTTCGAGAAGCCCTCTTCCATGCTCGGTTCATGCACAATGCCGACACAATCACGTTTGATGCTGCGCTGAGTGGTTCGACGATCACACTGGCGGGAACCGAGTTGACGATTTATGACACGGTCACGATCGATGCCGGTTCGCTACCCGCTGGAATAACAATCGACGCAGCCGGGCAGAGTCGCGTGTTCAACGTGTTGGCCAATACAGAAAGCGGCGTACGACTTATCGGTCTGACCATAACCGGCGGCTCGGCGGATGACGGTGGAGGGATTTACAATACGGCGTCGCTCCACCTGATCGATTCAATGATTCATAATAACGCTGCGACTCGGTATGGCGGCGGCGTCTACAACGATGGCATGCTCGCCGTTCTGTATTCTCGTATCGCCGGGAATGCAGCGACATCGAATGGGGGAGGAATCCATAGCGACTACGGCTCATCGCTGAAACTAATCGATTCGCACTTATCCTCCAACGACTCACGCCGGAACGGTGGGGCTGTGTTCAGCGCAGCGAGTGAATTCACGGCAACACATGTGGACTTCACTGGCAACACCAGTCGCTACGGCGGAAGTGCCATTTACAGCAGCAGTGCCGCGTTTAATCTTCAAAGTTCGACGGTTGTGGGCAACGCGAGCAATTCCGGGGGCAGTATCTACACCTACGGCAACGACTATACCGTGACGATTAGCCAGTCGACGATTGCGGCCAACAGTCCTGCCAATCTTCAGCCCAATTCCGAATTGCAGATTGAGAACTCAATCGTATGGCAGAGCGGTGGAGACAACATTACGCCGCTTCGCTACACGAACATCTCGTCGTCACTTATTGGTATCGACCCGTTGTTCGTGCGGGCTCCCAGCGACGGCGGCGACGGATGGGGCGACGATGCTAGTACAACGAGCGTTGATGAATCGCTCAATGATGACTATGGAGATCTGAGGCTATCAGGTCACAGTCCAGCCATCAACCTGGGCGATGGCAGTTTCATACCGATCGACATTCAAGATGTTGACAACGATGGCGATGACAGTGAACCCCTGCCGCTCGACCGTGATGGAAATCCACGGCAACACGACGGACGGGTGGATCTGGGAGCTTATGAATTCCAGGGTACCATCGATGCAGGACGTGAGACACCTGCGCTAATCGTAAACACAGCTTCGGACACTTTTGATCTCTACGACAATCTGATCTCACTCCGCGAAGCGATCTTCTACGCTGGCGTGGATGGGCGTGGTACTACGGTCACTTTCGCCGCGACAATGGATGGGACGACGATCTCGCTCGACCATCAAAGCTTGCTCATTGATCGCGCGTTGACGATCGATGCTTCGTCACTCACAAGCGGTTTGACCATCGACGCAGGCGGCCACAGTCGGGTCTTCGATGTAATCACCTCCACCGCAAACAGCGTCGAGTTCCGCAATCTCACCATTTCCGGAGGGGTGGCTGATAACGGAGCTGGCCTTACGAACACGGGCACGCTGCATCTCATTGGCTCAACTGTGACTGGTAACGTCGCGACCGGAAACGGCGGCGGGATTTTTAGCACGGGTGTTTTGCAACTCAATGATTCGGTCGTTGCCAGCAATCAGGCTGGAGCGGGAGGCGGTATCTACAGCGATTCAGGCGAGCTGTCGCTGACAAGCGTGACGATTGTCGATAATGTTGCCACCGGACATGGTGGTGGAATCTTTGCCCGCAACGCAACGGTCCATGTAACTGATGCGGCGGTTGAAGAGAATCGTAGCACCGGTTCGTATTCCAGCGGCGGCGGAATTTATTTCGCGTCGACGAACGCGAGTATCACGGAAACTTCGATTGCAAGAAACCTTAGCCCCTCCTCGGGCGGTGGTTTGTATGCTTCCTATGGGACCATTGCCGTTGCCGACTCCCGTTTCACGCAAAATACATCGAATCGCGACGGTGGAGGATTGTACAGCAGCGGTACGACTCTCAACTTAACGAATATCCATGTGGAACAAAATGTATCCACACTATACAGCGGTGGCGGGTTCTACTTGGGCAGTGGAACCGTGAACATGGTTGGGATGGTGGTGACTGGAAACAGAGCCAATAGTTCCGGGGGCGGCATCTACAACAACCACGCCAGCGTATCGCTCGTCAATTCTGTCGTGGTCGGGAATTCGGCGCAGACGAGCGGCGGTGGTCTCCATAGCGGTCGGACATTCAATATCTATAACTCGACAATTGCCACCAACGAGGGCACGGGAATTCATAACACCGGTGATTTGTTGCTGGCTAATACGATTGTTTGGGGCCATCAAGCTGGCGACATTGGTGCATTCGGAGACATGCTTGTAACTCAATCATTGATTGGCGCAGAACCAGCCTTCATTCGGAACCCTAGCGGCGGTGATGACGGTTGGGGAGATGATACATCTACCGCCGATATCGATGAATCGGCCAACGATGACTACGGAGACCTGCGCCTATCTTCTGTCAGTGCTGCCATTGATTTAGGTGACGGGGCAAGTGTTCCAAGTGATTTTGGCGACGTAGACCACGACGATGACCGTGACGAACCAGTTCCGTTCGACTTGGACGGTAATGCCCGCATACAGGGGATGCGAGTCGACGCAGGGGCTTACGAATTCGGCGGTACGATCGCGGGGAATCGTGAAGCACCAAGCACCGTAGTCACGACGGAAGCCGATGTGTTTGATGTCTACGATGGACAGACTTCAATTCGCGAGGCCGTGCTGCACGCCGGTACAGGGACTCTCGCCGCCACGGTTTCGTTCGATGCGTCGATGGCAGGGAAGTCGATTGTGCTGGACGGTTCGAGCATCGTCATTAGCAAGTCGTTGACCATCGACGCTTCGGCGCTTGCCACCCCTGTGACGTTTGATGCAGATGGCCGCAGTCGTGTATTCAGTGTCCTTGGCGGCGCAGGCACACTGGCAGAATTGAAGTCTCTCAAAATCACGGGTGGGATTGCCAACGATGGTGGCGGGGTTCATGCAACCGGCGTGTTGAACATTCTGGAAAGCGAAATCTTTGGCAACCAGGCAACGAATAACGGCGGCGGCGTATTTGGCGCGTCGGATTCATTGCGAATTGTCGACTCATCCATCTATGGGAACACAGCGAACGGTAGCGGAGGTGGCGTCTACGACGATTCGGCGGAGTTCTATCTCTCCGGTTCTGCGGTTTACGATAACACCGCGACCAGTAGCGGCGGAGGGATCTACCATACGTCCAATGGAAACCCATCGGGTGGAAGTGCCGCTGCAATAACGATCGTGGGCACAACGATATCGGAAAATCACGCTCGATTAGGGGGAGGTGTGCGAGTTGATTCGGGAGGACTCGAGGTAGTCAATTCCAGCTTGATCTTGAATTCGGCCGACTTCGGCGGCGCGCTCGATTTTTCCAGCGACGCTCAGGTCATTAACACGATTGTCGCGTCCAATACGGCTGGTATCGCTGGGGGCATTTACAACCGCGGCGAACTCGTTGTCAACCAGTCGACGATTGCTGCCAATCGTGGAGTAGGCATTGCGAACGTGAGCTCGTCCAGTCTCGCCGTCATCAACTCCATTGTCGCCATGAACGAAGGAACCGAAGTCGACCTCATACGCAATGCAACCGTCCGATCTAGCCTGATCGACGGCGACCCCAAGTTCGTTCGCGCTCCGTCCCACGGCGGCGATGGTTGGGGGGATGATCCGACAACGGACGACGTTGACGAATCGCTCAATGACGATCTTGGCGACTTACACCTGCTCGACACGAGCCCCGCGGCAAACACAGGCGGGAATGGCAACTTGCCAATCGATTCCCAGGACCTCGATGGTGACGGCAATTTCAACGAATTGCTACCCATCGACATCGATGGTAATCCCCGGGTTTTTGAGACGACGGTTGACCTGGGGGCGTTGGAACTACAAGACCCGGTAGCGCCGGGACGTGAGACACCTGCCCTGGTCGTTAACACGGACACCGACGCATTCGATTTTTACGACAATTTGATTTCGCTTCGCGAGGCGGTCTTTTACGCTGCCACCGCGGGTGCAAACGCTGTCGTCACGTTCGAGGCGTCACTGTCCGGCAAGACCATCAGTTTGGCCGACGATCCCATTTTGGATTTCGATCCCACTTTAGGTCTCGGTGCGGCCGCGCGCGGGCCAATATCCATTTATTCGGCGGTTGTCGTCGATGGATCGTCATTGCCAGAACCCGTCACGCTCGATGCGGGTGGTACCAGTCGTGTGATCGTCAATGCCGCACCCGATGTGGAAACGGTGCAGTTGATTGGCTTGAACATCACGGGAGGTGCCGCCAGCACTGGCGGCGGAATCCTCAACCACGGAGCATTGATCGTTACGGATTCCCATGTCCACGGTAATACCGCAGCCAGTCGCGGCGGCGGCCTGTATAGCGATGGTCTCAGTTTGATGATCGAGAACTCCAACATTGACAACAACATGTCGGCTGAGTCGGGAGGAGGTATCGCGAATTGGAGTGGTGACTTGGTGATATCGAACAGCGTTGTTGCCCGGAATTCGGCAATGACAGATGGTGGCGGCGTTTGGGTGAATACAGGTGGTGCGTCGATAACAGAAACAACAATCGGAGAGAATGCGGCATCGCAGCGAGGCGGCGGAGTCTATCAAGGCGGCGGCGGCGTTGTCGTTGAAACGTCAAGCATTGTCGACAATACAGCCGGGACGGGTGGCGGTGGCTTTGCCCATTCCCGAGGAACGTTGTCGATTATTGGTACCAATGTTTCTGGCAACGAGTCGTCAGTTTCGGGAGGCGGTATTCAATCGTATTCGAGCAGCAACAATTCGATTGAAATTGTCGATTCCAATGTCAGTCGCAACACGTTGCTGGGGCAGTATGGATCGGGCGGCGGAATATTGGTCTATTCCAGCAGTTACAGCAGTTCCACTTTTTTTCTCAGGGGTTCGAGTATTTCATCTAATGTTGCGCCGACGGAGGGCGGCGGACTCTACGTGGCGTTACGGGGCAGCGGAACGATTGTGAACTCCGCGTTTCGCGGTAACCAAAGCGCGAAGTCGTCTGCCGCATTTCTCGGCAACAGAAGCCGTTATTCTCCTGCCTCGTATGAAGTCGTGAATAGCGAAGTCGTTGGAAATCAGGCGTCTTCGGCCGCTGGCGAAACAGTTACTGCTGCGGGCCACACGAGCATCCATCATTCCGTCATTACGGACAACGAGGGTATCGGACTGCGTAATGGGTCGACGTCGCTTCTGCTTTCCAACTCTATTCTGTGGAACAACCAAGGCGGCGATCTGGTCGGGGAACTCAATACCACATTTGAATCGAATCTCATGGGCGCGGACCCCAAGTTTGCGCGTCCTTCATCGGACGGCGGCGACGGTTGGGGAGACGACCCGAATACGGCCGACGTCGACGAATCTGCAAACGATGATTTTGGCGACCTGCGGCTATCCAGTGTCAGTTCGGCGGTCGACTTCGGCCGGGACACGGCTCTGCCGGCCGATGTTGCTGATGTGGACAATGATGGCAATACAACGGAATCGCTACCACTCGACAAAGACGGAAATGCCCGCGTCGCAGCCAACGCGGTCGACGTCGGGCCATACGAGCTGCAGAGCGGTCCAGCTCCTGGCCGGGAAGCCCCGTCGCTGGTCGTCACCACGGCGATGGACGTCATCGATTTTTATGATGACGTCACGAGCCTGCGCGAGGCGATCCATCACGCGCAGCGGAGCAGCCTGGACAATACGATCACATTCGACGCCGCCCTGGATGGCGCGAGAATCGAGTTGAATGCCGCTTTGAGGATCACGGATCCCGTGACGATTGACGCTACGGCGCTACCCAATTCGGTTACCATCGATGGCATGCAACGGGGACGAGTGTTTTCCGTCTCCGCCGCTGTTGATGAAGCTGTTCACTTCATTGGATTGACGATCCGTGGCGGTTTGGCCGAACAGGGTGGGGGAATCTACAACCTGGCCGATCTCACGCTTACCGATTCGATCGTGGCTGACAACGCTACTACTGGGAATTCGTACAGCAACCAAGGCGGCGGGATTTACACGAAAGGAATCCTTTCGTTGCAGGGCACGACCATCCGCAACAACGCCGCCCGCGGTGGCGGCGGTGTCCACAACGAGGGAGGTGAACTCACTATCCAGAATAGTACCTTTTCCGGCAACGCTGCTCGTAATTCCGACGGCGGCGCCATTCTTGCCAGCAGCGGTACCCTGCTGATTGATCAAGCGTTATTCGTCGATAACACGGCGGCGGGTCGCGGGGGTGGATTGAGAGCCTACGTTCAGACCACAATTTCCAACACGACGTTCAGGGAAAACGTCACGGCACATGATGGTGGAGCGATATACACATCCTCGGTTTTGGATCTCGTTGATTCCACATTCGAGCGGAACATCGCCAGTGGCGGGGACGGAGGAGCGGTCGGCAGTAAGAATTCGCTTACGGTTGTCAACTCTGGATTTCGCGGCAACGAAGCCGCCGACGCAGGTGGTGGGATACACAGTGATGGGACACTGTTCGTAATCAACTCCCTGCTTGTCGGAAATGAAGCGGGAACGAATGGTGGCGGCATAGCGGGCACCGGTGGCTCGTATCGTTTTCCTACCGAGGTCACCCTTATCAATTCAACCGTTTCCGGTAACGTCAACGGTGGACTGTTTGCTGCTGATTCTACGATGACCACCTTGGTCAATTCCATTCTGTGGGACAACGAAGGGACTGAGATCGATAACTTGGGCAGGTTATCGTCCACTGCCAACCTCATCGGGATTGATCCGCAGTTTGTTCGTGACGCGTCACACGGAGGTGATGGTTGGGGAGACAATCCCGCCACGGCCGACGTTGACGAATCAGCTAACGACGATTTCGGCGACTTGCATCTGAAATCCACCAGTCCCGCGATCGACTACGGCAAGGTTAGTTTACTTCCCTTGGATACATTCGATCTTGACGGTGACATCAATACCGATGAGCCACTGCCGTGGGATCGCAATGGCAACGCACGACAGTTCGGAAATTCCGTGGACTTGGGTCCGTTTGAGTTTGACACAGCGATCTCAGCGGGGCGGGAAACACCTTCGTTAGCGGTTAGCACGCACGAAGATTCGTTCGATCTCTATGATGGTACGATCTCCTTGCGCGAAGCGATTTATTACCTCAATGCCGACAACGTTGGCCATACCATCACTTTTTCGCCTTCATTAAGCGGCGAGGAGATCGTGCTGGATGGAAACAGTCTGGTCATCGACCGGGGTGTGACGATTGATGCATCCACATTGGAACAGGGAATTACGATCGATGCGGCACTAAGAAGTGGAGCATTCATTGTTGCGGCGGGAGTGGGTGACGCTGTCAAAATCGTGGCGTTGACGATCACCGGCGGCGCGGCTTCCTCGGGGGCCGGTATCCATAATTCGGGAAGTCTGACCTTGGATAATGTTGTTATCGACGGGAACGAAGCATCCGTTTTCGGCGGCGGTATCTACAGCTTCGGTGACTTGTTCCTCATCAATTCGAATATCATTGACAACATGAGCCCGCAAGGAGCGGGGATTTATACGAATAACGCGACTGTCGATATATCGAATTCACTGCTCAGCGAAAACACGGGTGATCACGGTACGGGCGTCTATGTCGCCGGAGGGTCTGTTTCGGTTACTCAATCCGCCTTTACGGAAAACACGGCAACGGGCCTGGGTGGTGGAGCGTATGTTTCAGCCGGATCCCTTACGGTCGAGGAATCCACGTTCACAGCGAATGTGGCGGGAAATGGTGCCGGAATCTATATGTACGGCGATTCACTGGCCGTTGTTAATAGTGACGTGTCCGATAACCGTTCAAATTCCACAGGTGGCGGTTTCTATCTTCGTAGCGGTACCACAACAATTGATAGCTCGCGGATCGAACGCAACCGATTGAACAGTCATTCCGGCGCGGGGATCTATCAGAATTCGAGTACGCTGACCCTAACGAACTCATTGATCTCCGACAACGCTGCTCCGTCGCACGGCGGCGGGATCTTTAACGACTATTACGGCTATCTCTACACTTTCAACACGACGATTGCCGGCAACCGCGCTAACAATTCGGGTGGCGGAGTGTATACAAGAACGTATCGCTCCAGCGAATTTCAGAACACCATTGTCGCTGGTAATCTGCTGGCAGATGGCAGCTACAGCGATGTACATGGTCAAGTCGCCGCAGGCAGTTCTTACAATCTCATTGGTGACAGCTCGAATCTGACGGGCATTTCGCACGGCGTCGACAGCAATCTCGTCGGCACCGTCGATGTACCCATCAACCCCCAATTTGTGACCGTCTCGTCCCGGGGACCCGATGAAGCCTGGGGCACGGATGATGATGTACTCGGCGACTACCGACTGAAGAGCAATAGTCCGGCCGTCGATAGCGGTAGCAATGTATTGATTCCCGACGGCGTCTTCGTTGATCTCGCCGGCAACCCGCGTGTCGCAGGACTGGCCGTTGATCGCGGGGCCTTCGAACGCGATGGCAGCGCGTTTCGCATTTCGCTTGCGGCCAGCAGTGACACCGGTAAATACAGTACCGATCGATTGACGAACGACGCCCAACCGAATTTCGACGTATATGTTTCGGTACCTGGCACGCTGTCGCTCGACTTTGATATGGACGGTAACGTTGATCAAACCGAAACATTCAGCACGGTGGGAGTGCACAGCTTTCGAGCCAATGCGGTGCTTGATGATGGTTTGCGAGTTGTAGCGGCAACGCTGACCCCGGACACCGGCAACACGCTCGGCGATACCGTTCGCTTTCAGATTGATACCGCATCGCCGGGAATCGCGACAGCGCCGTCACAACTGCACGCCCCGCTCTACCGATTTACATTCACGCTGGACGAACCCTACGACCACGATCTCGTCGGCGGCACCACAGGAAGCCTACGATTGGCAGATGGTTCCGAAGTCACCGTCCAGGTCCAGGCGGACGTCGGTCGCACACTCGCGGTCACAACTCCCGCCATTGCCGTCGCGGGAATGGCGACGCTGACTCTGGACAACGGTCTGTTTGATATTGCCGGTAACGAGATCGCCACGACCGATATCGAATTCGAGATCGTTCGCGACACCACCCGTCCCGCGATCGTCAGTGTGTCGCCGCGGCATCCCGTGTCGAGCAATATTGAGCAGGTCGAGATTGAATTCAACGAAGAGATCGATACAACCACTTTCGCCCCGGGTGATTTTTCGATCATTTTCCCAGACGGATCGCGGCAGCAAGCGAGCGAATTGTCTGTCGTGAGCCGACCGGACTATCGCTATCAGGTTGGTTTTGATCCACCGATCGGTAATGTCGGGGATTACGAATTTGTGGTTGCCGATACGGTGACCGACCTCTCTGGAAATCCAGTGATCGGTAACCTTTGGGAACCGTACTATGCAGAAGCATTCGAATTTCAATTGGGCGACGAATGGAATAAGGACGGCATCTTTTATCATCCGGACACGTCGCGCGCGCTAGGTCGATATTCACGAGATTCGGTATCGCTGACGCTGGCGGATTTGCCATCGCATTCCGGCGTACGCGTCGAATGGGACCTTATTCTGTTGGATTCCCAAGGCAGCAACAGCAGCGGATGGTCCAGCAACGATTTGTTCAAGATTCGCGATGGCGCGAGTGGTCAGACGGTATGGACACACAGTTTTACAACCTACGCACCGACAGACACGGGGAGTTGGGGGAATCCCTTCGAAGGCGAAATGGTCGGCCAGAGGTACCAGGACCTGACGGCTGACTGGAACCATTCTTCAAGCGATCTGTCCATCGACTTCTTCGACACGGGATTTGATGGCATTCACGACGAAAGTTGGGCGATTGACAACGTGCGGATTTTGTTGCGGAACGCGGATTCGGCATACACCGCCCCGCTCCAGATCGACCGTACACAGCCCCGCGTGACCGGCGTTACGCCTACTCCGAGTGACACTGTTCAGCCTCCTTTGCGATCGTTCGACGTGACATTTAGCGAACCGATTGACGCATCGACCTTTTCCGAAAACGATGTACGCGTTACCGATCCACATGGTGCCGAGATTCCCTTGCACCGCTTTCACGTCAGCCAGGTTACCGCGTTGACTTATCGTGTCCATGTTGAACGGCTGTCTAGCGGAGGCCCATACCCCACAGAGCTCGCCGGAACGTATCAAGTCGTCGTTGGTCCTGATATCATCGACATCGCCGGAAACACTTTGGATCAAGATGGCAACGCGGGGGCCGACGAGGCTTTTGAAACGACCATTGAAGTTGGTGCTCTCGACATCGCTGTGCAGCCAGACAGCGTCGTGTTGACACCCAATGATCAGACGTGGTTGGGCAAGTCGGTCGCTGTGGAATGGACTGTCGAAAATGCCGGATCTGTCGACTTCAGCGGATCCTGGAAAGACAAAGTCTATCTATCGACCGATGCCGTATTTGATTCCGGCAGCGACGTGCTGCTCGCGACCCTGCCAGCGGTGACAAACTTCATGGTCAGTGGCCAAACTTATACGAATACCAAAGTTGTCACGCTTCCCGACGGCCCCCAGTATGCGGCTGGGGACTACTTTATGTTTGTGGTGACGGACGCCAATGCTAATTTGTCGGACCAGGATCGCAGTAACAACGCAGTTGCCTCTCCGCCCATTGGCTTGATCTTGCCGACGCGAGGTGACTTGACGATACGTTCAACCGACGAAGTCTCTTTCTGGACCGAAGGCAATCAGACCACGACGCAGGACCCGCTGGTGGCTGCGCGCGCGGCGGAGACCATTGGTGTCACATGGACGGTCACCAACATTGGCCAATCAAACGCCGTGGGCACATGGTACGACGCGGTTTACTTGTTAGGTTATGGCGATTCGCCTCACGAATTGGGGCGTCGTTACCGAACGACCGGCGTGGGCAAGGGTACTCAATACACTGCCACGATGGGCGTGAAGTTGCCAAGCGACTTGCCAGATGGCGACTATACACTACGTTTCACCACGGATGCCGTGGGCGACCGGTTGTTCGAAGTTGATGAGTCGAACAATAGCATCGACACAACAGCGGTCTTGCGAATTGCGCACCCGGATCTCGTTCCCGTGATTGAATCGTCCGGCTTGACGGTTGCATCGGGAGAGTCGGTGGAGCTAGTTTGGCACGTTGATAATAGGGGGGCGGCCGACACGTTGGCAGTCTCTTGGTCCGACCAGGTGTACATTGCGGATCTGACGGGGCAGAAGATTGCGAATCTTGGCCGGTTTACGTTCAGCGGCCCGTTGGAAGCCGGTACTTCAAGCGAAGCGGCCATGCTTTCCGTCGCCATCCCGCAAACGTTGGATGGTGACTATCTGCTGATGGTCGCAGCGGATAACTCGAACAACATTTTTGAAGCTGGCCAAGATGCGGGAAACCTGGCATCGATTCCGATTGCCGTTCATTTGACCCCGCCCTCGGATCTGGAAGTCGTCTCTTTCTCAGCAAGCCCCAACCCGGTCATCGGAGACGTTGCTGACATCTCCGTCTCTTATGCGGTTTCGAATATCGCAAATGGCACCGGTTTGATAGCGCAATGGGAAGATGCCATTTATGCTTCAACGAATGATGTTCTCGGAGACGCAGACGACATCTTGCTCGGTACGCTCGCCCATGATGGCATCCTCGACTCATCCGACAGTTACTCGGTGAACGGTGTCGTCAACGTGCCGCCCGGACTTACGGGCTCGTTCCATCTCTTTGTCGTCGCTGACCACAAGCAGGAATTGTTCGAAAACGGCGAGATCGAAAACAATGTGCTTGAGCACAGTGACATCGTCAACATCATTCCCATCCCATACGCCGATCTCGAGATCGTGCTGGGGGAAATTGCGCAGCCGCTCACAAGTGACGAATCGCTCGACATTCAGTGGACGGTGACAAATCTGGAATCTGCGATATCGCAAACCAGTGTCGGTGAATGGACGGATCGCATCTATTTGGCTCCCGGTGCGATCTTGCCCATGGCGATGACTCCCATCGAGGGCGGTGTGGATCGAGTTGCGGTGGGCGCGTTCCAGACCGTCATCCTATGGAATCCTTCCAACGAACGTGTGACAACGCTCGGTAGCCACAATGCATCCATTCGCGCGTTGGCAGCATTGCCCAACGGTGTCCTTGCTTCCGCGGACTACAACGGTACCCTCCGTGTATGGAATCCGAACAGTGGTCAAAGTCGTAGTGCCAGACATCACTTTCGTAGCGTGACATCCATTACGCCGCTATCGGAAGGCCGATTCGTTACGACCGGAATGGACGGGAATGTCATTCTCTGGCAATCCAATTTTGTTTCTAACGGTCGCCCGACGCTGCAACGACTTTCCACCGTAACGCAAACGAGCTCGGGCCTTCATGTCGCCGTTCCCATCGCGGACGATGCGATCGCCGTCGCGGGCCAGGATACGGTGGTGTCCATTTTCAATTTGACGAATGGCACCACCCAGACGATGCGGGATCACCAATGGTCGATTCGATCATTAGCGCATTTGCCGGACAACCGCATTGTATCTGGTGACGCCAGTGGCAGGGTCATCGTCTGGGATCCTGTGACGGAGAATCGCCAAGTCCTGCTGGCCCATAGTGACGTCGTATCTTCGTTGCTGGCGCTTGATGACGGCACGTTTGTTTCTGCGAGCTACGATGGAACCGTTTTGCTATGGGATCTGACTGAGAACGAGCCCGTCGAACTTGCTCGGCACGCCACCCGCGTACTTTCGATCGACCAGATGGTTGACGGACGTATTGTTTCGAGCGATGAAAATGGTGAGGTCCAGGTTGTGCTGCCAGGCGAGGTGGCGGACGAACCCTTGGACGCGCATACGGGCCCGGTCGTTTCTGCGTTCGCTCTGCCGGACGGGCGCTTGGTAACGGGCAGCGAAGATGGCACGCTGCGTGTTTGGAATCCTAACGGCAATCAGCAGACGACCATTGCCGATTACTCGCGTGCCTACGGCTCCAGCGGTGATAA
Organism: uncultured Planctomycetaceae bacterium; assembly: GCA_937967665.1. Lineage (GTDB taxonomy): Bacteria > Planctomycetota > Planctomycetia > Pirellulales > Pirellulaceae > CALBSZ01. Next base: position 15,562 of record CALBSZ010000026.1, read on the forward strand.
GCACGCCTTCGAGCCTTATACAGCTCATCCACTGGAAGCGTTTAATCACATTGGCTTCTTGGCCGTGGGAGATCATTACGATCGACGCGACACCGATACGCTGGCCGACGGGACGGAAGGGCGGTTCTATGCAGTGGGAATGACGGGCAACCCGAGCAGTAAGTTGAACGTGGATCCGTTCGAATTCATCTACAAAGCGAACAACGTGGATCTGTCCGAGCCGTTTCTCATCGGGCTCGCCGCAAATCCAGATTTGCGAGTTGATGACATTACGGCACCGGAATCCGCGCAAGAAGGGACTATTTTCGATGTTTCCTGGACGGTTTCGAACATTGGCAACGCAACGGCGAGCGGTCGCTGGTACGAACGTGTCTACCTGCGCGAAGCCGGCAATCCCAAAGCGCCGCTGATTCTGGTCGGTACGTATAAGCATGACGAACCCTTGGAAGCTGGTACGAGCTATTCGCGTCAAGAGACGATAAACGTTCCGCATAACCCGGGTGACCTGTACAAAGTTATTGTTCGAGTCAACACCGATGAACGTGTTTACGAAGGAGGTCGACTGTCAAATAACTCGCTGACCGACGATGGCACGATTGCGATCGGTATTCTGCCGCGAGCCGACTTGCGCGTTGTCAGGATCGAGGCGCCTGAACAAATTGACCCGACGGACGCGTTGACTGTTGCCTATCAGATCGGCAATTTCGGGACGGGAGCCACTTGGGAGACGAGCTCTGCGCCGACGTGGAGTGACCGCGTCTATCTGTCGCTCGATACACGCGTATCCGCTGATGACATTCTGCTCGGTGCCATGGATCATCCTACCGCGCTGGATACGGGCGAGTCAGGGCCGTTGTTGACGGTACCGTCTACCAAAACGATTCCGTTGCGATACCGGGGTACGGTCTACGTGCTCGTGGCGACCGATGCCACGGATGTTGTCAGTGAATGGCCGAATAACGGCAACAATGTCACCTATCAACCGATCTACGTGGTTCCGGAACCATTGCCAGACCTGGTCGTCGAAAACGTGATCACGTGGGACGAGTCGGTCGAGCTTGCCGATGCGACTGAACATGCTGTGATCGAGGTGCAGTATACGGTCACTAATCGGGGCATTGGAGAAGCCAAGACGGCAGACTGGGTTGATACCGTTTGGCTTACAAATACGCGGCATCGACCCCATCCTGGTCAAGGCGATTTCAAGCTGGAGATTTTGGACGAAGTTGACGCCGACGGCAACGTATTGCAGACATTCCGTTCGGGCACTCGAGAGATTCCCAACTCCAAGACGTTCCTGGACCCGGACAATGATGGACTCATCGATCGTGACGCCGGCTACACACGCCGCCTGCACGTACGTCTTCCCGACTTGCTGGAATCGGGTGTTTATTTCATCACGCCTTGGACGGATCCTTATGATCATGTAGCCGAAGATTCCTTGGCGATTAACGTCAATCCCGATGATCCCAATCAGATCGATAGTAGCAACTATCGCTCAACCTCGATCACCACCATTGCAGCTCGTCCCGACCTGCGCGTCACCGCGGTGGACGTAGCAGGCACCAGGCCCGATGGAACGCCGATCACGCTTGGGGAATCGCTGAAGGGCGGCGATTCCATTTCCGTCACCTGGACAGTCGAGAATCACGGCAACGGTGCGGCCCGGCCCGGCGGCTGGACAGACAGCATCTACTTGTCGCCCATCCCAAATCCGGTTTCACAGGCTGACTTCCGCAACAGTTTGCTGCTCGGTGTGGTGCGGTCGAGCGAAGCTGGGCTTTCGCCCTACGCGCCGGACCTGGATCCTGATACGTATACTTACTCGTATACCCGATCGCTTGAAACGACATTGGCACCGTCTGCCGAGGGGCAATACATTGTCGTCCAGACTAACTCGTCGCCACGCCCGAACGCCTATGGCTTCAACGACCTGTTGTTTGATGCCGTCTGGAGGTTCACGGAACAGGTCGTCGGGAAGGATGAACTTGCTGCAGCACTCGCGCAGTACGGCGTCGAAGACCCCCGCTATACGAGTACGAACACGGTTCATCTGGATGAACTGACCGAGGTCAACAACATACGTTCGACGGCACAGGTGGTCGAACCGCAATTAGCCAACTTGCGAGTGGTTGGCTCGGAGATCGTCAGCGGCGATGTCTATTCGGGCGGCGATGTGACATTCCGATACACGGTCCGCAACGATAGTGATGTTCCGCTATGGCGAGGAACCAACTACTGGAAAGATCATATCTGGATTTCGGTAGACGAGACGTTCGTCGTGGGGCGCTCGACGTTCCTCGGAACCGTGGTGACGTCCCATGCTCCCTTCATTGGAGCACAGCAAGAGTACACCGTTGAATTCACGACACAACTCCCGGAAGGACTGAGCGGTGATTACAACCTGTGGGTGCACCTGGACGCACACCGCAATTATTCGATTTTGAGACCGCCCGTCGTCAACACAGGATGGCTACCGAACAACAAAGGGTCAAACGAGTCGATCAAGAATTATTTTGCGCGGTGGGCGTACGAGGATCCACACGACAATATTACTCCTATACCGTTAGAGGTCATTTACCGCGAAGCCGATTTGGCGATCGCGAATGTACAGCATATCGCCGCCGCCGAGACCGGTGATTCGCTGGCGATATCCTACCGAGTCGAAAACGAAGGGCTCCGCGATACACGGCAGGGTACGTGGACGGACCGTGTTTTCATTTCCCGTGACGGTTCGCTTGACAAGCATGACTTGCTGCTTTGGCAGGGGCAACACAATGGTGTGCTCGCCGCAGGCGACAGTTACAGCAATACGATTCATGTTTCACTTCCCGATGCCGTGGACGGTGATTTTCATATCATCGTCTACACGGACTCGGTCGCACACCGTGCAAAGCGTTCTTCAGGGATTTACAGCAACATCGGTTACGGTCAATTGGGCGTGCAGTTTGACGCTATCGGTACGCGAAAACACAATGACGACGAATACTGGGACAACGTGTCAGCGCGCCGCCGATTCATCGCCAAGGGAGAGATCGCGGAGTACGATTTTGAAGGCAATAATATTGCTTCCATGCCGCTGACCATCACTCCCTGGGTGCCACCCGATCTGCAAGTCGACGAAGTGGCCATACCCGCGCACATTGGCTACGGCGAAAAGCTTCCGCTGACGTATACGGTCAGCAACCACGGTGGTGATACTGCGCCGTCGAATGATGCGTGGGTTGATCGCGTGTACCTGTCGCGTGATGAGTATCTGGACACCTCTGCGGATCGCTACCTCGGGCAGTTTCGTCACGGTGGTGGTTTGGCGGCCGGCGGCAGTTACTCGCAACGCGTCAACCTGACGATCCCGACCGACATGTTGGGTGCGTACTACGTCTTTGTCGTCACTGATCCCGCTTCGGGAAGTCGCCGCGGGAGTGTGATTGAAGGTGATTTCGAACGCAACAATGCGACGGCTTCACCCGAGCAGCTTGTCATCGATATACCACCTCCGACCGACCTGGAGGTTCTCGAGGTCTCTGTGCCACTGCACGGCCCCGGCGGCCCGGACGACGCATTGCTGTCGGGCGACGATTTTTCGTTTAGCTGGACCGTGGCGAACATCGGCGGTCGGCAAACATCCGGTTTTTGGTCCGATGCTGTTTACCTTTCTGCCGACGAGACCTGGGATATCAACGATACGCTGATTGATGTTGTCGCCCATGAGGGAGCGTTAAAACCAGGCGACGCCTATACGGCAAGCGTTTCCGCAACGATGCCACCTGTTCTCGACGGCACGTACCGAATCATTGTCCGTACGGATATTTTCAATCAAGTTTGGGAAGACGAATACGACGCCAACAACAGCACGACATCTGATGATGCGATGCTCGTGGCCGTTCCCGAATTGCCGCTGGATGGATTCCTCGACACGACAATGAGCACGGGACAGCAGCGGCTCTATCGCATCTCGAACGTGGCGGACGATGAGACCATGCGCGTCACGCTTGAATCAGGCGATCCAGAGTCTTTGCATGAACTATTCGTGCGTCACGAAGCGGCCCCTACCGGATACGCCGCCGATGAATTCTCGTATCGTGATGGGGTCAACGCCGACCAGCAAGTCATTGTGCCCCTCACGGAACCGGGGGACTATTACGTCTTGGTGCGGGGATTCAGCAACCCGCGAGCCAACACGCCCGTAAGACTTTCCACGGAATACTTGCCACTTAGCGTAACGGATGTACATACGGACGTCGGGGGAGCCGCCAAGTACGTCACGGTGACGATTGAGGGAGCTCGATTCCAGACGATGGATGAGTCCAACGACGTTGCCATTCGACTTACTCGCCCCGGCTTCACCGATATCATTCCGGTCAGTTGGAAAGTCGTCGACGCCACCAAAATCATCTCGACATTTGACTTCACCGGCGTGCCGTACGGTCTCTATGATCTTTCGATTACCAATGCTGGTGCGGCCGGTGGCGTCGGTGAAAGGTTTACCGTGCCGTATCGCTTCTTGGTAGAGCCGATGGTTGAACCGGACGTCACCATCGGTATCGGTGGCTCACGCACGATCATGGCGGGGCATTCCGAACTCTACAGCGTGGCATTGGCGAACATGGGGAACGTGGACGCCCCGTATACGTTCTTCCAAGTCGGTGTCCCGGAGATGGGAATCAACGAGGCTGACTTTACGATCGGCAAGCTGGCGGGCGTTTACGACTTGCCGTATGCACAGCTCTCCAGCAACGTTCGCGGAGGTCCCGAATCCGGTCCCCTGGCCGACGAGAACATTCCGTGGCCCACGTTGGATTCCGCTGTCAATCTCAACGGAACGAATGTCATTTCCGGTTATGCCTATAACATTCCCGCGGATGGTTTCACCGGTTTCTCGTTCAGTATCTCGACGTATCCGCTCCTCAAGGCATTTCACGATCAAGACTGGCCGGAGATTGTCCAGCAGGTGTACAGCATGTATCCGGAACACGCCGAAGCGGAGACGCTTTCGGCCGGACCGCCGGCGCTTGATCTCATCCATGAAGGGTACTATCTGCTGTATCTCACTGGAGAAGATCTGCCGGATCCCTTTGCCTTGTTCTACATGCCGTTCCAGACGAATGTGTTCGCAGCTGCGACCAGTATGACACGTGACGAATTTGTGGATCATTTGACGGCGGAAGCCGAACGGCTGCGGCAGGGTGTGTTGGGCAGTTCCGATGCGTCGGGGGGCCTGCTGACACTCGCGGCTGACGAGGAAGCCTGGCGGACGATGTACATTACCTCGGTCGAACAGGCAGGGGTTTTGCAAAGTGAGGACGTGCCTCCCGAGGTGCGGGAGTATCCGCAAATCGCGTCGCTGACGGCGATGCTGAGTGCCGGAGTCCTGGCCGGACCCGCGGGAGCGGAAATCATTCGCGCGCAGGATTTCGCGGAGTTCTTCGAACAGATTCGGTCGTGGTATGGGCACGATGAATCCCGCCTCACCGAGTACGAATACCGACTCGGTAATATGAACGGCGTGCCCTTCCTGCCTGATTTCGAAGATTACGACCTGGGGCTTGCCAATCAGACCCACTTCGAAGCATTCGAATTGTACGTGCCATGGGTGACGCTTGACGATCCCTCTACGGTACCTCCCGGTGCCGCCGAAGAAGCCGTCTTCTGGATCAGCGAAACGGGAGAATTCCAGCAGGCCGATTTCGAAGAGTATTTGCGCGTACAAGCTGAGAATCAAGGACTGGCCCAGTTGAACGGTCCGGTTGTGCAGGATACCAATGGCTTTGTGCCGACGTCGACGGCCTTGCCGTACTCAATCGATTTTCAGAACGACGTTTCGTCAGCAACCCATGTATCGGAAGTTCGCATTGTTACCGACCTTGATGACGCTTTGGATCCCGTCTTGTTCCGGCTCGGTGATATGCAGATTGGGAACATCGCGATCGATGTCCCGGAAAATGTCGGCTATTTCCAAAGAGAATACGATTTCGTTAACACACGCGGGTTCTTATTGCGAATCAGTGCTGGTGTAGACGTAGCGTCTGGTACGGCGACGTGGCTGTTCCAGGCCATTGATCCGCTGACAAGGACCCTGAATCAAGACCCGACGATCGGATTGTTACCTCCGAACAACTCACGCGGTGATGGCGCCGGGTTTGTCTCCTACACGATTCAAGCCAACAGCGGCGTCATTACCGGAACGGACATTCTCTCGCAAGCTCGCGTGTTCTTTGATGCGGCGGTGCCTCAAGAAACGTCGGTACATCAAGCTGCAGTCGATGGCGCCGCGCCCACAACGACTTTTCAGGCCACGCAACTGGCCGTCGACGACACAGCCACGTCAACCGAAACCGTCAACTATGAAGTGACGTGGTCGGCAGAAGACGATGAATCTGGCAGCGGGTTTCATCATGTGACCGTTTACGCCTCCACCGACGGCGGCATCTACCGCATCATTCAGCGTCAAGTCGAGTCCAGTGTGGGTACGTACGTCTTCGAAGGTCGTGTGGGGCATGACTATGAATTCCTGGTGCTGGCGACGGACAATGCGGGCAACCAGGAGGAGCCGAGTTTCCTGATATCCGGCAGCGATGATTTCCATCCCGATTTTGGTGCCACACCCGACGTCGGCTCGAGCACCGCGGACAACTACGGCGTCCCGCCGGCGCCGCTGCCGATAGCATCGACGAATACGCTCTTCGTGCAAGCGAGCCAGGGAGTTGTAGCTCCGCAGGCGACGCCCGATCTGCTGGCCAGCTATGACGTGGTCTACGAACCATTCTTTGCTAAGACGTTCGTGTCTGGTTTTTCGCAAAGTGTTGCCGGCGAGATTGGCCCCATGGCCATCGTGGAAGATCCCCGCGACGGCCATAACGGCGACGTATTGATCAGCGGCGGAGCCGGACGCAATGAGGTTTGGCGATTCTCTTTTGATGGTGGAAGTACGGATCAGGTTGCCGACGTGGACCATTGGGTCCTGGACCATCCGGTGTTTAACATGGCGTTTGACCTCGACGGCAACCTTTGGGCCACGACCGGTGGAGGACCTCTTCTGCAATTGGATCCGGACACTGGCAATGTCCAGGGCGCGTACGGTTTGCTCGGCGAACATAGTGAGACGCATCAAAGCGGTGGCATCACGATGGGACTGGCAGTGCATCCTGTCAGCGGCCAGATCTTCGTCGGGTCCGGTGGCGGCGTCGAAATCTTCCACCCGGAAGCTATCGGCGATCCGGCGGCTTCTCTATTCGAACGTTACAGCGCGGATGAAAACCTGCGAGTGAGCTCGTTGGCGTTCTATCAATTCGAAGACGAACAGGGCATCCAGTCGAAGCCGGAACTGTGGGCGACGACCTGGCCCGATCGATCCATTGCGGTCCGCTTCAATGGCTTCCGGCGTGCCGAGACGATGTATCGGTTCGAACACGACATCGATTCGATTGCTTTCGGAGCGGCAGGAACGTCGTTGCAGAATCTGCTCTTCGTATCGCACACCGAAGGGCCGGCGGCCAAGAACGAAGTAGAAGAAGCCTGGGACGGAACCAGTGAACTGACGATGATCGACGTCGCAACAAACCAGCGCACCGTGCTGGCGCGCGGCGGTTCGCGCGGTGACGTTGTCCAAACGACGCAGTCCGGCCGCATCCTGGTCAGTCAATCGGACCGTGTGGACGTTGTCAGCCCTGCCATCGTGCCGATCGTCTCGTTCGTGAATCCTCCCGACGATACGATCGTCGCGTTGCCGATTCCAAACGTGGCCATCACGTTCGATCAATGGATGTTTACCGGTGACGGCAGCGAAGACGAATCAGTTGTCAATCCGAGCAACTACACGCTCGTTGGCGCCGCCTATGGCGAAGTCAGCATCGAGAATATCGTCTACGATTCCGGCACCCATACTGTCTACCTGTCCACCGGCGAAATGACAGAACCGGACAACTGGACGTTGACCGTTTCAGAAAATGTGGAAAGTCGACTGGGGATTGCGATGGACCGTGATTTCTTAACGAACTTCACGACGATCAGCGATTTCACATCCTCGGTGGCAATACATGTTTCAGGATCTCGCCTCGATCATGCAGCGCGAACGCATGCCATGGATGTCCAGATTACCAACCTGGCTACGTACGACTTCGCAGATCCGATGTACTTAGTGCTGGAACCGAATGCGGGTTCCTTCGTCACACCTCGAAATGCGATCGGCCCCTTCACTGACGGGCGCTACATGCTCGACCTGACGCCGCATCTGGTTGGCGACAATGTGCTTTCGCCGGACGAATCGACGGCGACGTTCGCGGTTACGTTTGAGGTGTTGAATTTCGATCGTGCAGACTTCACGTTCTCATTCTTCTCCACACCGACCACCAATCAGGCTCCCGTGTTTGATACCTCGTCGCTACCTGCTGCGGTGGCCGGAGAGGATTATACAGAAACACTGCTGGCACACGATCCTGACGGTTCGTCGCTCACGTACTTCCTGGTAGATGGCCCACAGGGCATGACGTTGGATCCGCAGACAGGCATGCTCCAATGGCAGCCCAGTGCAAGCTCGGATGATGCGGTGGATGTGGTCGCGTACGTGTTCGACGATCGTGGTGGCCGCGATCGATTGGCGACCAGCATCGTTGTCGACGGTGGGAATCATGCCCCCGTATTTGTGCCTGTAGGCAGCGAGATCATCCATCGCGAAGGCGACCGTGTCGAAATGGTGATTGAGGCGAGTGACGCTGACGATGATGCCATTATCTATTGGGCCGAAGGTCTGCCGGGTGGCGCCCGCTTCGACTTTGATACGCATACGTTCAGTTGGGATGTCGGCGCGTTGCAGTCGGGTGTCTATCCCAACGTCTCGTTCCATGCGACCGACGGCCTGCGCGAGAGTGTGATGACGACCAGCTTCGTCATCCTCGCCGCTGATCAGGCACCACTACTCAATCGACCGCCGAACCGAGTAGTGCGTGAAGGTGAAACTATTCGCTTCTATCTCGACGGCAGTGACCCGGACGGCGACGCGGTCGTCTATAGTAGTGACTCACTTCCCCAAGGTGCGACCCTGCATCCTACAAACGGGCTCTTCGAATGGCAGGTACGTTATGACCAGGTGGGCGTGCATGATATCGGATTCAAGATCAGTAACAACGCCGGCGAAGCAACTCGCACTGCCAGCTTCGAAGTATTGCCAGGTAACGGTCTGCCCGTGTTCGACCAGATTTCGTCCTGGCAGGCTTTCGAAGAAGAAGAGATCTACTTCCAGGTGTTTGCTTTGGATCCGGATAATCCGACTTACGTTCCTCAATTCCGGCTCGACAGCGGCGAGCTTTCCGAGCCGGAAACGACTGAAGCGACAATCACCTATTCAATCGAATCACTCCCGGACGGCGCAACCTTTGACCAGCAGACAGGCGAATTTCGTTGGGTTCCCACCGCTTCGCAGGTAGGTGGGCACTCGATCGTTGTGACTGCAACCGAATCGGGGACGGACGGACTGTCGTCGACGATGCGTGTGCCAATTCAGGTTGCCAACTTGAACCATCGACCTGAATTCGATGCCATCGAAAATGTCAACATTCATGTCGATGAATCCGCCGCCCTTGTCACAGTCGACGTCACGGCCACCGATGAAGATGGTAATCCGCTAACGCTGTGGGCGGAGAGTGGCTATCCTTATTATCCCTTGCCAGCGTTCGTAACGTTCAGTGACGCCGGTGACGGGACAGGGACCTTTACGATCGATCCCACCCTGGCCGCACCCGGCGACCATCCCATTAAGGCGTTCGTCAAAGACGATGGAGATGGCGAAGGGGAACGACGAGCGTTAACGGGTGACTATACGTTCATCGTCAGCATTGAGAGTGCCAACTTTGCACCCGTCCTGCGCGTCGAAAACGATCAGTTTGCGCTCGCCGACACAATGTTCCAGCTGCCGTTGTTCGCCTCCGATTTCGAACAAGGTGAGTTAACGTATTCCGTTACCGGTCTGCCCGCATCTGCGAATATCGTGCCGTCCGCCGTCTACGGAGAATCGACTTTGCGGTGGACGCCCGCGAACGCAGACCTGGGGACGCACCATGTCACTGTCACAGTTGCCGATGATGGGGCCGGGCTGGCCAGCCAAAGTCGAACCGATTCCATTTCGTTCACAATCCATGTTACTGATACGAACACCTCTCCCACACTGGCCGTGATTCCCGACCAGACCGTTGCCGAAGGCGATACCCTGTCGATCGACATTGCCGCCCTCAGCGCAGATGCCGACGGACATGGTTTGACGTTCCATATTGATGCTTCCTCCTTGCCGGATGGCGCGATGCTGGATCGTACGAATGGTATCTTTACGTGGACTCCGCGACACGATCAAGCCGGTACCTACGATGAGATTACGGTGCGCGTCAGCGACGGTATTGATGAGGCGATTCGCAAATTCTCGACCGTCGTTACCGAAACCAACCAACCGCCGCGTATCGTGCCGATACCATTGCAGTACGGTCGCGAAGGGCATCTCGTCCAATTCGCCGTACGTGGGGGAGACCCAGACGACAACGATCGACTCACCTGGTCCGTCGAAAGCTCCGACCTGGCGGAAGACTCGTATTATCTGGATGCGAAGAAGGGACTGTTCCGCGTAACGCCTGGGTATGACCAACAGGGCATGCATCAGATTACGTTTAAAATCGAAGACGAAGCGGGAGCGTCGGACACGCTGGAAGTGGCGTTGTTCATTGACGACGTGAATCAATCGCCGATCGTGCGGAATTCGAACCATCAGATCAAACTGGGACAGACGGCCGTCTTCCAGATAAGCGCGGTCGATCCGGACGCTGACAGCACGCTCACCTATTCGGCCACCGGTTTGCCACGTGGCGCTACACTTGATGAAGCAACCGGACAATTGCAGTGGACGCCCACGGTAGGGCAACTCGGTGAACACGTGGTTCGCTTGCATGTGACCGACGGGGTCAATACAACGTCCGATTCCATTGTGCTCAGCGTCACGACTTCGCCTATTCTACCCGGCGTGACCGTGATTCGTTCTCCCAGCTGGGCCGTTGAGCCTGGGGAAAGCGTTGTTTTGCAGATCCTGGCGAATGGCTATGCGGACATCGATCGCGATTCCATCGAAGTTTCCGTCGATGGCAATCCGGTATCGATTGACGAGGCTGGTTTGGCGATCGTCAATGCCAGTATCACGCCGGGGAAAATGGCCATCGAAGTCACCGCGACGGATATCGACGGTTTCTCGACCACACAGCAGTCGGAAATTGCGATCCTCAATCCATTCGATCGTTCGGCTCCCGAACTGGTACTGCAAGAACAACTGGACGACGCGCCACTACGGGTTCCCACAGATCTGCTGGGATCGGTTATCGATGTCAATCTTGATACGTGGAAGTTGGAAATCGCCCGTCTTGGTACCGCCGATTTCTTAGAGTTGGCCACGGGCGTTGAGCCGATGATCTCGCAAGCTCTGTACACGCTTGATCCGGCTGACTTCACCACCGGCTTCTATCGGCTGCGATTGTCGGCGGAAGACATCGGTGATCGTAAGAATCGTGTGGAAACGGTGATTGAAATCGCGGCTTTGGACACGTCAAGTGTATTGCAGTACCGCGCCGACGACATGACCGTCAACCTCGACGGCCAAGAGCTTGCGCTAGGTCGTTTCTATGACTCGTCCGCCAAGGATCTGGCCGGGAGTGTCGGCTTCGGCTGGCAACTGGGAGTTCGCGATGTAGCGTTGCAATTGAACGTTCCGGAGACGTCGCGAGAACGCTTCGGCGTGTTCAACCCGCTGCGCGAGGGAGCAGAAATCTACGTGACGGCACCGACGGGTGAACGCGTCAAGTTTATCTTCACTCCGGAGATTGCCTTCAGTTCACCCGGAGTGACCTACTACCGCCCGGCGTGGCTGGCTGCCGATGGCGATGATCGCTTTGCCTTGAATTCGGTCGACGCCCTGCTGCTGAAGTCGAGTGGGTCGTTTTATCAAGTTCAAGATGGGCGTCCATACCATCCCGCGAATCCTGCGATCCCGGGCAGCGACTATGTGCTTTCAGATGCTGCTGGCACGGAATGGCATATCGAAACCGGCTTGGGAATTGTCAAGCAGATCTCGTCAGCCGGCATGCCGATTCACGTCAGCGCCAGCGGCGTGATTAGCCCGGATGGCGATCATGTCGATTTCTCCTGGGGTGAATCCGGCCAGTTACAGGCCATTATCAGCTCGGGCGTAGAACCGGTGACGTACCAGTACGACGCGGCCGGCAATCTGATTGCCGTTAACCAGGCCGATATGGCCCTTCATCGCTACGGTTACGATTTCCAGGAGCCGCACCTGCTGACCGTCATTTCGGATGCGCAGGGCAGCCAAGGTGTGCAATACGGCGAAGCAGTATCACTGATCGCGTTGACCGAGAACCTTGGGAACATCGCGGAAAGTTCAGGGCAACGTTTTGGGGCATCGGCACAGGCAGATGATTCGCACGGCATGTTCGCGTTTGATGTCACCGAGCACCAATTAGACAGCTTGATCGATGGCGAGTTGTGGGTGCGAGTCCACGTATTGGCAACGGACAATGGTTTCCGACCGGACATTCCCAGCATTGACGGGGCCGAACGCATATCGCCGCCGGATGGTACGGTACTGCCTTCAGAAGCGGGCGCCGTGGTCAGTCTTTTCGCCGTGACCCAACCGGGCGCATACATTGTTGACGTGCCAGCACGAGCCGCCGGTGACTACGAGATTCAAGTCGAGGTCGCGGGGGACATCAATGCAGATGGACGCGTGGATGGTTTTGACTTCCTGCTGTTTGACGACGCCGCCGCGTCTGGAAACACGCTTGCCGCCGATCTAGATGGTAGCGGTGTGGTCGATGCAGCGGATCGCGACATCCTGCTGGTGAACTACGGTTACCTGAGTGATCCCGATCAGACTTACTGGGTCTCGATTGACGAACAAATCGTCAGCACCGCCGCCGGGCCAGCCTCCGATGAGTCGATGCCGTCGAACGCGAGTGAACCAGCGGAGGGTAATTCACCAGGAAGCGAAGAGACGACCGTGAACGCGAGGATGTCTGTCGTGACGACGACGGACATGTCGGACGATCCCCAGTCAGAGGACGGTACTGTTCCGACCGCCGCCCAGTCCGAGGTCGTTACGGTGCAGGAAGATGATGGTATCGCCACCACGGCCATCGCCAATGGTAACTTCAACGTCTTCGATCCCCAAGCAGCCGCATTCGGCTGGCGCCTGCGGGGCGAAACCAATTTTGTCGACGGCCGTATCGTACTCACCGAACATACCGAATACCTGTCGTCGCTCAGCCAGACATTCGTCGTCCCCCAGAACGCAACCAGCTTGAAGTTCGAAATCTTCGGCGGGTCGCTGGAACAGAACACCAACGCACCGCCCGAAGCCTTCCAAGTAGCGCTACTGGACGCGGCGACGCGCGAACCACTGTTTGATCGTTTAGACGGTATGGCAGATTCGGATGCGCTCATTTCCTGGCAGAGTGATGGTAGCCTTCACGTCAGCGACGTCGTCACGCTCACCGGCGGTACAGCTCAAGATGTCTTCGGGACGTCGACGGTCATGGCGGAGATCGATTTGTCAGGTTTTGACGTCGGGACGGAGCTGCAACTGCATTTCGATCTGTTGAGCAGCGGCCGGTTGGCCAGCTACGTGACGTTGGATAACATCGTCGTGCTCCGCGATGCATCGTCTATTCCACTCGCAGAAGATGACACGGTCACCGTGGACGAAGACACGTCGATCGTGATCGACGTGCTGGCCAACGACAGTATTCAAGGGGATACCGAATCGGTCATCGACCGCAACAGCATCATCATCGAAGACCAGCCAACGCACGGGCAGGCCGTCATCGATATCGCCAGCGGCACGATCACCTACACGCCGGACGCTAACTATTCCGGCGCCGATTCGTTTACGTACACCGTCGCCGACTCGGCGGGTGAACGGTCAACGAAGGCCAATGTGGCGACGTCAATCTTACCGATTACCGACACGCCGGTCCTGACCGCTCGCTCAGTGGCCGGTTCGATGAACTCGCCAGTCCTGCTGGACATCGCCAGCGAACTCCGCGACCAGGACGGTTCGGAAACACTGACGATCCAAGTGACAGGCCTGCCCCCCGGCGCCTTCCTATCCGCCGGCACCCAGGTCCAAACCGGCATTTACGAACTGACGCCGGAAGACCTGGAAGGACTGACACTCACGCCACCAATCGATTCCACAGAAACGATCCCGCTGAACGTCACTGCTACTGCTGTTGAAACAGCGTCATTACTCTCGCGTAAAGTGGAATCAACGATTTCCGTATTGGTGAGTCCAATTACTGCAGATCCCGTCCTGATTGAACAAGTTGTCGTCAATGACGGTGAAGAACAGCGTTCGACCATACACACATTTGATGTAACGTTTAATCAAGAAGTCAGCTTTTTCAACGGAGTTGAAAACGACGTAATGTTGTCGGGGACAAATGATGTCGTCTTGAATCTCGACGCGACAGCTTTTAGCTTTGATGAATCGACGAACACCTTGACGATTGATTCGACCGGTGTTGACGTACAAGATGGTCACTATGCACTAATGTTCAACATCGACGGCGTGCGTGGCGTGGCTGATCCGGCTAGTAGATTGGAGGATGTTGATAGCAATGCCGACGACGGATACTTGACGTTGCGTTACCACCAATTGATCGCCGATTTTTCGGGCGAAGATTATGTTGACCGCGCCGACTACGATTCCTTCCTGGAACACTATCCGAGCCGTGTGGGGGACGACCGCTACGACTCCATCTTCGATCTGAACGACGATGGTCGTATTGACTCGATCGATTACCGTACCTGGAACCGCGCACAGGGCCAGACTACCGATCAGGAGCCTCCAACAATTGTGGTTGGCCTCGAACGAGACACCGGTTTCTCACCGTTCGATTATGTCACGAACGATCCATCGATTATCGGTGTCGTCACAGATACGAGCGCTATTAATGAAATTTTGTTGACGATAGACGGCGCGGCGCCTATATCGATTTTGAGTGAACTTGGGTCGCATAGCGATCCAGACTACGTTATACCGGACTCCCTATTCCAGCTCACGTCGGCCGAGCTCGCAAACTACAACGATGGCCCACTCGCTGACGGCACTCATACGATCGGAATTTCCGCATCCGATGTGCACTTCAATGCGACATTGGATTATGACATCACCTTTACGTTGGATACCGCTGCACCCGTCAACTTGCCTGATGCGCCCGATCTAGTTGCCAGCAGCGATACGGGCATCAGCGACAGTGACAATATCACGGCTGACGCGTTACCTACGTTTCGTGTCGCGAACGCGGAAGGTGTGTTGGTGACTTTGTATCGCGATGGATCGCCCGTCGGCAACGCTGCGACTGACGAATCCGCCGCCAATCTTGCTGGCGTCAATCTCGGAATCTCTGACGCCGCTGCGGTCTTCTCCGCATCGACGACGGACCTGGCGGGCAATGAAAGTGCGCTCTCGCCTGAGTTGACTGTGATGCTGGATATTACGCCTCCTCGCGTCCCGTCACTTGATTTGGCTGCGGTGAGCGATTCAGCAGCGTTTAGCGGAGACACCGTTGGCGATCGACAGACCACTCATTCCGTGGTGACGTTAACGGGAGTTACAGAGCCAGGGGCTTCCGTTCGATTGTTGGGCGTTCCTTCTGCTCAAGTCACTGCCGACGGCACCACAGGGAGTTTTGAATTTGCTGACGTAACGCTACAACTGGGCAGGAATGCGTTCACCGTCGAATCAATGGATGCGGCCGGAAATGCGGCGAGACTTGCTACGTCAATTCGTCGTTTGGGATTAGAGTTAGACCCTCCGCGATTCGATGTCTTTGCGTTGAGGACTGACTCCGGGCCCGATGCACATGATCGCCTTTCCAATGATGCAGCGATCGTGGTGGCCATCGATGAGGAGAGTGAGATTCGCGAATTGAGGTTGGGCATCGATCAACCCGCCAACCATGACGTTTTGACTTGGCTCAATGAAGATGGCCAGTTTGAATTGACGTTGGAACGTTGGATGTCACTCGTCGGCCATTCCCCGACGGACGGCGCACACGTCGTTGAAGTGTTTGCACAAGATGAGTATTTCAACGAAGTGACTGAGTCCTTGACGATCACAGTAGATACGACGCCACCACCGTCACCCGTCAGCATCCAGCTGTATTCCGACGGTACAGAGAATCATGACACCGGCCCTCGTGACGATGACGGTATCACGAGCCGTTCCGTATTCTCGATAGTATCCGCTGCCGAAGCCGGGTCGACCGTACGATTGATTCGGACGCATGGCGGCCAAACGGTCATGACTGAAAGCGTAGCAACATCCGATCAGCAGACTTTCCGGGTTGCGAGTGATATCGAACCGCTCACCGACGGTGTGTACACGTTCCAATCGCAGATCATTGACTTTGCCGGCAACACTGCCAGTTCGCCGCAATGGGCAGTGACGGTCGATACGTTGCAACCAATCTCGCCAACGGTAGAATTCGACGGCGTCGGGCCCGATGGAAGGACCGCGAAGGATCATGTCGATATCGTTGGTAGCACGGACGGCGATATTCTTGTCGAGCTTTATCGCTCAGACAATCTGCAGATTCCGATAGCAATTCAAACGACGGACGCCGCCGGTAGCTATAGGTTCCCGTCGGTTAAACTGGGGCTCGGCGATAATGCATTTCGAGTCGTTGCGCGTGATTGGGCCGGCAATACTTCGGAAATGGAAACGAGCGTCTATTCCAATGCTGACGACGTAACTGCTCCGGTCGTAAACGCCTCCCTCAAACATGACAACGGCTATTTCAACGACGACTTTGTCACGAACGACCCGACGATTGCTGGACAAATAGCGGATGCGAGCCTAATCACGGGGCTATACATATCCGTAGATGGAGGTCTTCCCACCAATTTTGTCGACATTTTGGAGAGCAATCGTTTTTCACTGACACCGGCGGAACTTGCTGAAGCAAATGGAGTCCCCCTGGCGGATGGAGAGCATCGAATATCCATTTCTGCCGAAGATGAAATGGGTTTAGTGTCCGAAGTCGTTGCGATAGATTTTCTGTTAGACACCGTGCGCCCCGCCCGTCCCTCGACGCCCGATCTACTCAATGTCAACGATACCGGGAACAGTCGATATGACAACATTACGCTCAACAAGCAAAATCAGTTCCTAGTATTCGCTTCACCGGAAACACGAGTCCATTTATTGGTGGACGGTATGAGCGTTGGCACACAGGATGTGCCAGAAAGTGCAGTTCAATTCACGACTGAGATCTCTGGTAATGGATCGCATTTGATTACTGCGGTCGCCGAAGATCTTGCGGGCAATCGCAGTGATCTGGCTTTGCCACTTCGATTGACTTTGGATACTGTACCTCCGCAGATTCCCACGCTCGAATTGGCGGAGTCGCAAGTCCTTGCCGAGTTCGGCGCAACCCATACGTTACTTCAGCAGGTAGACTTGGTTGGTTCTACGGAGCCGCATGCACGCGTCGAGTTGTATCGTGGAAGTGGAGGAACTTCGACCAACGACCCGCTCGTTGACATCGTTTGGGCGGACGAAGACGGGCAATTCGAATTTCCAGAAGTCGCCTTGGATCTCGCGAGCATGCAAGTTAACGAAAATCCGTTTACTGTGGAGGCGTCCGACAGCGCAGGAAACCTTACTCGATCTCTGGCGACATTCACGACCCACGATATCTCTGCGCCGAGTATCACTCTGACTTTGCTGGATGATACGGGCTCCGACGATGCGGACCTGATTACGAGTGACCCACGCATCGAAGTTATTGTTGACGAGTCCAGCTTGCTCACGTCGTTACGTGTGTCACTTGACATAGAAAATGACGAACGGGCAACGTGGGTTGATTGGCCCACGGACTTCCGATTTGAAATTGATGACTTTACGACGCTCCTGCCGCCGGATACGGAATTGTTGGATGGCGTGCATTACCTTATTGTCGAGGCAACAGATGCATTTGGGCAGGCTGGACGCGAGGCCATTGTCTTTGGGCTGGATCGACTTGCTCCTCAACCGAATCCGCCAATTGTGGTGCCAGCGTATGATCGCGGCCCGTCAAATAGCGATGGCGTGACCAATATTTCGCAACCGTTTGTGCGCGCGACTGCTAATCTTGGCGAACGCGTGGATTGGTACGTCGACGGAAAATTCCTGGCAACGCAAACTCACTCCGAATTGGCGCACTTGGAAATTCAATTGCCAGAGTTGCTTGAGGACCCGCATGCAGTGACGATTGTGGTGACTGACGTTGCCGGTAACGTTAGTGCCATGTCGCCACCTCTTAATCTACTGGTCGATGAGACGCCGATTTCTAATGAGACATTCGTACTCGGATTGTCTGAGGACAGCGACACGCAAGTGAAGCACGATAACCGCACTGTCCTATCTGTTGTCGACTTGGTGGGGAGTACGGAGCCAGGCGCCGTGGTGTCCCTCGCCGGCGGCACATTTACAGCGGAAGCTGACGATTAAGGTGAGGTTTTGTTGGTAAGCGTGCCGCTCGAAATGGGCGTGGACGAACTAAGGTGGAATGTCGTTGATCTTGCCGGCAACGTATCGACGTTTTCAACGTCCATTACTCGCGACGACAGGCCTCAAGTTGTAGCGGCACTGCAGGACGTTGGGTTTGTCCCGGACACCACGGGCGGCTTGTTGGGTACACATATGCCGACAGTTTCCGGCCAGTTGTTTGGTCCAGCCCGCATCGCAAAACTCTGGGCCGGAGTGGATCGTGACAATGAACTTACATTTGTTGATGTTTCGGATTTCATTCATCCCGCAGTAGCGGCCAACGTTGCAAACTCAACCACGAGCCAGGACTATGACACCTTTGAACTTGGGCCGCGAACTATCGAGTTCATTAATGGTGCTCCGCTGTCCCTGGGTGAGCACACGCTCAAGCTCTACACGGAGGATGTGGAAGGTAAAACATCGCCAACACTTGAAATTGATTTCCTCTTTAACCCGGGTGCCGAGATTCATATTGACGCGACGGCTATCCATCAAAGCGGCGACGGAGAATTTGCCTACACCTACAGCGTCGATAATTGTGACCCGGCCGATAGTGGTCCAAATCCGTGGGAGCTCAGCCAGTTTTCGATCCCTCTACCGGAAGGTACGACGGTGACGGCAGTGGTATCCCCGGCGGGCTGGACTGTAGATGTTCGCAATGAGGAAATTAATTGGGTGGCGGCGACCGGGTCCAAAGATGAACCTGGCGCAACGCTCGAATTCGGTTTCCGAACTTCGATGCGATTCGCTCCGGCGGACGCTTCAATCATCGTCCAACGTGGCACCGGCAATACTAGCTACACCACCAATTCCACAACCTTTGGTCCGCTCGATGGAACAGGTGCAGCCCTTTACGATCGCTTTGCGGTCGCCGCTGGAGATTTGCTAGAAGCAAACCTGCTCACAAATGATCTCGATGATGCATTGAGTGTCACCTCGATTGATCAGTTAAATGACTGGGAAACGGACATTTCGTGGAGTACAGATGGTTCCATTACATATGACGCATCGACAGCGACGTTCGCGGGATTGGCCGCAGAGGAATCGATTGTTGACCGGTTCTGGTATTCCTTGACCGACGGTAGTGCTGCCTATGTTGACGTGGTGGTCACTGGCGTAAATAACGCGCCAGTCGCGAGCGATGATTTGGCCAATCCGATCGACGCCGATCCCGTTTGGGAGTTGCATGTTTATGCGGACGAGATGCTGGAGATACCATTCGACTTGCTGCTGGCTAACGACACCGACCCCGATATCAATGATCGCTCACATCTGACGGTGAATGCCGTCACTCCGCTGACGGATACGCTCGGGACGCCGACGTTGGATCCGGAAAATGCGTTAATCAAATATGATCCGACTCAAGTGACGGCGTTTCAAGATTTGCCGGCTGGGATGACGGCAAGTGATCGATTCGAGTATTCGCTGCAAGATTCCGCCGGCGCCACCGACACTGCGATCGTACAAATTCGTGTCCTAAGTGCGACAAATCTAGCACCCGATGTCGTACAGCTTCTGTTCGAGGCGAACGAGAACGAGATTCTCAACGTCGGCGAGGATGCAGGACTCCTTTCCGGCGTGGTGGATCCGGACGGAATTCCTGTTCGCAGCGACCTTCAGGTTGAGGCAGAAACCGTTACTTCACTCGCAGGTAGCGTCATAGAGACCAGCACTTCCGGGGCATTTTCCTATGACCCCAACGACGTACTCGTGATCGAACAACTGAGTCATGGCCAGATATATAACGATGAGTTTGATTATCAAGTTCTTGACGACCGTGGCGGCACCGCTGTTGGTCGCGCGATCGTCACGGTCAGAGGAGTCAACGACGCTCCGATTGCGAGATTCGATGCATACTCGGGTGCCAACGAGGACAGCATCTTCACTGGTCACGGGTTACTTCAAAACGACGAAGATGTGGATGTTGGCGACACGTTGATTGTCGTTGTTCCAGGCGAACCAGTTTTTTCAACCCAAGGCGCACTCGTGCAATTATTCCCAGACGGAACATTTCAGTATGATCCTCGCGGAAAGTTGGACTTTATTGCCGTGGGAGACTCGCGCAAAGACTTCTTTGAGTACACGATTACGGATAATCACGGCGGATTCAGCTCGACTTTCGTGAAAATTATAGTCGAGGGTGCCAATGATCCACCTTCTGCAGTGGATCAGGCTTACACGACACGTATCGATGTACCCTTGCACGCAAGTGTATCCACCGGTTTGCTGAAGCAAGATGTGGATGTTGATCGCCAATTCGATGCTGACGGAAATCGTATTCGGACAAATTTGGAAATCGTCGAACCGGACCAGATTGTCACCACAAGGTTCGGAGCGGAAATTACGATTGAAGCCGACGGCAGCTTTGTTTACGACGCGCGAAACTCCGACGTGATTCGGCTGCATCCAAATCTCCAAAAAGGCTTAGGACTGCCAGATTCATTTGAATACTACGTTCAGGATGACCATGGATTAAGGTCTGTCGAAAAAGCAACGGCGACCATCGTCGTGCGGCAGACGGAAGCAACGAGCCTCACTGTGGTAGCGCAAACCGGTGGAGATGAGTATGTTGACCTGGGACGCGGACCTTCATTGAACAATGATGGTGACATAGCGTTTACTGCCGCTATCAAGAATGACAAAGGGGTTGTTGTCGATTCGGTGTATGTTTGGGATCCGGAAGTGGACACAACCAACTCGTTGATCGCAGATGGCTTCTTGAATTCATTCTTCCAGCCCACCAGCGATTTCAGTCAGATCCCATCAATCGATTTTACTGATTTCGTACAGATCAACGATCGAGGTGAGGTAATTACCAATCGAAATGGGAAGGTGGATGGAATTCTGCAGCCGCCGAATTTGTTCTTCAGCTTATCGGTTCTAAGTTTGGCGATGTATGCGGATACGCAGATGATTCTGACGAGCCAAGAATTATGGGGGGCCGAGCAGCGCGAAGGTCAACGCCCGTATGAATACATGCCTTATAACGTGGCAACTGGCGATATGGGATTCTATGGTGCCGGCGGAATTTGGAACAATAGCTTCTACCTTGCCGGTGCCAAAACGCTTCATGACTTATGGGGACCGAAGAATGTACAGATGTCGCATAACATTCGTCAGCATGCATTGAAGCAGAAGCAGTCAATCCTGGCGGGGATCACAGGTGTGGGAAGCACATTCTTTGGTGCATACGTGGGCGCCACACAAGCCGCGCAGGACCCAGATAGCTTCCGACCTCAATTCCTGCCATTGGGGCCCTTCTGGGCTGGCTTGTTGTATTCTCCCATGGATATCAAGACGGCATTTCAAGTCACATATCCGCAGGTCGCCCTTAACAACGAAGGGCTGACAGTTTCAGCCGCCAAGGGAAGCGCACAGTTTGACGGATTGAACTATCTGCTGACAACGCCACACAACGATTACGATCCCACCAAGGGGACCTACCAGTTTGGCGTTGGTACGCCTGGTTTCATCGCTTCTCCAAAAATTGCGGATAACGGAAAAATTGTCGTGCGAAATGAGTCCTCGGATGGCAGTACGCAGATATACGTTGTACGGCATAACTTGGATTTGTCAGAGAATGTTCTGGTGGCGTCAACTCGCGATGACCAGTGGCTCGAACTGGGCGCCTACCCGGCAATAACTGACAAGGGCGATTTAATTGTCTTCACAGGAAAGCACATCGAACAAGGTCCCGGATTGTTCGTTGCCAATCCCGCAACTGGTGAATGGATGAAAGTTGCCGGGCAATCGGAAGACGAATTCATTGATCCCGGTGAATTCTGGACGGACAAAAACCTCGATGAACAGGAAACTGCAGACGAATACGTCGGAAAGTTCAAGACGATTCCGATCGACTCAACGTCACTAGACCCGCATTTAGGTATCAACTGGATCCCTGGGCAAGGAGAGTCGCACCCATACTATCGAATTGCATTCATGGCTGAGAGTACTACGGACATTGAAGCTCTCTATACGTTGGATATCAATCCATTTAGCGTTGCTGACGACCTTGAAAGCAGGACGTTTAATCGAAGCGACACGGGGTTGGCACAACCAGAAGTTTATCTCGAAGAATTGCGAGTGTTAGCGATCGGAGAAACACATCCGGCAATCGATGCGAAGACACCGGTCTCTAAGATTAGCGTTTACGATACGGTCAATAATCGCGGCGAAGTTGTCATGCACGTATCGACTGCTAACGCTGAGGCAATTGTGAGTACCATCGATATTCCACTTGATCTCTCGGTCGATTCTAACAACGACGGTGAAATCGATGAGACCGTAGGCGGCAATGACGACTTGATCGAAGCGGAGCCGGATCTACCAGGAAAGTTCTTGGAGCAAACTGCGTGGAAAGATCAGGACGGCGATGGCATAGTCGATTATCGCGACTATCACATCAAAATTGAGGATCCAGTTTTTACGCCGGTCAAGTTGTCCGTTGACGCTGAGTTTTACGATTATTGCGTGCAATCTGACGACTGCAAGTTTACGTTTCAATACGATAAATCAGTTCCTGACTGGGACTCCGCGTCAAATTCCGGCGACAGAACCGCGCCACCGCGCCGCGGCGAGTTACGGCTTTGGACGGTCGACGGAAATGAATCGAGAACCCAACAACACTTCTTGAAACCGGGATCAGAGTATTCGCCCACACAACTTGGCTTCCAACAGGAAGACGCCGAAAGCGAGTGGAAAACAGAACTCTACGTTGAGGGCGTTCTGCCAAACGAAAATTGGAAACATTCCCCGATACTCGTTCAAGTCACAATGCCGGACGGTGCCATCCGCGGCGATACGATCACGGTCTCACAGGTCGCCTATGAACATCTCGCAAGAGCGCTTTCCTATCAAGACGTAAGCTTAGAACAGGAATTGGGAACGAGCGGATACCGCGTGAAAGCAGTAATCAATGGCCGCGAGCAGGGGCCTGTGGTTTCTCCAATCGAATCAATACTCAGAAATATCGTCGACGCGATTACTGACGGAACCCTGGACACGAGCCCAGAGAACCTTGTTGACTTTGTGACTAATTCATTCAGTGGTGTGATCGGAGATTATCTGGAAGCGTTTGCAGCGAGTGGTTTCTACGCCGTGCTTGTCCAGCACGAGTTGGAAAATGATCTAAATGGAGATGCAATTATCGCTCTACGCGGTACTGATATGAATGTGCCTCAAGCAATAGGAGACTTGAATGCGTCATGGTCAAAGCTCAAGTCGACTTTTGACATGAGGAGGCTGCTGACTGAACCAGTTGATATCATGGCGGAGTTAGGAAAGGATTTGGATCCGCGGCAGGATCTTGCTTTCGATTCATTTGAACCGCTTTTGAAAGCGTACAAAGAGCGACTCGCCGACGGTGCTTCATTCCTCGAAGTCGCGAAGTCGATTATTCAGAAGACGGTTGGCAATTTGATTGTGAATGCCGTCACTCAGATCATTGACATTTCGGTCAATATCGTTGATACCATCGACGCGTTCGAAAATGTCATCAACGAAATTGGAAACTCGCTTGCCGACATAATCGCTGATCTTGACCCCCGCGGTGCAGGCTACGCTCAATACAGTCACTTCCGAGATGAGTTACTGAGTTGGGCGAACCGACCTGATCCGGTTGATATAACCGGGCATTCACTTGGTGGGGCACTCACACAATGGCTAGCTGCCGATTTGACATCTCATGGAACAAAAATCGGCGACGTGTATACGTATAACTCGCCGGGCATTCCGAGGACTGGCAGCGGAGAATGTGCGACGAATTCTGACGAATGGCCTCGATTCGCCCAAGACTTTTGTCCGCAAAATGCGGGATTCGTTTTACATTCGGTTCCCAGAAGCGATCTTGTTCCGTTTGCCGGCAACTCTCACATAACGGGAAGTGTTGATCTGTACGATTTTCCTCCTCCACCCTATGGCCTCAGCGCATTACTTTCCCACACCGTTGAATCGCACAGCATACCCTTCCATATTGAGATATCCCCTGAGTCAGGAATCTGGAGGCCACCTGTAGGATTGGATTCCAATCAGTTCTTTGTCGAGCGTATGGACACCAATGATTATGCCCAATATCGCTACGACAAGGTGCAACCGATTCTGGATCGTATCGCAGCCGCCGAACCAATTGTCGACCTCGTTGATTTCTTCAATCGCATTGACACTCCACTCATACCAGGAGCTCCGAGCTGGGCAGTCGACTTCTACCGATTTATCATTGACCGAAACAATTACATTCCTTTGCCACCGGAAGGCCAGATGCTGAGGCTTGCGGAAATGCCGCCCCACGCATCGATCACTCACGCTGCGGATGATCCGCCCGAATCAATTTCGATAGAGCGCGTGGAAACTTTCTTAAGCGAGCTAACACTCGGTCAGCCCGAACTGCTCAAGACGATTGAGTTCCGTATCGGCGAGTTGCCTGAAGGGCTCTTGGGGTTAGCCAGGGACGGCTCAGTCACCATCGACGATGACGCGGCGGGGTATGGGTGGTTTGTGGATGTTACTCCTTGGGAGGATTCTGAATTTGATGAAGATGGTGTCGCCATCGATACCGGTGATGACAACTCGGCCGTGGGAAGGGTTGATCTGTTGACGGTCATCCTGCATGAACTCGGACACTTGGCAGGAGCCGATCATGTCGATGACGTGAATGACCTGATGTACGAAACATTGTCCGTGGGCGTTCGACAAACGAACGCGTCCAGCATCCTTGATCAGTATTTTGAACATTTGCATCGAGTTGACTCGGAAGAGACGCATCACACTGGGCATGATCCCGTCGATGACGCGCTGCTGGACTTGCTGGCCGAACGGGAACGGGAGTAAGCAACAGGCCCCGAAAAACTGCGTCGGAACAGGGCGAGAATTTGCTTGCCCCGCCCGCTCTAGTTATGCTACCACTAGGGGGTGGTTTGTTGTGTTTGGCTTGCCGTCGGATCCGATCCTGAACACCTCGAACTGAATTCGTCAAGCATTTCGGGTAGCGGCGGAATGGAGGCAAAGGGATTTTCATCCCGTTTACTTTTGCCGGCCTTTCCTCTGCCTCGTGCGGACGCCGCCGAACCAAAGGGTATTACGAATCGGCCCTCTCGGGAGCTTAGATTCCAAATCTCACAGTGGGAGAGCAATGTACCTCAGATATCGCATGCCAGGTGGACGCTCTCGATAGCGTCCCGATGATGAACATTATCCACCCACGACGGCCAGCAGAGTTTTCACGCGTCATTGGAGTTACCAACTTTGTTTTCCCCGCCCCTTCAGAAGACTCGCCGCCGTGCTGACAAGAAACGTCGTCGCGACAGGCTGACTCGTAGCCGATTGTCATTTGATGCTTTGGAGTCGCGTAACCTGCTGGCCACGTTGGGCGAGTTTAGTTTACCTGTTGATTCGCCAGAAGAAATGGCTGCTGAGCCAGTCGGCTTGTCGCGGGCGCCCGCTTGGGCCGCGCTGTCGGTGGTTGAAGCGGATGGTGGCGAGTTGCCGGTCAACACAACCGTAAATGACTATCAGGAGCAGCCGTCTGTGGCCGTGCGAGCCGATGACAGCTACGTGGTCGTGTGGAGCAACTACGATGGCGGCGGTGGAATATATGCCAAGATCTACAACGCGGATGATACCGTCGCCCGCGATGAGTTCCTGATCAGTAACATTACCGACGGGATCCAGGTTCGGCCGGACGTCGCTGTCGATCCGACCACCGGCCAATTTGTCGTCGCCTGGCAAAATGATTCGCTCCCCATGGATATGATGCCGGGGCAGTCGGACATTTACGCGCGCGCATTCGCCAGCGACGGAACGCCGATGGGTGATCAGGTACTGGTCAGCGATGGTACTGGCGATCACTATGATCCGACGATTGCCTTCGCGACGTCCGGCGATTTTGTCGTCGCCTGGGATTCCTTCAATACCCAAAGCCAGATTTTCGCTCGTCGTTTCACATCCGCCAATGCCGTCGACGGCGCTACGTTTGAAGTCAGTAATGCTGCGGGAGGGATCTTTCCTGATATCGCGGCCGCAGCTGACGGTTCGTATGCCATCGCTTTTGAGAGTGTCGATGGCGCTGGTCGAGGGGCACTTGTGCGCCGGTTCGGTGCCGACGATACACCCGCCGGCGATCCCGTGATCGTGAATTCGACCACAACCGGCGACCAGACCACGCCCGTCATCACGATGCGTTCCGACGGCTCCTTCGTCGTCGCCTGGATTTCGCAGGACGCTACTGCAACCCAACTGTTCGCTCAACAATACGACAGCAATGGTGACCCGGTGGGCGGCGAACTGCGCGTTGATCAAAACGATATCGTCGTACCGCTGGCGCCTGCCATCACGTCGTTGGTGAGCGGCCGGTTCCTGGTTACCTGGACCGAAGATGATCAAAGCACCAGCGCACGCGAAGTCATCGCCCGCGAATTCATGGCTGATGGCACACCCGAGGACGATTCGTTCACGGTGCCAACGAACTCGACGGGTGACCAACAGAATCCCGATGTCGCGTTCGCCGGTACTACACTGATATCGGTATGGGACGGTGACGGTGCCGCAGGTGACTTCCTGGACATTTTCGCACGCACCTTCGAGGTGAATCCGAATCAACCGCCGGCCGTCGCGCTGCAGAATACGCTGACGACGCTCGCAGAGAATACAACGGTTCAAACGAAAGTCGCCGATATCGTTGTCAGTGATGATGATACAGGCGATGAGACGCTCGGTCTGAGCGGCAGCGATGCCGATCTGTTCGAAATACTGGGATCGGAATTGTTCCTTAAGGCTGGTCAGACCGTCGATTTCGAGACCAATCCGCAGCTGGATGTTGGCGTCACGGTTGACGATCCGACGGTCGGCACCACACCGGATGACGAGGCGACGCTGAGCATTGCCGTATCGGATGTCAACGAACCACCGACCATCGCGCTGTCAAGCACCGTCACTTCGCTGCCTGAGGGTGCGACGGCACAGACCAAGGTCGCCGATATCGTTGTTACGGATGACGCCTTGGGGGATGAAACGCTGAGCCTGATCGGCGCAGACGCGACGATGTTTGAAATCATCGGTAGCGAACTCTTCTTGCGCGCAGGACAGACGCTTGACTTCGATACCCAGATACAGCTGGATGTTGGTGTTTCCGTCGACGATTCGACGGTGGGGACTACGCCGGACGATGAGGCATCGTTGTCCATTGCGGTAACGGATGTCAACCAACCGCCCAGCATCACTCTCCAGAATGTGGTGACCACGCTACCGGAAGACACGACCGCTAAGACGAGAGTCGCGGATGTCGTGGTGATGGACGACGCGTTGGGGAGCGAGACGCTGGGCCTTACAGGAGACGATGCGGATTTGTTCGAAATCGAGGGCACGGAATTGTTCTTGAAGGCAGGGCAAACGCTCAGCTCCGAAGGGAATGCACAGTTGGATGTTACAGTTTCGGTCGATGACGTGACAGTCGGAAGCATGCAGGAGGACAAAGACTAACTGTCGATTTTAGTGAAGGATGTGAATACACCGCCTACGATTGCGTTAGAAAACACCGTGACATCCTTATCGGAAGGCATCTCCGCACGCACGAAGGTGGCGGATGTGGTAGTCACCGACGACGCCTCGGGAGATGAAGTGCTCGAGGTGTTCGGTGCCGCTGCCGCGTTATTCGAACTCGTCGGGGCAGAGCTATTCCTGCTCGCCGATCAAGCACTCGACTTTGAGACCAATCCGCAACTGAATGTCGGTGTTTCCGTTGACGACGTCACGATCGGTACCACGCCGGATGATCAGGCAACGCTGACAATCGACGTGACGAATCTCAATGAGCCCCCCAGCATTACGCTCGAGAACACGGTTGCCAGTATTTCGGAAAACATGACCGTGCAATCCAAGGTCGCCGACATTGTCGTCACTGACGACGCTCTCGGAGATGAAACGCTTGCCCTGGCCGGTGCTGACGCAGGTTTGTTTGAGATCGTCGGCAACGAACTGTTCTTGCGTGCCAATCAACCGCTCGACTTTGAATCGGATACTCCGCTCGACGTCCGTGTCACCGTCGATGACATCACTGTCGGAAATACCCCCGATGACCTCGCTTCGTTGACCATCGGCATATTGGATATCAATGAGCCGCCAACCATTGAACTAGCCAACGCTGTCACCATGGTGCCGGAACGCACAACGGCGCAAACCAAGGTTGCCGACATCGTGGTCACCGATGATGCATTGGGTGATGAGACTCTAACTCTCAGTGGTAGTGACGCGGCGTTGTTCGAGATCGTCAACATGGAATTGTTCTTGCGGGCTGGTCAGGTGATTGACTTTACTGCCAACCCACAATTGGACGTTATCGTCAGCGTAGACGACGTGTCGATCGGCAGCACGCCGGACGATCAGGCGGCATTGTCGATTGCGGTCACAGACGTGAACGATCCGCCCACCGTGATGCTCGAGAATACCATTACCAGCGTTTCGGAGAATACCACGACGCAAACGAAGGTCGCCGATATCGTGGTGACGGATGACGCATTGGGCGACGAGACGCTGGCGTTGATCGGGGCGGAGTCAACGCTCTTCGAGGTTGTTGGTACGGAATTGTTCCTGCGAGCAGGTCAAACGATCGACTTCGAAACGAACCCGCAACTGGCTGTGACCGTGACCGTGGACGACATGACCGTTGGTAGCACTCCGGATGACCAGGCGGCACTTGCCATCAACGTGACGGATGTGAACGAGCCACCCACAGTCGCACTCGAGAACACGGTCACGACCATTTTGCAGAGTACCACGGCTCGCACCAAGGTCGCCGATATCGTTGTCATGGACGACGCCCTGGGGATGGCATTGCTGGACTTAGCAGGTGACGACGCGAACTTGTTCGAAATCGACGATACCGAGTTGTTCTTGCGAGCCAATTCAGCTCTTGATTTTGCGACGAATCCGCAATTGGACGTCACGGTAACGGTTGATGACGCGTCGAGTGGCGCGACGCCTGATGATCAGGCGTCGCTCACCATTGACGTCCAGAGCAATTCGGCGCCGCAGGCTGACGCGAGTGGACCGTACGAGATCAACGAGGGAGCTACGTTAGTGCTGGATGCTTCTGGTTCTTCCGATCCCGATGCAGACACGTTAATGTATCTCTGGGATGTCAACGGCGATAATGTCTTTGATGACGCCGTCGGCGAGAGTGTGACGCTGACGTGGTCTGACTTAAACAATCTCGGGATTGACAACGACGGGCAATGGACGGTCGCCGTTCGAGTTCGCGACGAGCAGGGAGAGACCGATGAAGATTCCACTTCGCTAATCGTTCAAAACGTCGCGCCTGCGATTACCCGTTTGACGACCAACGCTGCAAAACCTGGCGACGTGGCCGCCGGTCAAACCGTGTCGCTCATGGCAGAGTTTACTGATCCGGGACTGGTAGATACGCATACTGCCCAGGTTGATTGGGGCGACGGTTCCGCACAAGAGAACGTGACTGTCAATGCAGCCGACGGATCCGGAATGGTTTCGGCCAGTCACGTGTACGAGGAAGGCGGGGCGCACAACATCGTATTGATGCTCGTGGATAGTGCTCAAAGTTCCGCTACGGCGGAAGCGGAGGCCTTCGTGACAGGGACTCAGCTTCGTAACGGCGTTTTGGAGATCGTCGGTAGCGTCGAAAACGATATTGTCACGATTGGTCCCGGAGCGCCTGGGCAAATATTTGTACATGCGTCGCTGTATGATACAGGGGTCCGCCGACTTTATGTCGACGAGGCAGCCGTTACCAACATTCTGGTGTATGTGGCAGGTGGGAATGACCGGGTGGTCATTTCGGACAGGTTGCCCATGGATGCTCGAATCGATGGCGGGCCCGGACACGACCACCTGCAGGGCGGTGGCGGACGCAATCTAGTTCACGGTGGCGATGGCGAGGATCGGGTTGTCGGCAGCGGTGGACTTGACTTACTCGTCGGAGGTGCGGGCATTGATGAACTGATTGGCTATGCGGGACACGATATCATCGTGGCCGACGATGTCGTCAACGGCGCTGACGAATTGACCAACATCTTGAATCAATGGACAAACGCGGGTGACAACGACAGTCGACTAGCAGCCGTAGACGGTGTTTTGCAATGGCTTCCAGATGATGATATCGAGACAGTTTACGGTGGACTCGGCCAAGACCTGTTGATGGCGTCGTCAGAGGATTACCTGATGGATAACACCTCTGCTGACATTCATCGACCGGCGCCCGTAGCTCCGACAGAGGCTGCGCCTAATGCTGAAGGTGAAGCTTCGGTAATGGATTCAGATGACACCGTGTCCACTCGAACATCAGAAGGCGCCGAAGGCGAGTCGTCAGGCATGGTCTTGATGAATCGCGACACTCCGCTCGACACGAATGTGGACGGTGTCATCTCACCCCAAGACGCGCTGCTCGTGATTAATTATCTCAACCAATATGGCATCTCGGCGATACATGAGGTTCGGAACTCAAATGGATACCCGGACGTCACAAGAGATGGCATGGTGACTCCAATGGATGTCTTGCGAATCATTCATTATCTACGCAATTCTGATTCCGTCCCAACCGCGACCGCGGAAGGGAAAGGCCCGTCAATGGATGTGATCACGGCAGTGAAGTCCGTCGATCATTCTTCGCCCCCAAGCCAAAAGCCGAATGAAGATCCGAGCGCTGCTATCGATGTGAAGACCAGTCAGGAAGATGTCGTGTTAGACAGCATGGGACATGTTCGCAAGACTTCCAATAACCGCGTCTTGCACAATGAGGGCCCTGCCGCTGCGAGCGAAAACTCTCACCGTTTTGGAAAGGCCCCAGCCGAAACCAATCTCCTGACAATCCTCTCCCAGGACGTCCCAACAGTGCCTCAATGATGGCACAGTCAACTGCTAGCGGAGCCGCCGTTAAAATCGGAATAATTGGCTCATCTTGCCCATGCTATGCAACCGATACAAAGTCCAGGTCAAGGTGGCCGCTGAATTTGCCACGGTTCTGGGCCATCGATGGGGCCTAGGCGCGAGCCAGGAGACACACGAAATCGGGGCGGGTTGGTAGACGGCGCGGCATAAACACTTTCCGTAGTTCTCTCGTGACGGTTGCTTGCCGAGTTCGCCGGGAGGCGAGACGACAGCGATAGGACACTCTTGTAATTGGACTCCATTCTACCGTTGTTCGCGATGGACCAGACGAACGCATCATGTGGGGCGATGGGATTCTCGCCATTCGATCACAGGGAAGGATAACACAATGAACATCGCGGCATTGCGAACCGTGAGCATTCTTGTATTTTTCGTCTGTCTTGGTTGTGGCCAATTTCTTACCGGGCAAGTCAAAGGCAAGCACGCTTCACTTCATCACGACGCGACCGACGCAACCTCAGAGGTGGCCCTGCGACATGCTGAGCCGACAGGATGCGCATCATGCGATGCAGGAGTGGGAAGTTCTTGTGTACGTTGCTGTTCCCCGTTGACCATGCATGTTGACTACCTGAACTGGCAAGCAACTCGCTCCGGACTTGGCGTCGCCATCCTTGACCCGCAAGGCGTTGGTGTTCCCAGTGCGGGAGATCCGATCCAATCACTGGATCTTGGTAATGGTGGCGGTGTACGAGCAGGAATTGGAATGCGAACTCGAACGGGATGGGACCTGGGCTTCACGTATACGCACCTGTCCACGAATGGACGACTCGATTTTGCTCCGGGTTCGAATCAGGTATTGGCTTTACTCTCCAGTCCGGCAAGTGGTCTGACGAATGCCGATTCGGTGGTTGCGACAGGCGGCGTCAACCTGAATGTGTACGATTTGGAGGCCGGGCATTGGCTGCATTTTTGTGACTCGGTATCCTCGCGTGTTTCGCTGGGACTACGCTACGCAAACATAGACCAAGACCTGCGCGCTGTATACGATGGCGGCGCCTTCAGTAATGGAATCGTCGACGCTCCCACGCAATTCGAAGGCTTCGGAGGCCGAGTCGCAGGTTCTGTTCATTGGAACATGTATCGCAATCTAAGCCTATTCGGAAGCCTGGGGATTTCGCTTTTGGCGGGAGAACTTCAATCGCACCGTTATGAAGAAAACTTTGGGACTGCCGTCATCGACGTCAGCCAAACATTCGAACAAGTGTCGCCTGTTATGGAGTTGGCCGTCGGTGCCGACTGGAAAAACGGGCCGTGGAATGTAGCGGCTGGCTATGAACTTTCAAGCTGGCTGAATGCCGCCACGTCAACCGACTTTGTGGACAATTTCCACGGCGGCTCGATTGACAACGGGGCAACCGACATCGGTTTCGACGGCTTCTTCTTCCGCTTAGTCTACAATCGATAGCAACATATCGAGGGGCGTGTTCGGTCACGAGTCGCCACAAGCGTTAGATCGTATGCTATTGATGGAAACCGTTCAACGCCAGCAGTACACTTGGATCGACATCGATTTTAGCGTCGATCGTATTGAAGACCTTGAAGCTATTCTCGATGAACTGGCACTCGAAGCTGTGGAGCGTTTGTGATGAGAGTCGCCCTTCAAGGATCCGTACGCTCCGAATTGCATGAAGTAGCATTTTGATTCTAATGTTCGCGAGGGGCGTAGGTGTGAGAGTGAGCAAGGCAATTGATGTACCGACGATCGAGATAATCGATGTGGCCCGCCGATGTGGATAGCGGTGCAAGTACGGGTGCCTCTTCTCTTGTGTTCCGTTGCCGGTTCACCAACGTCTGATCCAGAGGACGTCGTGGCAGAGGGCGGCCGTGTTCGACGAAGAGCTGAAGGGACCTTAGAGCGCGTTTCGCGTAAGTGTAGCGGTCTTTTCGTCACTTGACGCGGTGATTTACAGCGCCGGAGACGCTACACGTCCGTGCGACTCGCACTAGCGTGAACGATTCGAATCGCCCATGCCAACGGAAGCAATTTTGTCCGCGGAGGAGACTTGTCACGGATGTTGCTGACGGGCCAGATGTTCGGCGACAAGGCGGCCGCTCGTAATGGCCCAGGCGATGTGCAGTCCGTGTCCCCACAGAATCTGTCCCCCCAATCCGTTCTGGCCGATGGCAAAGAGTCCCGGGATGGGATGGTCATGGCTGTCCAGGACTTCCATCTGTTGATTGATCGCGGCACCTCCTTCGGTCGTCGTAAAGTAAGCGCGAACCGGTCCCAACAGAACCCATTGGTTGCCTTGCAGCGGCGGTAGGCCGTTCAGCTCGCGTTCCTGGTTGGTCTCGGCAACGGTTTGTTCTAGCGCCGGGCCAGGGAGCTTTCGCAGTGTACTCAGGTCCTGCAGCGACGCGGCTGCAGCGGCCACGTCCGGACGAAGTTTCAAGTAATCCTGCACATACGCGTAGGCGATCTC
>CALBSZ010000027.1 GCA_937967665.1 uncultured Planctomycetaceae bacterium
CTGTCTGATTCGCTGGCCAGGTGTGATTCCGGCGGGTCGGGACTGCGACGAAATCACTGCTGCGATTGACATCCTGCCCACGCTGGCGCACGCATGTGAAATCGACCTGACTGACACCCCGTCCCGTCTCAAACTCGACGGCGTCAATGTCTGGAACACGTTGATCAACAGCCCAGACAATAAGCATGCCCGGAAGGACTTGCTGTACTGGCATGGGTGGGGTGTCCCTCAAGCGGTCCGCGTCGACAACTGGAAGTTATACTTGGACCGGGTCAAAGAAATTTCGGGCTCCGAGCAGGGGCCCGTTCTGATCAACCTGGCCGAGGACCCCGCAGAACAAACCGACGTCAGCGGGAAACACCCTGAGCGGGTCCAGGCGATGAAGGCCCTGGCGTTGGAACAAGTCGCCGACATCGAAGCCCACGCCATTCCACTCGGCGGCCCCGGCCAGGAGGACGAGCCAGTCGGTAAACGCGGTTTGTGGCTAAAGTGACAGGATCCTCAAGCTCGGATTATTCACTTAGACAGGTCAGATTCGCGTAAGTGATTGGTGGGCCAGCGCAAACGAATCACGCTTGTTTTCACACGCTGTCTGCTCACGAGAGTTGTTCGCGAATGCAGAACCACCAGTTTTCGCTCGTTTGCTCGACAGCACCCTACAACCATGAATCATCCGGGCAAGTGGATCAACGACCCCTGGCACGAGAATGGAGGGGACTCCGTTTCCGGCCAAGAAGCGAAAATGGCCCTCGGTTGGGAGGGCCACTTTCAGGAATGAAATGATTCCAGAATCAGAAAATACCAATCAGCTATTCTTTGTGTCGCGCAATGGCGACTGAAGTTAGTCGTCCGCGGACGACAAAGGAGAATGAAAAACGTCATCGGACACTCGGCGTTCGACCACGCGGCCGAAATCTTCCAGGCTGCGACGTTGACCGACGGCATGCCACGGACTGACGCTCGCCAGCTCCGGCATGATTTCGACCAACTGTTCTACCATCGTCTCGGCCATCCTTCGAATGGATTGAGACTCGCATCGTTCGTAAATCGCCATCGTGGTCTTCATCAGTCGAATCATCCGTGCCCTTTCCATTACGGGACGGGACAGCGGACTTTCTGATTCGACCAGCAATTCCCCGATGGGAACGTCCAATGCTTGTTGCCAGCGATAGAGGTCACTGAGCCGCAAGTCAGTAGACTCGTCTTCCAGTAATCTCGTCTGGCGGACATCGGTACCTAACTGCCGGGCGGCACTGCGTAACGAAACGCCCTGCCGGCGGCGCACTAATTTCACGCGATGCAAAGGGCGATCCCCTTTGATCGGCTTGCTCGAATCGGCAGCAGCCTGCGGGCTCCTCCGAATCGAGACTTTTACTGTTGCCATATCGTACCCTCCTCGTCCAGGACGATTTAGGAAGCTGCAGATACACCAACCCAATTGCCGATGGGCATTGAGTCGAGTGTCGAGAAGTCTTGGCTTTGACGCGCGCGAGGCGCATAAAGTTCCACGACAAATCGCTCGATATCGCTCTGCGTGTTCCCTGGCGGACAAATGTAAAATGAATAGAAATGAACCAATAGCGCTCGAAGGACGAACAGCTTCGCCCTCGTTGCTCCCTGGCACGCGTCTCGCGCTCTACTTAGTCAGAAACTTCGGCAGAAAAACTCTTGCGCTATTCCACGTGCGCGTTTTACCCGGGCATTGCGTCACCGCCCCTGGCAATCACCCGGCCGGTCGACTCGAACACCACGAAGATTCGGCGCGGTTTGCTTCCCATTGCATCCGGTTGGCGTCAGGAGATTTGCTGGATGCTGTGCCGCAAATTACTGAAAGGTCCGCTGATGAGACTGACGCCACTGCTCGTTGGTTGCTACCGCCTGTCAACTCCGCGTATCCTAAACCAACTCCGCGTTTTTGACAAGCCGCCACGGCAGCGCCTCGTTGCGGCGGCAGGCGCAGCGGCTTGTCGCGACATCCGATCGCAACGCCTCGTCTTGCCAGGATAGGGGGGATCTTGCCGTCGCCGAAAGGCCGGGCGACATCGTTTCCGGTCGCACGGCCGAGTCAGGCCCTCCCCTTTTTTCTGTCTTGCGCAGCCTTTCGAACTGCTGAGGCGGGCAGAGACCGATTATTTCACGGTGAGGGGCAGGCTTTCGGAATGGCTGTTGAACTCGGGGGCGTACATGCACTGAATCTGAGCCATGCCGGTCTGGTACTGACCGCGGTGCTGGACGCGCACAGAGTATTCAAAAACGTACACGCCCTTGGGAAGGTAGTCGATGAAAAAGTGACTGGCCGTGTCCTTAGTCGATTCATAATATCCCAGCCCGTCCTGGTACTTGTACTGTGACAAGACATTCACCGGCTCGGTGCCGCTGCCGCGGTAGTCTTTCATGTGCACATATTCCATGGCGCGGTCGACACGCAGCTCGATTCGTACAACAAGTTCGTCACCCACTTCGAGTGGCCCGTCGACGGCGTGCAGCACCGGCCCGCTCTTGGAATACTCCTTGGTGAACAGCGACTTTTTCAATTTGAGCGGTGTGCCTTCGTACGGCGTAATCTTGCTCATGTCTTCCAGGTATTGCCAGTGGACGCTGCCCCAGGCGACGCCTTCGTCTGTCTTGGTTACGGTGACCTTACCAAAATCGGGTTGCACTTCGGACTTGACGAACCGTTGTTGGTAAAAACCTGTGCCGGCTTCGACATTCTGGGGAGCGACTGTGAGCGCACCCAGTTTCACTTCCACGAGCGCGTCGGAGGCGAGAATATCAGTCCCGCGCAGCAGCAGTCCGTAAACGGCATCGGCAGTAGCCTTGGTCGTCTTCCAGTCCTGGGTTTGTTTCTGCTTGAGCAGCCAGACGCGGCAGTCTTCTACGGCGTCGCGATCGTTCATGACTTCGTCGAACGCTTCGATCATCATGGCTTGCGTTTCGATAGGGGCGCGGTACCACCACCACGACTGTTCGGTATCTCGCCAGAACATGCCTCGTCGGTCACGCTGCGTTCCTTGATGGACGCCATGATGCCTTGCGCCGCTTTCAGATCGCCAAACCGTTTCAGAGCCACAGCCAGGTGCGCCTGGGACTGTCGATTGGCCAGTTCCAGCCAGTACTGGCGGGCCTGACCGAGGAAATAGTCGACCGCCTGCTGGTGCTTCGGCTGGAACTTCTGGTCCTCCAAGAAGAAACTGCGACCGTACAGGTACAAGGCGATCGTCGAACTCAGGTGATTCTTTTCCGGGTCGCTGTGGGCGAGGATATATCGATATTGTTTATCGACCCAGGCATCGAGGGCATTCAACGACTTGACGGCGGGCGCGGTATTCAGGTCGACGCCGAGATGCCGCAAGCGGCCAAAACCGGTAGTGATATAGAGTGTGATGTAGTCGTTTCCGGGTCCGCCCGGGAACCAGGGCCAGCGGCCATCGCCATGTTGCATTTCCGTTAGCTGATTCAAGGCTCGCGCCAATTCGGTATTCAGCCGATTGTCGTCGAACAGGATGCCGACGTTGCGCCGTGCCTGGCTTTCGGCTTCGGCCTGGCGAACCCAAGGCGTTTCTTCGAGCATCACGGCCTTGAGGTCCTCATTCTTTTCCAGGGGGCTGTCGAGTGCGGGCGTGCCTTTCCACTGGTCAAAGATATGGCGGATTTTGGGATCCGAGTTGGCGATGTACCGGGCCAAGGCGTTCGCGTACAGGCGATTGAAAGTCTGCTCGCTGCATTGATGCGGGTATTCCATCAAGTAAGGCAGGGCCATGACGGCGTACCACGATGGGTTCGAAACCATCTGGACGGTCAGGCTCTGATGCTCCAGTGAATCCGATGCCCCGGACTTGAGCAGTTTGTCGAATTCAAATTCCTTGGTCGTCTTCCCGCGTATCGGCAGCGGCAGCGATTCCGTAACAAGGATCCGTCGCGACAGGACGGGCAGATAGCCTTCTTCGCCGTCCGCCAGACGTCCCGTCGAGCCGACCGCCTTGTAGGTCAGGAAGCCCAGGCCATCGGGGACCGACAAACGCCATGAGAAACTTCGCGATTCCTTCGAAGGAACGTCAAACGGCTGATCGGTTTTCAGATTGCCCAGCAGATCGTCGACCGAGTCGTTCGTGCGGGCGTCCGATAGCGTCAAACGCACAGTGCCAGTTTGGGCGGCGGCGGATTGGTTCGTGACCTTGACCGTGAACTCCAGTTCGTCCCCTTCGCGGAGGAACCGGGGCGGGTTGGGCTGGATCATGAGTTCCTTGGCGGTCACGACCGAATCGGAAATCATGCCGCTGCGCAGTTCGGCGTCGTGGGCGATTCCCAGGAACTTCCATTCCGTGAGCGCTTCGGGCATGGTGAAGGTTAGTTTCACCTCACCTTCGCTGGTGGAAGTGAGATGCGGGAAGAAGAACGCCGTTTCGTTCAGATTCGTGCGGGCGCTCACCTTGCTCAGGTCGGGACCGCCGCCTTCTTGTTCCGCCTGCTCACCCTGCTGCCACGTGGCGCGCTGGCGTGCTGTATTTTCTTTGGCCGCCGCAAGTCCGTCCCCAAAAGCGTCTCCGTCCGCCAGCATGGCGGCCGCTTCCGGCGCGCCGGTCGCGATGGCGCTCTTCAGCATGCGGTTCTGGCCTCCGCCACGACGGCTGAAGGCGGCGTAGCCCCGCAGGTTGGCCACGATCTCATACGGGAAACTGCGATAGCTGAATTCCACTCCTTTGTGCTGCTGCGGCCAGTTTCCTTTCACGTGCTGCAAGTGCCGCAAGGCGTTTTCGAACTGTTGGTACAAATTCGAATGATCGTGGCGGAAAAAGTGCAGGCCGCTCCAGCCATGCTGCCGGTAGGCGTCGAGCGACGCGTCGTAAAGCGTCGCGCACATTTCCGCCACGGCACGCTTGGCATCAGGGCCCTTGATCGTCGCCGTCCAGGTCTCTTCCTGTCCCGGCTTGAGCTTCGAAACAAAGTGTTCCCAACTAATGGACAGATTCTTGTTCGTCCAGGGGACGTTCACTTGCCGCGACTGTAAGTACGCGCGGTTTTCCCGCACCATGGTGACGCGCACCGTAAAACCGCCTCGCATGGCTTCCGTAACCGGCTGCTTGATCGCCACCTGGGTGCGCCGCGGATCGCTCCAGAAGCTGCTCACGATCTTCCGCCGATGTTCGATTTCCACGAAGGCCCGCGCGCGATCGTAGCCGCTTCCCCAGATCGCGAAGAATTCGGTGCCAGGTTCCACGGTCCAGGTCGGCGCGTCCATATGATTGGGAATTTTTACCGCCAAATGGTCCGCTTCCGGATCGAGCACATGCAGGGGGAGTTGCGCAGTGACCTTCTTGCCAAAGCGGTCCTGGGTTTCCAGCAGCACGCGATAGATGCCGGCGTCGAGCGGAAACGGGTACGACACCGTGCCCGAAGCATCCGTCGTGAAGCCCCGCTGGGCAACCACCTCTCCGAGTTCCCAGCTATTGGGATTGGACAGATCGGGAGCCGGTTTCTCATCGCCGCGGTTCCAGTAGCGGTGATTCTGCAGGTCTTCTCGTTGCACGGTCGCCGGTTGTTGAAGCCGATGGATCTTCAGCGAACCTTCCGCGGCCTGGCCAACGCCGTCCAACGTGGTGGTGTGGACCTGGATACTGATCGGCTGCTGGTTGGTTAACCAGGATTCTGTCGTGTCAAGCTTGGCCTGCAGCGCGGTGTAGCCAACGCGGACGCTGTTCTGAGCCGAACGCGTTTCGCCCGTCGTGTCGGTCACATCGGCGTAAACCGTGTACTGGAAGATCGGTTCGTCTTCGGCCGAGACGGACAGGTCCGGGCGAGCCGTGAACGTAACATCGAACGTTCCGTCCACGGCCGTCTCGGCGCTGCCGTGAGCGATCTCCTGGCTGTTCGCGTCCTGCGTCCGCCACCAGTAATACCAACTCCACCAATACGGGTAGCGGACTTCGCGGACGACGCGATAGCGGACTTTGGCGTGGTCAATGGCGGCACCGGTATACGCGGTAGCCTTGCCGGTCAAGGTGACTTCGCCAAGCAACTTCGCGGCTTCTTTGGGCCGCTCCAGTTCGACCTGGAATTTCGGCCGCTTGTACTCCTCCACACTGAAATTGGTCGATCCAGAAGGTCCATCGGCGACGGTGATTGTCATGACGCCGGTTAACCGGTCGCGCGGCGCCGTGACACTGCCGCTGAACGAACCGTAGTCGTTCGTCTGATGCTGTACCCGTTCGACTTCTTTGCCATTGCGATCGCGCAGTTGCACCGTGACGCTGCGCCGGGGAATGACCTTGTAGTTGTCGTTCTCGGCGTGGACATCGATGCAAATGCCCTTGTAGTGAATGGTCTGGCCGGGACGGTATAGCGCGCGGTCGGTGAAGAAGACGGTGCGCTGGTAAGGTCGAGCGCGATAGTCGCGGCTCCGATTGCCGTAATCGCGTGTTGACGCCAGTTCGTGGCCATCGTGGGTCACGTGAATCAAGTAGCTGCTGTTTGGGGCGACAGGCAGATCGAACAGCCCGTTTTCGTCGGTCTTGGTGGCGGGGCCTTTCGTGCGTCCGTTTCGATTGCGGTTGATCCAGAGTTGCACGTTGGCCTTTGCGATGGGGTCACCGGTAATGGCGTCGAGCACGAAGCCACCAATCCGGCCGTCGCCGTGTTGCGTTCTGGTGATCAGCGCGAGGTCACTGACCCAGAAGTCAGTTATCGAAACCTGATTGTTCTGGTCTCCGAATTTCGGATCCCAACTGGCGATCAGGTAGTAGAATCCCGGTTTGAGTTTTTCGGGTACATCCAACCTTTCCTGGCGTTCTTTGTAGTCCGGTGTCTTGGGGAGTTCACGATCCCATGACACGACCGGCTTGCGGCCGAGGATCGCGTTGCGCTGGTTTTGGTTCAGGTATTCCGTCTGATAGTAGCCTTGTTGGGCCGGATCAAACGGCACGGGAACGATCTTGAAATAGACGTGGTCCAGGTTCCTATAGGCCACGGAGATTTTCGGCCAGGGCGCGTTCCAGACCCGTTCCGTGGAAATTTGCTGCGACTTGGACTCAATCTGCTGAATCAGATTGAAACAGTAAGCGCCCCCCACGCTATTCGGATGCGCGTTAACGCCGCGCTGGGCGATCTCGCGTGCAGCCACCAGTTCGCCCTCTTGTTGCAGCACCTGGGCCCACTGGTTCAAGGCGCGTGCTGAAATGGGATGATCCCCCCATTGATCCACAAAGCGTTTCAGCGCCGCTTTGTATCGCGCGTCTTTCTCTTCGCCGAACGCCTGGTTGAAACCAAATTGAAGCCGGTACAGATCCGCGTCGATAAACGCCGATTTATCGTCGTCGTCTTGATGGAAAGCGAGCAGTTGCTGATACAGGCGAAGGGCCTTGAACGTAGGAGAGTCTTGATCGGTCGCGTCGACTTGCCACGTAATAAAGTCCGCGGCGCTGCCGAAAATGGGGCTGTCCGCCGCGAGTTCAAAAGCGTCTTCGGCTTTCGCCCCGGCCTGCTCGCCCATCGAGTAGAACTCGAGCGCGTTGAAGGCGATGAAATCGTACAGTGTCGGGCGATAAGAATCCGGTGTCGTGCCTTTGACCAGCAACTTGTCGTAGTCGCCGATGGGAATTTGTTTCAGCTTCTCGTGAGCTGCCAGCGACTTGGTGAAATGCTTGTCGATTTCACTCAGGATACGCGCCAGATCCCACGTTTCGAAATCATCGCTGGGGGCAGCCGATGTTTGAGTTCGCTGCATGAACCGCCAGCGATTCTGCTGGAAGTAATGCCAGTACCAGTTGGCCAGGATCGTGTCCATCACCGGTACCATTTCCGGCGGCGCCTCGGCGATGGCCGCCTTGA
>CALBSZ010000028.1 GCA_937967665.1 uncultured Planctomycetaceae bacterium
GTGCTTGAGGTCGGGAGCATTGGCCGAGGCGGTTTCCAACTCTCCGGCAATGTGCGTGGCCGTGACTGCTGCAACCGCTGCGGAGTCGCGGAGACGATACTCAATCTCCGCGGCGCGAAACTGCGTGCTGGTGGGGATGAACACGCCGCCGAGTTTGGCAACGCCCGCATCCGTGAACTTTGTGCTGTCGAGGCTGAGGTACTTTAGCTCAACCAATTTGCCAAGGTGCTCCGCGGCCGCGTCGG
The DNA here is from genome assembly GCA_937967665.1 of uncultured Planctomycetaceae bacterium. GTDB lineage: Bacteria > Planctomycetota > Planctomycetia > Pirellulales > Pirellulaceae > CALBSZ01. The sequence continues at coordinate 246 of CALBSZ010000028.1, forward strand.
ATATTGACGTGCCGCGCAATCCGAGTGATCTCAGGTTGGTGAGCGTCGCGATATCGGGAAGGCTGGCATCGGAAATCCGCGTGGAACTGAGGTCCAGGCTCTCCAACTTGGAAAACGCCCGCAGGCTGCTCGCGTCACTATCGCTGATCCCCGTACCGCTGACGTTCAGATGCTTCAGGTTCTGCAGCGCCTGCAAAGGTCGCAGCGCGGACCCTTGCACGCGCGTTCCGCGCGCGTCGAGCGTTTCCAAATTCTTGAGTTCTTTCAGGTGGGCGAGTCCTTGATCAGTTATCAGCGTGTTGCCGATGTTCACGTCTTGCAGCGAGGCGACTTTGGCCACCGTCTGCAGGTCCGCATTGGACAACCGAGTTTCGAACAAGTTCAACTGCTTCAGGTGCCGGCAGCGTTCCAGTTGTCCCGCCAGTTGCGACACGTCCAACGTGGACAGTTCGGCTAAGTCGATCTTGATCACTTTGCAGGCGCCACGCGGCAGTTGGCCCAGGCGTTCGAGTGGCCCGGTGTCCAAATCCACAATGCCTCCTTTTTGCAGGACCAGGCGGGCAATCAGCCGTTCGGCGTCGAGTGGATCGTGTTCAATCTTGCACTCCGGTAATGCCGCGACCAGTTCTTCGACGCCAGCATCGCTGAACTTGCACTGAGTGACGGTCAAGTCGGACAAGCGAGGCAGCATCCGCAGGTACTGGATGCTGTCGTCGCCCAGGTCGGTCTGGGCAACACTGAGCCAGGAGAGGTCGGGAAGTCGTTTCAGGTGAATCAAATCCGCCGTCGCCAGCGACGTTCCGGCCAGTGACAGGTGGGTCAAACCCGGCAACCGTGAGAAATACTGAATGACTTGCGAGTCGGTCGGCAGCCCTGCCCAATAAAGGCGGCGCAGCGAAGACATCTTGCCAATGACGCTGGCGCTTTCCGCGGTCACCTTCGTACCGCTCAGACTCAGGTCGCGCAACGACGTGCATCCGGAGATCGCCTGGACCCCGACGTCGGTGATGTTCGTGTCCGACAAGAACAACGACTTCAGACCCGGAAGGCCCCCGATCATCTCCAGGCTCGCATCCTCCACGTGATCGTTTCCCGCCAGGTCGATTTCCTCCACGGTGAATTCACCCTGCGGGATCTTTTCACGCGTGGCGACGTTGGCGAAGACAATCCCGTCACTCGACAGACTCAACTCCCCCCCGTTGTCCACGACCCATTCGGCGACAACGAGATCCGCCGGCGGGCGTCTGACGATCTCCGTATCGGGCAGCGCGTTCTGAAGTGCATCAACATTGGCCTTGGCAAGTCGCAGCGAACCCAAGTCGATCCGCTGCAGCGTCTTTAAGCCGTGCAGGTGGGCGATGCCTTCGGCCGTGACGGAAGTGCCGCTGAGTCGCGTTTCGCGAAGTTCGGAGAGCGCCGACAATAACTTCAACGTTGGATCGTTGACATCGCGAATATCGGTAGCATCCGCGACGGTGATGACGAATCGCTGACGCGGCAGATTCGCTTTGACCCGCACGCCCGCCATCGATTCGCCGTCCTTCGTTTCTAACGCCAAGGTCAGGCCCGCAGCCAGTAGTTTGTTTGCCACGCTGCGTTCCAGATCTCGCCCGTCCCACGAAACATTCAGTTGCGGACGGTGTCCACTGATGGCGTCGTACCCGTCGTCGGTCACGAAGGTGCCGTTCAGTGACAGCGCTTTCAAGGAAGGCAGCAGTTTCAGCTTCTCGACACCCACGTCGCTAACTTCGGTATCCGCAAGATACAGCCGCTCAAGCTTGTCCAGGCCCAGTAGTTGGGTCAGGCCTTGATCGGTAATCTGAGTCTGCTGCAGGTTCAGGTCGCGAAGTTGCGACAGACGCGCCAGCCGTTCCAACGCGGCATCGGACACGTTCGTGTGCGACAGATCAAGCGTCCACAACTGCGTCAGCGGTTCGAGATGCCGCAGGCCTGCGTCGGTGATTTGCGTATCGCTCAGTGACAGGGACTGCAAGTTCGTGACCTGTGACAGCTGCTGGAGGTCTTCGTCTTGAACGCTGGTACCGGAAAGATCCACGCGGCGAATGTCAAAGGCTGTTCGAGGAACCTTGTCGAGTGACGAAACGGTGGCTTCGCTGCCATCCTGCGACACGATATTCACAGTCCCCTGATGCATGAATACCCACGTCAGGAGTTGCTCGTGAGGAATCGGCGGCGGGACGTCCTGCGGAGCTTCCGGTTCGTCCGGCGGCACCTGGACAACGGTTTCGACCGGCGGCGGCGTCTTTTTGGGCTGCAAAGTCACAAAAAGACTGGCTGGTTCATCGTTCCCGACCTCCAGTGACTGGACATACGGTAAGAAACCGTCTTTCGTGACGCGGATTTCGTGCTGGCCCGCGCTGCTGGAAATCTGGAGATCCTGGCCGGCCTGGATCACGCCGACACGTTTCCCGTCCAGGAACACAATCGCACCGGGTTCCGGGCAAGTAATGGTCACATCCTGCGTTGCATTACGGCCGCCGGAAAATAAGGCGACCGCGACGAACAACAGCAAGGCAGCCACACCCGCGATCGCCGTCCACACGCGGGCGCGCGACGTGCCACTCGGGATCGGCTTCGGCAAATCGTCATAATTGGTCAGCGTGGGACGTTCGACAATGGTGAGCTTTTGCTGGCGGGCTTCATAGTCCGTGGTGGGAGTGGAAAGCCCGCGCAATTCGATTCCGGCAACCGGCAACTCCAGGTGCGATGCCGAATAGGCCGACAAACATTCGAACAACTGTTCCATCACCACGTCCATGGACGGTTGCCGCTCCTCGCGTTTCTTGGCGACCATCTGTTGGAATACCGTTTCCAGCATTTCGGGAACATCCGAACAGACTCGGCTGAGCGGCGGCACCGGCTCATTTTGATGCCACAACAACTTTTGCGTCAGCGTCCCTTCCGGCGACATGGGTCGACCGGCAATGAGGTAATACAGCGTGCACCCGAGGCTGTAGATGTCGGCGCGATGGTCCACATGCTTCGCATCCATCGCCTGTTCAGGCGCCATGTAGTCCACGGTTCCCATCACGCGGCCCGACTGAGTGAGTTCGCTCTTCTGTTCGTCCTCGGCGTCGACGTGCAGTCGCGCCAGCCCCATGTCCAGGATCTTGACCGTACCTTCGTGATCAACCAGCAGGTTACCGGGCTTGATGTCGCGATGGACAATGCCCTTCGAATGTGCATGGGCCAGTCCCCGCGCGGTCTGCGCAATCAGATTCAACGCGACTGGAATCGGTAGCGGTCCGGCCTGTTTGACGTGTCCTGACAAACTCGGACCGTCCACAAACTCCATCACCAGAAAGTGGATGCCGTCGGCTTCGTCGGCATCGAACGCAGCCGCAATATTGGGATGGTGCAAGCTGGCAGCCGCTTCCACCTCGCGATGAAAACGCTGGATCCCGTCGGGCCTCGCCGTCAAGGCGGGCGGCAGGACCTTCAGCGCCACAATGCGTTTCATTCTTCGATGGCGTGCCCGATACACCATCCCCATGCCGCCCTGGCCGATCTTTTCGAGCACTTCGTAGTTGCCCAGGATGAGGCCCCGAGTACGACCTTGAATAAGGACCTCGGCCTGATACGGTGTCAGGCGTTTGTGCGAAACCAGCGAATCGGCCAGCGTATCCGCATCGCGCGGGGTTTCGGCCGCTGCCATTTGCTGCTGGAAGGCCACTAACTCGTCCATCGACATGAGCCCGCTCATCGACACCCGCGTGGCGAACTCCTCCGCTGTCCGCGGCCGCGCGGGAACTTCGTCGTGCAAACCCTGAACGTGAGAATCGTAATTCGAACCCGGATGCTTTCCGTCGATCGGAGAAATCGAACTATCCAGCGTCTCGTCATTGCGATTGGACGGTGAGTCGGAGGACATGGTACGTCGGCATCAGGAAAAGAAGAATGTGGAAGAACCCGCTACCGGTCGATTCTAGCAGAGGATCGCAAGTTGGCCTACACTTTCACCGTGGGAGCAAGCAAAAGTCCCCGTTTTTTGGCTGCTCGCAAGGATGGTTCCCACGAACCGCGTACTTTCGGAACGGTCTTCCTGCCTCACCCAAGCCCAGATCACCACAGAGTTGAAGGGGATACGACCGCCGATTTCGAGCGTCTCTGCCAGTTCCATGCGGCGTTATCCGCGGTTATGTGCGGCGTTCGACTGCGGTTGAACAGGTATACAAACGAAGCAATCGTCGCCTTTGCGAGCGAGTTGAATCGTTTTATAATTTGCAGCCGAATTTACCATGAAAACGAACCGAACAATCCGCATTGGCGCCGTCTCCTACCTGAACACCAAGCCGCTGGTGTATCAGCTCGAGGCCTTCGCTCCTCACGCGCGGGTTTCCTTCGATCTGCCCAGTCGTCTGGCCGACGATTTGGCGGCAGGGCAACTGGATGTCGCCTTGATTCCATCCGTGGAGTACTTTCACAAAAGTGACTACGTGATTCTTTCGGACGCCTGTATCGGATGCCGGGGCCCGGTGCTGAGCGTGAAGTTGTTGAGTCGTGTTCCCATGCGGAAGATCCGGAGTCTGGCGTTGGACGAAGGATCCCGCACGAGTGTGGCGCTCGTCCAGATACTGCTCGACGAACGCTATGGAATCCGGCCGCGTCTGGAGCCGTTTTCCATCGGCCATCGACCAGACGAAATGGACACGGACGCGGTCCTGGTGATCGGCGACCGGGCCATCCATCCCGGGCCGTCAAGCTTCGTGCATGAGTGGGATCTGGGCGACCAATGGTGCAAGTGGTCGGAATTGCCCTTCGTATTCGCCATGTGGATCGCACGCCGTGATTTCGCAGACCAGCAAACGGAAGCTGCCCTGGCCGCCGCGCGGGACGCCGGTGTCGAGAACTTGCGGGTGATCGCTGCCACTGAG
>CALBSZ010000029.1 GCA_937967665.1 uncultured Planctomycetaceae bacterium
GCTGTCCGACGGTTTCATTGCAAACGGCGCCGAACCGTGGCTGATTCCCAAGCTGGAAGACCTGCCGCGCATCGAGATCCAACACCCCGAACCGCGCGAAAATGGCGAACCGTTCATGCCTTACGAGCGGAACGAGCGCTTGGCGCGGCCATGGGCGATTCCCGGTACCGTCGGTTTGCAGCACCGCGTCGGCGGTCTGGAAAAACAGGACGTCACCGGCAACGTGAGCTATGATCCGGCCAATCATCAGCGCATGACTAACATTCGAGCTCAAAAGATCCGGAATATTGCCGATGACATCCCGCTACAAGAGGTGACGGGACCGGAGAGCGGAGACCTGCTCGTGTTGAGCTGGGGCGGCACGTATGGCTCGTGTACCACGGCCACGGCGCGATGCCGGAAGCAAGGACTCTCGGTCGCCCACGCGCATTTGCGTTACATGAATCCCTTCCCCAGAAACCTTGGCGAAATACTGGGACGCTACAAGCAAGTGTTGATCCCCGAGTTGAATATGGGGCAGCTGGCCATGCTGGTCCGCGCCGAGTACCTGGTTGACGTCAACAAATTTAACAAGGTTCAAGGAAAGCCGTTCACGATCGCGGAACTGATGGAAAAGATCAAAGAAGTGATCGGATCGTAGTGGCCCGGAAGCGTCCTTAATACTGAATCATTCGTTCCTTAAACAAGAAACTTTTCAGCGTTATCAAGAGATATGTCAATCGAACTACCTGTTTTGAAAGCTGCTGACTTTGGAAGCGACCAGGAGGTCCGTTGGTGTCCTGGCTGCGGTGACTACTCGATCCTGGCACAGATGAAGAAGATGTTGCCAAATCTAGGTGTGCCGCGCGAGAACCTGGTATTCATCTCAGGGATTGGCTGTTCCAGCCGCTTCCCCTACTACATGAATACGTACGGCATCCACAGCATTCATGGCCGCGCGCCGGCGTTTGCGACCGGTTTGAAGGCCGTTCGTCCCGACTTGATGGTGTGGGTGATCACGGGAGACGGGGACGGATTGAGCATCGGCGGGAATCACCTGATGCATGCGATTCGGCGGAACCTGGACATCAATATCGTCATGTTCAACAACCGCATTTACGGCTTGACGAAAGGCCAGTACTCGCCGACGTCGCCCCTCGGCAAAGTGACGAAAAGCACCCCCATGGGCTCGATTGATAACCCGCTGCATCCGCTTTCGATCGCCATTGGGTGCGAGGGAACTTTTGTGGCGCGATCGATCGACGTCAACATCAAGCACCTGGGCCAAACACTGCAGCGTGCCGCTGAACATCGCGGGACGTCGTTCGTTGAAGTCTACCAGAACTGCAACATCTTCAATGACGGCGCGTGGGAGTACGCCACCGCCAAGGATACCAAGGCCGACAACGTGCTCGAATTGGAACATGGCAAGCCTCTCATCTTCGGCAAGAATCGCGATAAGGGAATTCGCCTGAATGGCCTCGACCCGGAAGTCGTGGAACTCGGAAAAGGGATCAGCGAAGACGACTTGCTATTTCACGACGAGAAGGCACAAGAACCCAGTTTGGCATATTTGTTGAGTCGCCTGCGTCATGAGGATGGCTTTCCGGAACCCATCGGGGTCTTCCGCGCTGTCGATCGATCGAAATACGACCAGGAATTGAATCGGCAGATCGACGTGGCCCGAGAAAAGAAAGGTACGGGAGATCTCACGAAACTCTTCAATTCCGGCGATACTTGGACTGTATCATGAAGCTCTGCCCTTACTGCGGCCATCAGAACATCGAAGGTATGGACGAATGCGACCGATGTGGGCATTCCATTACCGATGCATACTCCTTGGTCCCGGCGACGGAAGTGGAGCGGGCGCTGCTGCAAGACCAGCTCGATGTCCTGCATCCGAAGCGTCCCATCGTCGTTGACGGCAACATGCCAGTCCGCAGCGTGCTGTGTACGCTGGTCGATCAGGGAATTGGATGTGTTCTTGTCTCTGTCAACGGTGAACTGGCGGGAATCTTCAGCGAACGTGATGCCCTTTGCAAGCTGAATGTCGACGCGAAAGAACTTGGTAGTCTTCCCGTTTCGAAATTCATGACGGCAAACCCGGAAACATTGCAGGAAGATGCGACAGTGGCGTTCGCCGTCCATCGGATGGACCTGGGCAGCTTCCGCCACATTCCCGTCATGGACGGCGATGGGAAGTTGAGCGGGATTATTTCGGTGCGCGATATCCTTCGCTATTTAACTGAGAAAATGACCAAAGAGACCTCAGCCTGAACGTAAGTTTTCGTTCGGGAGAGTTGCGAGGAATGGGCAGCGCTGGCTCGACACGCATGTTCAAGAGTTGAAAGCGATGGGTGGCCCATCCCTCAACGCGCGGTGGCCGTTGCGGTTTCCGCGAAGCGCGCAAACTGGCCGTAGTCGCGAAGCGGTACGAAAGTGGCTTGCTGGCGGGCTTGCATCACGAAGAACGTAAACAGCGTTGCCGATATCAGCGTCTGCCACGCAGCAATCAGCGAAATCCACAGCAGCATCTGAACTGCGGGGGATAGCAGCGGTGCCTCCGGCAGCAACACAAGAGCGGTCACGCCGCCTGACAGCAGCAACATCACCGCGGTCGCGGCCAGCATCACTCGCACCCCGATGATTTCCGCAAACACGGCGATTGCGCGGAGGCCGTGGGTAATCAACCCCGGGTAACTCATCTGCGACCATCAAGTCGCCGGTTGCGGCGCGTTGGTACCAGGGCGTACGGCTGCCGCGATGCGAAGACCGCCGCAGCGTAGTGATTCCAGAGTTCCGAGGTTACCGTCAGGCTCTTTAGACGCTGTCGCGGGATCACGCTGAAATTCCCTACACACCAATCGCGTCCCGTTAGCATCCAATGCAGCACGCGGAAGAACAGTTAGCCGACCCGAAATAGCCACGACTCGCTGCGCTTGCAGCGCTGGGCAAAAATGATCTTGCCGT